>NZ_JBNWBW010000003.1:0-348192 GCF_053522725.1 Agrobacterium sp. 16-172Ci
GCTGCGTAAACCAGTCCGGAAATACGGCCGCCTGCCTGCATAGGCCGGGATGCGCATCCCGGCCTATGCATCAAGTAAACCACAATACGTCCACACAAGTCCGGGGTGACGGAGTGCGGACCATACCACTCGCCGCTTAAACGAGCCCGACAGGCAGCGGGCCACATCAAGAAACCCGAACGCGAATTAACCGCGCAGGATCGAACGGCCAGCGTAGGCAGCCTGCGGGCCCAGCATTTCCTCGATGCGGATCAGCTGGTTGTACTTTGCGAGCCGGTCGGAACGGGCGAGCGAGCCGGTCTTGATCTGACCGCAGTTCGTCGCAACAGCGAGATCGGCGATGGTGGAATCTTCCGTTTCGCCCGAACGGTGCGACATGACGGCGGTGTAACCGGCCTTGTGCGCCGTCTCGACCGCATCCAGCGTCTCGGAGAGCGAACCGATCTGGTTGACCTTGACGAGGATGGAGTTTGCGACACCCATCTTGATGCCGTCGCGCAGACGCGCGGAGTTGGTGACGAAGAGATCGTCGCCGACGAGCTGGCACTTGTTGCCGATGAGATCGGTCAGCGTCTTCCAGCCTTCCCAGTCGTCTTCGGCCATGCCGTCTTCGATGGAAATGATCGGGTACTTGGCAACGAGTTCCGCCAGATATTCCGCCATTGCGCCCGATTCCAGCGTGCGGCCTTCGCCTTCGAGAACGTATTTTCCGTCCTTGAAGAATTCGGTCGAGGCACAGTCGAGACCGACGAACATGTCGTCGCCCGGGCGGTAGCCGGCCTTTTCAATCGACTTCATGATGAAATCGAGCGCGGCCGGTGCGCTTTCGAGACCCGGTGCGAAACCGCCCTCGTCGCCGACATTGGTGTTGTGACCCTGTGCCGCCAGTTCTTTCTTCAGCGTATGGAACACTTCAGAACCCATGCGCACGGCTTCGCGGATGTTTTCCGCGCCGACCGGCAGGATCATGAATTCCTGGAAGTCGATGGGGTTATCGGCATGCGCGCCGCCATTGATGATGTTCATCATCGGAACCGGCAGCAGATGTGCGTTCGGGCCGCCGACATAACGGTAAAGCGGCAGGCCGGAGGCTTCGGCAGCAGCCTTGGCGACAGCGAGCGATACGCCGAGGATGGCGTTGGCGCCGATGCGCGACTTGTTCGGCGTGCCGTCGAGCGCGATCATCATCTGGTCGATCTGGATCTGGTTCTCGGCATCGAAACCGCCGATGGCGTCGAAGATTTCCGTATTGACGGCTTCGACCGCCTTTTCCACGCCCTTGCCGAGATAACGCTTGCCGCCATCGCGCAGCTCAACCGCCTCATGCGCGCCGGTGGAGGCGCCCGAAGGAACGGCGGCACGGCCCATGGAGCCGTCTTCGAGGTAAACATCGACTTCAACGGTCGGGTTGCCGCGGCTGTCGAGGATTTCGCGCGCGATGATATCGGTAATGGCAGTCATGGTCTCTCCCTTGGGAATGGAACAGATATTTTCCGTCGCCTGTCTTAGACGATGGTGAAGAAATTACAATGACGACGGGTGGCAGAAACGGCGCGCCCGCCATTAAAATCGATTGGCACAGACTGTGCTCGCCGTAACGCCTCCGCCCCTCAGGCTTTGGTGATGGCGTCGAAAGCAAGCAGCTTTTCGAGCAGTTTCGGCATGTCCTTCAGATGAACCATGTTGGGGCCGTCCGACGGTGCATTGTCCGGGTCCTCATGGGTTTCGATGAAGAGCCCGGCGACACCGACAGCAACCGCCGCCCGCGCGAGCGTCTCGACGAATTCGCGCTGGCCGCCCGTGGAACCGCCCTGCCCGCCCGGCTGCTGAACCGAATGCGTGGCGTCAAAGACAACAGGCGCGCCGAGCGAAGCCATGATCGGCAGCGAGCGCATGTCGGAAACAAGCGTGTTGTAACCGAAGGAGGCGCCGCGCTCGCACAGAAGCACATTCGGATTGCCGCTCTCATTCAGCTTGGCCAGCACGTTCTTCATGTCCCAGGGGGCGAGAAACTGGCCCTTCTTGACGTTGATAACGCGGCCGGTTTTCGCGGCGGCGACGAGAAGATCGGTCTGGCGGCTGAGAAAGGCCGGGATTTGCAGCACATCCACCACTTCGGACACGATGGCGCATTGTTCTTCGGTGTGAATGTCGGTCAGAACAGGAAAGCCGAATTCCTTCTTGAGATCGGCGAAAACCTGCATAGCGCTGTCAAGGCCGATGCCGCGTTTGCCGGAAAGCGACGTACGGTTCGCCTTGTCGAAGGACGACTTATAAACGAGCCCGATCCCCAGCTTGTCGCAAAGCTCCTTCAGGACACCGGCGATCATGAAAGCATGTTCCCGGCTTTCCATCTGGCAGGGGCCGGCAATCAGAGAAAATCGCTCGCTGTTGGAAAAGGAAACCGAATTGGCGCCGTCGCCGGCGGTGACTTTGAGATTGTTCGTAACGCTCATCATTTTTCCTCGAAGGCGAATGCAACGCCCTGACCGGGCGCGGCGGACACCACAAGACGGCCGTCCGCTTCTGCGCTGAAGACGCCATTAGCAGCAAGCACCGCTTCTGTCACGGCAAGATCGTCAACGGAAAAGACGATGCCTGCGCCGTGCAGGCCATTCGGAGAATTGGGCAGGCTTTCGCTGAAGGCCGGTTTTTGGTTCAGCCTGATGTGCGCGTTGCCGGTCGCAAAAATAATATCTCCATCTGGAGACATCTCCTCCTCACAGGCAAATACCGTTTCGATCAGACGGACTGCGTTCTGATCGCCACCGGAAAACAGAACGATCTCGCTGAGGCCGGAAGCACCATTGGCGTGGCGCTCCAGCGCCGCCCGGTCGTTCGGCAAAGCCAGCAATCGCTGGCAGCTGAACAGAAAGAAATCCGAAGCCGCGCCGCTCGCTGCGAATGCCAGCCGGAATGCCGCCTCACTCTCTGAACCATCCGGCATCCGCACGGGCCGTGAAAATTCAAAGATATCGCCTGCCGAGAAGCCGGATGCGGAAAACCTGTCATGATCGGCAATGGCGCTTTCGCTTCTTGCCACCAGGGCCGAAAAACCCTCCTCGCCATGACGCTGCCGAAAGGCCCGATCCCTACCGGTGAACACGTCGCCCCTGTTCACCGATTCATTATATTTAGCCGGGTCAGCAATCGCGAGCGGTTCCAGATAGGTGCCGTCCGTGAAGAAAACGCAGGCATTCTGCGTTCCGAAGGGATGGAGAGCCTCCGGCGCGACGGTGAAGCCGAGAAGCTCAAGGCGGTCTTTCGCCACGGCAAGAGACTGTACCGGCAAAACGAGATGATCGACACTATTTCGGTTCGCCATTTTCGAGCCCCTGTGCTGCGGGTTTGCGCGTGACAAAAGCACAGATGATGCCAGCAATGCAAACAGTCAGCTTCGCCGGGCCGGCCCGGTCAAGCACCTATGGCTTACCGGCATGCATCGAGACGGTTGATCGCCTCCACGTTTTTCGCCGACGATCCTTTCGGATCGAAATCCGATGCCAGCCAGATGTCGACGATGGCTTTCGCCAGTTCCGGTCCGATCACGCGGGCGCCCATGGTGATGATCTGGGCGTTGTTGGATTTCGCCGCGCGTTCGGCGGAATATGTGTCGTGGGTCAAGGCGGCTCGGATGCCGGGCACCTTGTTGGCGGAAATGCAGACGCCGATACCGGTTCCGCAAAACAAGAGGCCGCGATCGAATTCACCGGCGATGATGCTGCCGGCCACGGCTTCGGCCAGATCGGCATAAAATCCGTCCTGACTTCGATCCACGACGGTCAGCCCTTGCCTGCCGGAAAGATGGGCGAGCACCGCATCCAGCAGGGGTTTTCCGGCGCTGTCAGCGCCCGCGACAATTCTCATTTCGGTGTCTCCCGTTATTCGCGTGCGAGCCTCGTGGGCTTCAGCCGACATGTCCTGTTTTCAAGATTGCAATCTGGCCTGTGCGCCTTCGGCAAGGCTGCGCAGGATGAGCGCGCAGGAGGTGGCGCCGGCATCGAGAACACCGAGCGAGCGCTCGCCGAGACGGCTGGCGCGGCCGATCTTCGCAACGAGATTGATGGTCGAATCCCTGCCGGTTTCGGCGGCAGCGACAAGGGCTGCGGCAGCATCGTGGAATGACGCGCCCGAGGCGGTGGCGGTGTCGAATGCCGTCACCGCCGGCACCAGCGTATCCAGCAGCGTCTTGTCGCCCACCTTGGCCGAGCCGATGGAACTGACGCCTTCGAGGCCGGCATGCAGCATTCTGCTGAAGGACGGTGCATCGATAACCTCGGCATTTTCGATTTTCTCGGCGAATTGCGTAAACATCACCCCATAAAGAGGCCCCATGGAACCGCCGATTTCCGTCATCAGGATCGTGCCGAGCGTATCGAGCGCCTTGGCAAGCGAGGCGTCCTGCCCTCTAAGCCGGTCCGCCGCCAGGCCGAATCCCTTGGCCATGTTCACGCCATGGTCGCCATCGCCGATCTTGCCGTCGATCTCGCTGAGATAGGCGCGGTTTTCGATGATGCTTTCGGCCATGGAGAGAACGATGTCGCCGGCCCTGGCGTTCTGAAAAGACTGCATGAATTTTCTCCTCACAGCATAACGGTGCAAAGCGCTTCGGCATCGAGCAGCGGTTTCAGCTCGTCATCCAGCGCCATCACGGTCAAAGTCGCGCCCACCATCTCAAGCGACGTGAAATAGTTGCCGATATAGGTTTTGTGGATTTTCAGGCCACGCGCCGAAATCTCGGATTCTATCGTGTCGTTGAGGATGTAGAGTTCGTTGACGGGCGTCGCGCCAAGCCCGGAGACCAGCACCGCCACCTCGCTGCCGGCCGGCAGGTTGTGATCATCGAGCACGATCTTGCACATGTCCTTCGCCACATCAGCGGCGGATTTCAGCTTCTCGACGCGAACGCCGGGTTCGCCGTGGTGGCCTATGCCCACTTCCATCGTGCCCGGTTCGATCTGGAAGTTGGGATGGCCGACCGCCGGCAGGGTGCAGGGGCCGAGACCGACGCCGATGGAGCGGCAATTGTCGATGGCCTTCTGGGCGGTGGCGCGCACCTCCTCCAGCGAAGCGCCGCTTGCCGCCTTGGCGCCGCCGATCTTCCACATGAAGATTTCGCCAGCGACACCGCGGCGTTTCTCACGCTCCTCGGGGGCAGCGGAACACACATCGTCATTGGCGACGACGGTGGCGATCTCGATGCCGTCTTTGGCGGCGAGTTTTGTCGCCATCTTCACATTCATATTGTCCCCGGCATAATTGCCGTAGAGCACGATCACGCCCCTGCCGCCATTGGCTTCGCGGATCGCGTCGTGAAAGCTCTTGGCCGTGGGTGATGAAAACAATTCGCCAACGGCGACGGCATCCAGCATGTTGCGGCCGGTGTAGCCGATAAAGGCCGGCTCATGGCCGGAGCCGCCACCCGTGACAACACCGACCTTGCCGGCGACCGGCGCGCCCCTGGCAACGACGACACGCGGATTATCCGCGAGGCGCACGATGTCGCGATGGGCCTTGACGAAGCCTTTCACCGTATCCTCAACCACCTCGTCGGGGTTATTCACAAATCTCTGCATTACTCTCCTCCTTTATGCCGTCTACGCGCCAGCCCCTATCGCCTCTCAGGCGACAGCGGCTGAGCTTGCGGCTCCGCCCCCGGCCAATCCTCTTTTGACAGCGTCAAGCGAAACCGTCAGAGCCTGCTCTATTTCCCGAAGCGATGCGGGGCTGATACGCCTTACCGGCTGGGCATCCGCGCGACGGTGAAGGCGGGCTGGAAACTCGATGCTGATCGGCATCTCCGGCTTTTTGGCAATCTCACCGAGCAGCTTGTGGCAATCGATATCGCCTTCGCCCACCGGCACGAAAAACCAGCCCTCCGGCGTGCGTTTCACATCCTTGATATGCGCATGGACCGAGGCCGGCAGCGCCGCCACCGCGTCATCGGCAAAATTCTTGAGTTGCGGACGATGGGACGCGGTATTGGCCGCGTCATAATTCAGCCCCAGCCATGGGGAGCCGAAACGACGCGTGAGCGCGACGCCCTCCTGCGCGATGTTGAAAAGGTTGTCGCTGCCATCGCCGGGATTTTCCAGCCCGATCACGATGCCGAAGGCCTCAGCACGACGCAGAAGCACTTCGATATTGCGCAGGAACCGGTCTTCGCGTTGCCGGGCCGAGGCATTTGTGGCGATAACCCTCGCGCCGATTCCCGCTGCAAAAGCCATTCTGCCGGTGAAAATTTCTACGGAATCGTCCAGTCCAAGATCGATATGCGACGACATGGCATGGCAGCCCAGCCCGGCATCATCAAGCGACCGGCGCCATGACGCCATTTCAGCCGGCAGGAACGCGCTTTCATCAAATGGTTCGGTGTAACCGACGATAAAGGCAGGCTCCACATGGCGAAAACCGATCCTGGCGATGCTCTCCAGCATCTCCTCGCGCCCATAGCCGTCATATGGCGCGCCGGACGCCGATATGATGCGATCTTTCATGCAATCCTCCCCTTGAGCCGCAGCCGAAGGGACGATGCCGATCACGCTGCAACCTCATTATTCCGACCGGAAAATGACGGAGAGCTCCGCTCGTGAGCAAGCGGAAAAAATTAACGCGCCAGTGAATTCAATTCACGTAACAATCGCATTCCTATTCAAACGCAGGATCCTGAAGGTCTTCGATCAGCCAGTCGGCAAACCGTCTTGCCAGTCTGCGCTGGCTGCCGGATTTGGGATAGGCGAGATAATGGCCGACATAGTGGAGGTCCTGCGTCGCGCCGCTTAAGGGCGCGACCAGCCGCCCGGATTTTATCTCGCGATGGGCAAGCCGTGTCGATTCCAGCGCCACGCCGACGCCATTGGCGGCGGCATCGATCGCCAGGAAACTACGGTCGAAACTCATGGCCTGAATGGGCGGCTTGCCGAGCCCGTTGGCCTCGAACCAGTCCGGCCATTGCAGACGTTTGTTGTCGCTTCGAATAAGCAATTGCCGGTTCAAATCCCGGGGTGTCGTGATCTCGTCCGCGAGCGCCGGCGAGCACAGCGGCGTGACACGCTCGCTGCCCAGCGGAATGATGATGAGATCGTCTCCCTGCGGTTCGCCATAGATGATATCGGCATCGAATTCACCATCGACGAAACGCACATAGGCGGTGCTGGCCGCCAGCCGCACCTCAATGCCCGGATTGGCGTTTAAAAATTGCGGCAGGCGCGGCGACAATACCTGCGCCGCATAGCTCGGCGCGCAATGCAGGCGCAGAAGATGGGAGCGGTTGGAGGACACTACCTCAATGCCCTGCCGCAACTCCTCGAAGGCGTTCGATGCATGTGTCAGAAGCGTCTGCCCCGCCGCCGTCAGGCGCACCGTTCGTGTGGTGCGCTCGAAAAGCGGCGTACCGAGCACCCTTTCGAGCTTGACGATGGCATGGCTGACGGCGCTCGCCGACAGGTTGAGCTCATCGGCAGCGGCCCGGAATGAGCCAAGTCTGGCGGCGGATTCGAAGGCGCGGATGGAGGTGAGTGAAATGCCGTTCAACATTCGATTACTGAAGCAGATTCATGAGATGATGTAAACTTCGCGTTTGAAGCGCCCTCTGCCCATCTGCAATATCGAGGCTGCATTCGTCGCAGGACGGGATGCGGCGGCAGGTCGGGAGCACCGCCGTCAAGCGTATGAAGCCGGCCCGCCCGGCTTGGGAGGATTGCTTATGTTGTTGAATGGAAAGACCGCGGTTATTTCAGGCGCCGCCAGCAAACGCGGCATCGGCCGCGCCACGGCGGAACTTTTCGCCCGCCACGGCGCCCGCGTCGCCATCGTGGATCTGGATGAAACCGGCAGCATCGAAGCTGCGGCCTCGCTTGAAAAAGTGGATGGCGGCGAGCATCTCGGGGTCGGCGGCAATGTGGCGGATCGCGCCTCCTGCGAGGCGGCCGCGCAAAAAGTCATCGCCGCTTTCGGCAAGATCGATATCCTCATCAATAATGCCGGCATTACCCAGCCGGTGAAGACGCTCGACATTACCGGCGCAGACTGGCAGCGCATCGTCGATGTCAACATGACCGGTGTGCTGAATTTCAGCCAGGCCTTCATTCCCAATATGCGCGACAATGGCGGCGGCTCGATTGCCTGCATGTCGTCCGTCTCCGCGCAACGTGGCGGCGGCATTTTCGGCGGGCCGCATTATTCGGCGGCCAAGGCGGGCGTTCTCGGTCTCGCAAAGGCCATGGCGCGTGAATTCGGCCCTGACGGCATTCGCGTCAACTCCGTCACTCCCGGCCTGATCCAGACCGACATTACCGGCGGCAAGCTGACCGACGATATGCGCCGCGACATTCTCAAGGGCATTCCGCTAAACCGTCTCGGCGACGCTATCGATGTCGCCAATATCTATCTCTTCCTCGCCTCGGATCTCTCCTCCTATGTCACCGGCGCGGTTGTCGATGTGAATGGCGGAATGCTCATTCACTGAAAACCACCTTTCGAAGCCGGAAAATCGGCTTCGATTTTTCTGACCGGGAGGAGGAAACCATGGCTCAGGCGTATTCGGACACAGATGCAACGAAGGAAGCGGCGCTGGCGAATGTATCGCTGGCGGAACGCGCCTGGCGCATCCGGCGCAACGCCCTTTTGATGGGTGAGGTGCAGGGCCAGGGTTATGTAGGCCAGGCGCTCGGCATTGCCGATGTTCTGGCGGTGGCCTGGTTTCACACCATGCGTTACCGGGCGGACGATCCGCACTGGGAAGGCCGCGACCGGTTTCTGCTTTCCATCGGCCATTATGCGATTGCGCTTTACGCGGCGCTCATCGAGGCGGGCATCATCCCGGAAGACGAGCTGGAGACCTACGGCTGCGACGGATCGCGCCTGCCCATGTCCGGCATGGCCTCCTATACGCCGGGCATGGAAATCACCGGCGGATCGCTCGGCCATGGGCTTGGCATAGCGGTCGGAATGGCTCTTGGCCTCAAGCGCAAGAATTCCGACCGGTTCATCATCAACCTGATGTCGGATGGCGAGTTGGGCGAAGGTTCCACCTGGGAGGCCGCGATGGGCGCATCCCATCACAGGCTCGGCAATCTCATCAATCTTGTGGATTTCAACAATCAACAAGCGGACGGCCCTTCCCGCGAGATGCTGTCCTCCGAACCCGTGGACGCCAAATTCGCGGCCTTCGGCTGGCACGTGCAGCGCGTGGACGGCAACGATATCGACAAGGTTCGCGAGGCCTTCGATATCGCAATGTCACTTGCCGATGACAGGCCGCGCGCCATCATTTTCGATACCCGGATGGGCCGCGGTGTGCCCTTTCTCGAAAACCGCGAAATCACCCATTTCATTCGCGTGGAAGCGCATGAGTGGAAGCTGGCGCTTGACGCCCTTGAGGAAGGACGGCCGCAATGAGCGCAGCAGCCCCGCAGAAGCGCCTTACCACATCGGCGATGATCGCCTCCATCGCCGCCGAAGGCCAGCCGACACGGCCTGCCCCCTTCGGTCACGCCCTTGTTCAGCTGGCGAAGGAACGCGAGGATATTGTCGGCCTCACCGCCGATCTCGGCAAATATACCGACCTGCATATTTTCGCCAAAGCCTTTCCCGAGCGCTTTTATCAGATGGGCATGGCCGAGCAGCTTTTGATGAGCACTGCCGCCGGTCTGGCGCGCGAAGGTTTCGTGCCCTTTGCGACCACCTATGCGGTCTTCGCCGCCCGCCGCGCTTATGATTTCATCGCGATGGCGATTGCCGAGGAAAACCTGCCGGTGAAGATCGTCTGCGCCCTGCCCGGCCTGACGACGGGTTACGGCCCCAGCCATCAGGCAACCGACGATCTGGCGATCTTTCGCGCGCTGCCGAACATGACGATCATCGACCCGTGCGATGCGACCGACATAGAAGGCGCGGTGCCAGCCATCACGGATTTTAACGGCCCCGTTTATATGCGCCTGCTGCGCGGCCAGGTGCCGGTGGTGCTCGAAGAATATGGCTATCGGTTCGAACTCGGCAAGGCGAAGCTTATCCGCGATGGTGCGCAGGTTCTTTTCATATCGTCCGGCATATTGACGATGCGGGTTCTCGAAGCGGCTGCCCTGCTTGAGAAGGAGGGCGTCGGCTGCGCCGTGTTGCATTCCCCCACCATCAAGCCGCTCGATACCGCCTCGATCTTCGCGGAAGTGGACCGGGCGGATCGTCTGGTCATCGTGGCGGAAAACCACAGCGAAATCGGCGGGCTTGGAGAGGCCGTAGCGATGGCGCTGATGAAAAGCGGCCGGGTGCCGCGCCTGCGGCAGATCGCCCTGCCCGATGCTTTTCTGGATGCAGGCGCGCTGCCCACCCTGCATGACCGCTACGGCATCTCGACGGCGATGATCGTGGCGCGCGCAAGGGCGTGGCTGGAGAATGAAAATTTTGAAGTACCGCACGGTTCGGTCTAAAGGCTGAAGCTCAGACATGGTGCGGAATCAGCCCGGGGGGAGCCGGCGGTTTCAAGGGAGTGGAGCGCGTTATCCGCGTGGTCGGACAACGCCGAGAGTGTTTAAATCCAGGGAGGAGAAAAATGAGTATTTCCATCAACAGGCGTATGTTCCTGACCGGTACCGGACTGGCGCTGGCTGCGCCGGCCGTTCTGACGACGGCCCGCAACGCCCGGGCCGCCACGACGCTGACGCTCGGCCATGGGGCTGCGCCGGGCAATCCGCGCACGCTGGCGGCCGCGAAATTCGCGGAACTCGTTGCCCAGAAAACCGAAGGCCGCGTGGCGATCAATGTCGCCGGTTCGGAAACGCTTGGCAGCGACGCCGCCATGCTGACCAGCCTGCGCACCGGGGCGCTGGATTTCACCGCCAACAGCCAGGGTCCGGTTTCGAGCGTTGTTCCAGAACTTGCGGCGCTTGGCCTGCCCTTTCTGTTCAGCAATGCCGATCAGGCGATCAAGGTACTCGAGGGCGATGTCGGCGCATCGCTCGATGCGCGTTTCCAGAAGGTCGGCATCGTGCCGCTCGACTGGTGGGATAACGGCATCCGCCATGTCTCCAACTCCAAACACGCCATCACCAAGCCACAGGACGTCGCGGGCCTGAAAATCCGCACGCCGGCCGACCCGATGACCATGGATATCTTCAAGGCGCTGGATGCGGCGACGGTTCAGATCGCGTTTGGCGAACTCTACATCGCGCTTCAGCAGGGTGTCGTTGACGGGCAGGAAAATCCGCTCGTGAATATCGAAAGCTCCAAGCTTTACGAGGTCAACAAACATATCAGCCTCACCGCCCATAAATGGGAGTCCACCCCGTTCCTGATGTCCAAATTCGCCGAGGGGCGGCTGGGCAAGGATTTTGAGGCGGTCAAGGCGGCTGCGAAGGAGGCAGGCGCGCTTCAGCGCAAACTCTCGGCGGAAAAGGCAAGCGCGTCACTGGCCGCCTTCAGGGCCAATGCCGCCATCGAGGTGGTGGAAGACCTCGACCACGCGGCCTTCGCGAAAGCGACCGCGCAGGTGCTGGAGACATGGAAGCAGAAGCCCTTCGGCGATTTCGTCGCCGCGCTGGAAAAGGCTGCCAAGGGCTGACGAGCAGGATGCCGGGCCGGCGCATGCCGCCAGGCCTCGCCTTCATGTCCACCGACAGGATCGGCGGGAGCCTCGCTCACGCCGACATTCATACGGTTTCAGTTTTCAGGAGATGCGCCAATGCTCGAAGGAGCCTTGTCCGCCGCCAATCGCGTTGACAGTTTCATCGCCACCCTCTGCCGCATCATCATCGTGGCAACCGGCATTCTGCTCACGGTCATCATGACCGCAAACGTCATCGTCCGCTATCTATCGACATCCGGCGGGCTGGATTTTGCGGAAGAACTGCCAACCATGCTGTTTCCATGGTTCATCGTCGCTGGCATTACCCTTGCCGCGCAGAGCGGCGCGCATATGGCGGTTGAATGGATCTATGACAAGTTCGACGAACGCGGCAAGGTGGGCGTTCTGCTGTTCGCCAATCTCGTGACGGTCGCAAGTTTCGTCATTCTCGCGCAGCAGGCGCTTGTCGTCGCCGAGATCGCTGGCGCGGAAATCAGCCCTGTGCTGCAATTGCCCAATAGCATCGGATATTATTCCATCGCCTTCGGCGCGGCACTGGTCTCGGTCACGACCGCAACCGCGAGCCTGCGCATTCTCTCCAGCGGCTGGCATGCCCGCCCGCACGGTGCAACCGAGGAGATGCCGCTATGACCATCGTGATGATCATTGCATTTTGTATTCTAATGATGATTGCGGTTCCGGTCGGTTATGCGCTGATCATCTCTGCCGGCGTCGCCGTGCTGTGGAACGGTTATGTGCCGCTTTTGATCGTGGCGCAGCAGGTGTACGACCAGACGCAGTCTTTCCCGATGCTGGCGCTGCCGTTCTTCATGCTCGCGGGCACGCTGATGCTCGGCGGCAAACTCGGAACCCAGCTTCTGGAACTCGCCTCCAAGGCCATGCAGCGCTGGCGCGGCGGCCCGCTTTCCACCACCGTCATTTCGTCGGTCGTGTTCGGCGGCGTGTCCGGCTCCGCGGTCGCCAATGCGAGCGCACTCGGTTCGGTGCTCATTCCATGGCAAAAGCGCCAAGGCTACCCCGCTCCCCTCTGTGCGGCCAACAATGCCACCTCAGCGGTCATCGACGTGCTCATTCCGCCGTCGATCCCGATGATCCTCTATTCATTGGTCAGCGGCGTCAGCATCGCCAATCTGTTCATCGCCGGCATTCTGCCGGGCCTGCTCATGGCCGCCGGTTTCATCTTCGTCTGCTGGGCCATTGCCGTGCGGCGCGGTTATGCGGTGCGTGACGAAAGCATCCGCAAGCGCGATCTGGCGCTACTTGCATTCCGCAGCCTGCCGGCGATCCTCCTGCCGATCCTGATCATCCTCGGCCTCCGCTTCGGCTTTGCAACGCCAACCGAAGTGGCCGTTCTTTCCGTCGTCTATTCGCTCGTGCTCAGCATCTTCTTTTATCGCGATCTGACGTGGAAGCGTTTCTGCGACAATTTCGTCGAAGCTGGTTCCGCAACCGGCGTCGTCATGCTGGTCATCATGGGCAGTGCGGCGGTGGGCTGGGTGCTGACCTTCGATCAGGCGCCCCAGCATTTCGCCACCTGGGTGGCCGAGAATATCTCCAACCCGATCCTGATCATTCTCATGATGAACATCCTGATGCTGATCATCGGCATGCCGCTCGATCTGCCGCCGTCGATCCTGCTGCTCGGACCGATCTTCGTGCCGCTCGCCGATATGATCGGGCTCGACCGGGTGCAGCTCGGCATGATGATGGTCATCAATCTCGGTATCGGGCTCTATACGCCACCGATCGGCACCACACTCTTCATCTCGTCCTCCATAGCCAGAGCGCCGCTCGGCGCGACGACGAAGGAATTGTGGCCGTTCTTCACCATGGCGATGCTGCTCCTCATCGCGGTCAGCTTCATTCCTGCGCTCACGATCTACTGATATAAGAGCCGTAGCAAACGGCAGCCAGAAACCACCGGCCGGGTCTCTCCGATCGGTGGTTTCTGGTATTCAAGATGCGGCACACATCGTTAGATCTGCTTTGTTGATAGTTTCGACGATCAAATCACGATCTGCGATGCACCCTTCACGAAGTTTTAGGGGATTGCGGAACACATATGGAACATATAGTGTTCGTTCTGTATTTGTTTCGCGACTTCAACGACGATTCTCAAGGGTGTTTTCCTCATGCTCACGCGCAAACAGCAGGAATTGCTTCTCTTCATTCATGAAAGAATGAAAGAGTCCGGCGTGCCGCCCTCCTTCGATGAAATGAAGGACGCACTCGATCTTGCATCCAAATCCGGCATCCACCGGCTGATCACGGCACTCGAGGAGCGCGGCTTTATTCGCCGGCTACCTAACAGGGCGCGGGCGCTGGAAGTCATCAAGCTACCGGAGGCCTATGCGCCGGGTGCAAGGCCGCAGCGCGGCTTCTCGCCGAGCGTCATCGAAGGCAGCCTCGGCAAACCGAAGACGCCGGAGCCGGCCCCTGCCCCCAAGGCGCCCACTAATGATTTCGCCGGCGCCGCCACCGTGCCGGTCATGGGCCGCATCGCCGCCGGTGTGCCGATTTCCGCCATCCAGAACAACACCCATGATGTGGCCGTGCCGGTCGACATGCTCGGCTCGGGCGAACATTACGCTCTTGAGGTCAAGGGCGACTCGATGATCGAAGCCGGCATTTTTGATGGCGATACCGTCATCATCCGCAACGGCAACACGGCCAATCCGGGCGACATCGTCGTGGCACTGGTGGATGATGAAGAAGCGACCCTCAAGCGTTTCCGCCGCAAGGGAGCGTCCATCGCTCTGGAAGCCGCCAACCCCGCCTATGAGACCCGCATCTTCGGACCGGACCGGGTGAAAATCCAGGGCAAGCTCGTGGGGCTGATCCGCCGTTATCATTAATTGGCAGCCCGCCTTTTTTCGCCAGGGGCGTCATCGAGAAGAGGACGCTCCCTTTGAGGCATCTTGGCTTGTTCCCTGGAACAATTCGGCCCTGCGCAAGTAAAGAGAGGGTGTGTTTCGCCCTCATCTCCGGGCGGTGACGTGGATATGCCTCCTTCTCCCTTCCCTCACCTTCCCATTCATCAACGCGGCTTATGGGAGCCATGGATTATTTGCAATATTCCAAAGGCCATCCGCCGGTATAGAAATGCGCGTCATATCGGGGAAACATGTCATGTACGATCTTTATATCGCCAACAAGAATTACTCCTCATGGTCGCTACGGCCCTGGGTGTTGATGCGCACGCTCGGCATCGCCTTCGATGAAAAACTCGTTCCGTTCGGAGAAGGCGTTTCCTTCTCCACCTTCTCGCCGACCGGCAAGGTGCCCTGCCTTGTCGATGAGGGCGTGACGGTTTGGGAATCGCTGTCGATCGCCGAATATCTGGCGGAAAGACACCAGGGCGTCTGGGCGACCGACAAGCAGGCACGGGCCTGGTCACGTTCGGCGGCGAGCGAAATGCATGCGGGCTTTTCCTCGCTGCGCAATCTCTACCCGATGTCGGTCGGCATTCGGGTAAAGCCGAAGGGTGGCGATACCGGGCTTGCGGCCGATATAAAGCGCATCGATACGCTGTGGAGCGAAGGCCTCGCGAAATTCGGCGGGCCTTTTCTTGCCGGCCAGAAATTCACGGCGGTCGATGCCTTCTTCTGCCCGGTGGCATTTCGTTTCCAGACTTATGGCGCGGAACTTTCGCCCGCGGCGAAAGCCTATTGCGACCGGCTGCTCGCCCTTCCCGCGATGCGCGAATGGTACGAGGCCGGACTGAAGGAAGTCTGGCGCGATGCGGCGCATGAAGAGGAAATTAGCGGGATCGGCGAATTGACCGCGGATCTGCGCATCAAGCCCTGACGGTCCATGCTGGCGGCACTTTATTGCGATGCCGCCAGCAACCGCATGATGGCATCAGGCACGTCGTGATCGAAACGGCCGCTTTTCCAGTCGTAATAGCGATGTTCGCTCCAGGGCCTGTCCATGCCGGCGATTGCGGCGCGCAGCCTGCCGACGACCGCTGCCTGCTCGTTGCCGGCGAAGTCCATTTCCAGCGAACCGATCCGTCGCAGGATATCCCGGTTCAGCAGAAGTGCACCCGAGCGGCATTGGGAGAAGGACGTTCTGCGGGAGACGATAATGATATCGGCGATATCGCAAGCCTTTCCGGCAAAGCGGCCATCTTCCAGAACGATGATCCATTCGCCGCTTCCCGCGCGCGCAACACACCATGTGCCTTTGCTGCAGGTGAAAACACCGGGCTCGGCGTCTCTCAAGGCCGCTGTCATCTGCCGTGCAACTGCACTCATCTCTTGCGGATCAAGCTTCGCCCTCGGGGCCAAAGCCACGGTTTTTGCCGTAGCCTCGCTCTTTAGAAAGACCGGCGGCACAGGCTGTTCCGGCAAAAGCAGCGCCCTTTGCCACTGGCCATAAACGAAACCCTGCGGCTGAGCCTTCGTCGTGTAGGCTTTGCCGTCTTCCAGCAATGCCACCAGCTCGCCATCCTCGTGAACAAGCAAATCGGGCGGATCGCGATAGGCCGTGGCGGATGACAGGCCGAAGGCGAGGAATAGAAGCGGCATGCCCAGAAGCGCAAGCCGGCTGCGCAGCAAAGTCAGCAGCAGAAAACCAGCCGAGGCGAGCCCCAGAAACCACCCGTGCGGCCGGCCCGTCGCAGCGCTTCCGCCCCAGGACGCCACCTCCTGCGCAACCTCGATGACGAGGGCCATGCCGTATCCCATGACCTTCAGAAATGGTGCGTCCAGCCCGAAAGGCATCAGCAGCATGGCGACAAGGCCGAAAGGCATGACGATCAGCGACATGGCGGCCAGATTGGCGAAAAGTCCATAGGTGGTGACACGCTGAAAATGCTCGACCGAATAGATCGCCGTCGAAAGACCACCGATCAGCGACGTCGTGATGACACCGCCGATAATGGCGCCCGCCGTTTGCGCCACCGTCATCCATGCCGGTTTGCGTCCGATGAACAGACGCTCGCGATCGATACGCCAGCGGCTCCAGGCGGCATAGGAGGCGACGAGCGCGATGGTCGCGGCAAAAGACATCTGAAAGCTCGGACCCATGATTTCCGAGGGCGAAAAAGCGAGAATGACCAAAGCGGAAAGCGCGACATTCCTGAGGCTGAGCGAGGGTTGATCGAACAGCACAGCGATCAGCATCACCGACATCATCAGCCAGGCGCGTTCGGCGGAGACGGCGAAACCTGAAATCAGGTAATAGGCGAGCGTCATCAAGAGCGCGGCGAAAGCCGAAATCTTCTTCACGGGCCAGCGCTGCGCAAATGCCGGAAAAAGGCTGAAGGCAAGCCTCAGTCCTACGAAGAATATGCCCGACGCCAGCGCCATGTTGAGCCCGGATATGGCGACGATATGGGCAAGGCCTGAGAGCCGCAACGCTTCCATTGTTTCGGCGGATATGGCCTGTCTCTCATCGGTGACGATGGAGGCGGCAAAGGCGCCGGCATCGCCGCCGATGGTGTTGCGGATGCGCTCGGCAATGGCGGTGCGAAGGCCATAGAGCCGCATGTCGGCCCATTCCAGCCAGCCCGTCTTCGCGTCGATGCCGGGTGGAGTTACCGTCTGTGGCGGCTTATAGAAGAATCCGGTCGCGCCTATGCCCCTGAAATAGGAGGCGAAGGCGAAATCGTTGAGCCCAGGCAGGGCCGGGCCGGATGGCGGCGAAAGCCGCGCCTTGCCACGAATGGTCGCGCCGAGCGCGGCGGGCTCGCCTCCCCCACGTGACAGGAGCGAGACCTTCCCCGGCGGGCGTGACAATCCCGGCGCTTCCGTTGCGGTGAGTTGCACCACATATCGCCAGTCCCCGCGCGCATCCACCTCCCTTCGGGTCACCGTGCCGGTGATGGTGGTGGTGACGGGCGTATCCAGCACCACTGTTCCGGCACGCCACGCTTCGACCCCGGCGAAAAGCATGCCCAGCAAAAGCAGCGCGAAAAGGCCGCAGGCCGTGGCTGCAAAGCCCGAGCGATATTTCGCGAAGAACGCCAGACCGGCGGCGATGAGACATGTGATCGCCAGAACGGAGAATGAAGGCGAGGTGTTGAGGGAAAACCAGAGGATCGCACCGCAGCCGATGAAAACCGGAACGAAAAGAAAATCGTGGCCGAATGCGCGCTCCTCGGCGACGCATGCGGCGATTTTTTGGGAGGCGATGGTTCGCAGGTTCGGCTTGCCGACAAGAGCGGGCATGTCATATGTCGCGACATCGCCGGTTCTGCGAAGCGGATAAAGGATTTCCGCCGTGCCGGGCAAATCGCCCTGCATCGTTTCGGCATATCTGAAATGCTGTTTTTCCCCTTGACCGAGCAATCCGCGCCGCGCCCCTGCCGCACCGGGAACAGGTTTGCAGGGGGATGCGAGGGATTGCAATCCTTTCCTTTAACCCTGCGTTGACTGAGATTGAATTGCCATCGCCGGGAAAGACGGAAGCAAGGCAATTGCGTTTGCCGCAATGCACAATTTGACCTTTGGATAGCTTGGCATCTGCGCAAGGATCATATAGCTAATCGGTAGACGCTTAACCGCGGGGCGTGTCTCAACGCCCCCACCCGCATGTTTTCGGAGGATCAGTATGACGGAAAAAAGCGCTACAGTGACACTTGGCGAAAAGCAGGTCGAACTCCCGGTCAGGGAAGGCACGATCGGACCAAGCGTCGTCGATATCGCCACGCTGTACAAGCACACGGGCTCTTTCACTTACGACCCGGGTTTCACGTCGACGGCCTCCTGCGAATCCAAGATCACCTATATTGACGGTGACGAGGGCGTTCTCCTGCATCGTGGTTTCCCCATCGAGCAGCTTGCCGAACAGGGCGACTTCCTGGAAACCTGCTATCTGCTGCTTTACGGCGAACTGCCGACCGCGGCTCAGAAGAAGGACTTCGACACCCGCGTGACGCGCCACACCATGGTGCATGAGCAGATGAGCCGCTTCTTCACCGGCTACCGTCGCGATGCGCATCCGATGGCCGTCATGTGCGGCACGGTCGGCGCTCTCTCGGCCTTCTACCATGACTCGACCGACATCACCGATCCGCACCAGCGCATGGTCGCTTCGCTGCGCATGATCGCCAAGATGCCGACAATCGCCGCCATGGCCTACAAGTACCATATCGGCCAGCCCTTCGTTTACCCGAAGAACGACCTCGATTACGCCTCCAACTTCCTGCACATGTGCTTTGCCGTGCCCTGCGAGGATTACAAGGTCGATCCGGTTCTGGCCCGCGCCATGGACCGCATCTTCATCCTGCATGCCGATCACGAGCAGAACGCCTCCACCTCCACGGTGCGTCTTGCCGGTTCTTCGGGTGCGAACCCGTTCGCCTGTATCGCGGCCGGCATCGCCTGCCTCTGGGGCCCGGCTCACGGCGGCGCCAACGAAGCGGCGCTCAACATGCTCAACGAAATCGGCACGGTTGACCGAATTCCGGAATATATCGCCCGCGCCAAGGACAAGAACGACCCGTTCCGCCTGATGGGCTTTGGCCACCGCGTCTACAAGAACTACGACCCGCGCGCCAAGATCATGCAGAAGACGATGTACGAAGTGCTGGAAGCCACCGGCAACTCCGACGATCCGATCATGCAGGTCGCGCTGGAGCTGGAAAAGATCGCCCTTTCCGACCCCTACTTCGTCGAAAAGAAGCTCTACCCGAATGTCGACTTCTATTCGGGCATCACGCTGAAGGCGCTCGGCTTCCCCACGACCATGTTCACCGTTCTCTTCGCTCTTGCCCGCACCGTCGGCTGGATCGCACAGTGGAACGAAATGATCGAAGATCCGCAGCAGCGCATCGGCCGTCCGCGCCAGCTCTATACGGGCGCCGGCAAGCGCGACTACGTTCCGGTTTCCAAGCGCTAAGCCGCGAAACCCTATAAGATCAAAGGCCGGCAGGTTTTCACCCACCGGCCTTTTTTGTTGGGCATCGAAATGGTTCTCAGTGGCGTGCCGCGACGCCCAGGAACTGCTTGAGTTCGGGTGTTGCGGGATTGGAAAAAACCTCCTCCGGCGGGCCTATTTCATGCACCCTGCCCTCATGCATGAAGACGACGCGGGAGCAGACGTCGCGCGCAAATTTCATTTCATGCGTCACCATCAAGAGCGTCATGCCTTCAGCGGCAAGTTCGCGCACCACCGCAAGCACTTCCGCAACCAGTTCGGGATCGAGCGCCGAGGTAATTTCATCGCACAGCAGCGCGATGGGCTGCATGGCGAGAGCGCGGGCGATGGCGACGCGCTGCTGCTGGCCGCCGGACAATTCATCGGGATAGGCATCGAATTTATGCGCCAGCCCGACCCGTTCCAGCATCTTGCGGGCAACGGCTTCCGCTTCCGGCTTCGGCGTCTTCTTCACCACGGTCTGCGACAGCATGACGTTGCCGCCGACGGTCTGGTGCGGGAAGAGGTTAAACTGCTGGAAGATCATGCCGACCTTCAGCCGCAGGGCTTTCAGATGCAGATCGTCTTCGAGAAGCTGCGCGCCGGCGACCGATATGGAACCGGCCGAAATTGTCTCCAGCCCATTGATGCAGCGAAGCAGGGTCGATTTTCCCGATCCGCTCTTGCCGATGATGGCTATGACCTCACCCGGCTCTACATCGAGGTTGATGCCCTTCAGAACCTCGTTGCTGCCATAGCTTTTGCGGACTTCAGTGATTTCGATGAGCGACATTGAGCTTCCTTTCGAGGATCTGGCTGCTCTTCGACAGAGGCCAGCACAGCGCGAAATAGATGAGGGCGACGAGTCCATAAACGGTGAAGGGCTGGAAGGTGGCGTTGGTGACGACCGTGCCGGCCTTGGACAGTTCCACGAAACCGATGATCGAGGTCACGGCCGTTCCCTTGATGACCTGCACGAAGAAACCGACGGTTGGCGGAATGGCGACCCGCAGGGCCTGCGGCAGGATGACGTAACGCATTTGCTGCAGGCGTCCCATGGCAAGGCTTGCCGATGCCTCCCACTGGCCCTTGGCTACGGATTCAACGCAGCCGCGCCAGATTTCCGTGAGGAAGGCCGCCGCCCACAGGATCAGCGTCAGGCCCGCCGCCAGCCAGGCCGGCACATCGATGCCGAACAGGCCGAGGCCGAAAAAGGCGATGAAGAGCTGCATCAAAAGCGGCGTGCCCTGAAAAAGCTCGACATAATAGCGTGCGAAAGCCCGCATCGATTTTTTCCGGGAAATGCGCATGAAGAGCAGAAGCAGCGCCACCAGACCACCGCCGGCAAAAGAGACGAGCGAGAGAAGGACGGTCCAGCGCGTGGCGAGCAGCAGGTTTCTGAGAATATCCCAAGTGGAGAATTCGATCATCGGACACTCCTGCGCGGAAAGATGAGGTTGCCGCCCATCACCAGCACCTGCCGGAGAAGGATGGCGAGCACGAGATAAATGACGGTGGAGACCATATAGGCTTCGAAGGCGCGGAAGGTGCGCGACTGGATGAAATTGGCCGCGAAGGTCAAATCCTCGGCGGCGATCTGCGATACGACCGAAGAGCCGAGCATGACAATCACCACCTGCGACGAAAGCGCCGGCCAGATGCGTTGCAGCGAGGGCACCAGAACCACATGCCGGAAGGTTTCAAAGCGGGTCATGGCAAGGCTTGCCCCCGCCTCGAACTGCCCCTTTGGCGTCGCCTGAATACCGGCCCGGATGATCTCGCAGCTATAGGCCCCGAGATTGACCACCATGGCGATGTTGGCGGCGGTCAGTTCCGACAATTGCAGGCCAAGCGATGGCAGGCCGAAAAAGATAAAAAACAATTGTATGAGGAATGGCGTGTTGCGAATGAGCTCCACATAGGTCGCGACCGGCGGCCGCAGCCATTTGGGGCCCAGCGCGCGCACCCAGGCGCAGACGATGCCGAGGGCGATGCCGAGAACGCCGCCGATGGCAATCAATTCCAGCGTAACGGCGATGCCTTTGGCGATCTGCGGATAATAGTCGAGAAGCCATCCAAAATCGAATGTGTATTTCACCCGATGCTTCCTTTCGGCGAGGACAAACCATGCGCCGGTCCTGCCTCAAGGCGAGGCCGGCGCATGCGTTTTTCCGGGTTGCTCAGAGATCCTTGGGCAGGTCGGTTTTCAGCCATTTCTGCGCGATCGTGTTCAAGGAACCATCGGTCTTTGCGGTGGCGATGATGGCGTTGACCTTTTCAAGCAGCGCCGGCTGTTCCTTGTTCAGGCCGATATAGCAGGGCGAATTCTTGATCAGGAACTTCAGTTCGGGGCGCTTTGGCGGGTTCTTGGCGAGAATGGCGGCGGCCACGACATTGCCCGTGGCGACGGCTTCTACCTGGCCGGCGAGGAAGGCGGAGATCGTGCCGTTATTGTCCTCATAACGCTTGATGGTCGTATCGGCAGGCGCCACCTTCGTCAGCTCCAGATCCTCGACGGCACCACGGGTGACGCCAATGGTCTTGCCGGACAAATCTTCAGCCTTGGTGACGGCAACCGAATCCGGCGCGAACACGCCGTTGAAGAAGGGTGCATAGGCGGTGGAGAAGTCGATGACCTTTTCACGGTCCGGGTTCCTGCCGAGGCTCGAAATCACGAGGTCGACCTTGTTGGTCTGCAGATAGGGAACGCGGTTAGCGCTGGTGACCGGTACGAGTTCGACCTTCACGCCCAGCTTCTCGCCGATCAGATTGGCGACGTCGATATCGTAGCCCTGCGGGGCCATATCCGTGCCGACGCTGCCGAAGGGCGGGAAATCCTGCGGGACGGCAACGCGTATCGTGCCGCGGGAGGTGATATCACCGAGCGCATCGGCAAAGGCTGCGGGCGAAAAACCGAGCGTTGCGGAAATCGCGGCAATGGCAAGCAGTGAACGTCTGGAAATCATTGAGAATTACTCCTTGGGGCTTGAGGAAAGAGGCTGAAGTGAAAGGGAATTGCGAAGCTCGTAGAGCGGGTCCGGCCTGCGGGTGAGATCGAGACCGGTTTCGACCTCGTCGAGATGGCGGATGGCGAGTTCGGCGGCGCCATGGAAATCGGCAGCCTTGATCGCTTCGAAGATGCGGCAATGTCCGTCATGCGACTGCTGCGCATGGAAATCGGACTGATAGAGCATGGAGATGAGGATGGTTCTCGCCGTCAGGTCGCGCAACGTTTCGACGATGATGTCGTTTCCAGCGATTTCGGCGATGCGGATGTGAAAATCGCCCATCAGGCAGGTCAGGCGCTGGCGGTCGCCTTTGGCAATCGCCGCCTTCTCCTCATCGAGATGATCGGCGAGGATGGCGATGCCTTGCGCGCTGACGCCGGAAAGATTGCGCAAAAGCCCATATTCGATGATGCGCCGCGCCTCATAGACCTTGATGGATTCTTCGGCGGAAGGCTCCACCACGAACCAGCCGCGGCGCGGGCTGACGGTGACGATGCCGCGCGTCTCCAGCCGCATCATCGCTTCGCGGATGCGCGTGCGAGACACGCTGAAAAGGCTGGCGAGCTGGTTCTCGCTGAGGCGGGTTCCCGGACGAATGCGCGCGGAAAGAATGCCGGAGATGATGGCGTCTTCTACCGCGCTCTGGGCGCTTTCTGATGTATGGCTATCTTGCATACAAGATTGAAAGCAAGAGGTGTGCCAGTCGGAAATTTATGGGCCGGGAGCCGTCTGACGGTCAGCCGTTTGCCGCCCTAACGATCAAATGCAGTAAAATCGCGCCCTCGCCTGCCTGCATCGGCAGCAGGACGGCAGCCCGTGGGAGAGTGTGCCTATATGATTATTGTGAGGGACGAGCTTTGCTCTTCAGGACATCCAGAAGAATGCGCGCACCGGTTTCGCCCGGAGGCACATCCGTGTGCAAACGCTGCTGCACGAGTGCATAACCTTCGAGCATCGCCTGCCGCTCGGTGGTGTCGGAAGACAGACGCTCTGCCCAGCGCAGCATCGAACCTGCCCTTACCACCTCGTTGAAATATTCCGGCACGACGGCGTAATCGGCAATCAGGTTCGGCAGCGCGCCTGTCCAGGTCTTCACCCGCTTGCTCAGCATGGTGAAAATCCAGTCCGTCTTGTAGACCGAGATCGTCGGCACGCCCGCGAGCGCGAGTTCCAGAATGACCGTGCCGGAAGCGGCAATCGCCGCATCGGCTTCAGCAAAGGCATTCCATTTAAAAGCGGAATCGATACCGATTTCGGGCCTGATATCCTCCGGCCATGACGCTGCCAGTTCGCGGATGCGTTTTTCCTGACGCGGCACGGTGGGCAACAGGAACCGCGTCGGACCGTTGCGCTCCACAAAAGCTCTCGCTGCCGCCTGAAACGGCTCCATCAACCGCGTCGTCTCCGTGGAACGCGACCCTGGCAGGAGGAGAATGGTCTTCGGTTCGCCATTCGCCGGCAGAGAACGTTCCGCCCGCTTTTGACGCACGGAGAGCACATCGGGGTCGACGCTGAGGCGATGACCGACAAAAGTTGTCGGCGGACCACCGAGACGGCGCATGGCTTCCGGCTCGAAGGGCAGCAGCGCCAGCACGTGATCGACATAGGAGAGCATCGCCGTGGCGCGATATTCCTTCCACGCCCAGACGCTGGGGCAGACGTAATTGACGACCGGCAGATGCGGCAATTGCTGCCGGACTTTTTTCGCAACGCGATGGGTGAAATCCGGGCTGTCGATGATCAGGAGAATATCGGGCTTTGCGGCGGCGATTGCCTGAGCGGTCTGGTTGATCCGCGCAATGAGCTTCGGCAGTTTTTTCAGAACCTGCGTGAAGCCCATGATGGAGAGTTCGGAATAGTCGAACAGGGAAACCAGTCCCTGCGCTTCCAGCGCTTCGCCGCCGACACCGACCAGCTCGACAGGCCCCGTATATTGGGCCTTGAGCGAGCGGATCAGATCCGCGCCTAAAAGATCGCCGGATACTTCCCCGGCTATGACCGCCACTTTTAGTGCCGCCGTCATCCGATCATGTCTCCGCCAAGTGATGTATCGATGCCGCAGACGAATATGCCCGCCTCATCGGCCGCTTTCAACATCGCCTCGCGATCAAGCACCAGCGCCCGCCCGGCTTCGACGGCAATACCAGCCAGCCCGGCTTTTCGCGCATTCTCTACCGTTTCCACACCGATTGTCGGCAGGTCGGCGCGCACATCCTGCTGCGGCTTGCACAGCTTTACGAGCACACCCCTGCGGCGCGGGGATATCCGTCCTTCGGCGCGCAATGCCGCGACGCGCGCCAGCATGGCATCCGTGCCCTCGACGCCTTCCAGCGCGACAATGCGGCCGCCGACGGCGACGGCGCCCTGCCCCACATCGAGCTTGCCAAGTGCAAGCGCGGCCTCAGCCGCCTTGCGTATATCGCGCAGATCATCCTCGGCAGGTTTTTGCGCACCGAAAGGGCCTATAGCGGCCAGCAGGCCGGGGGCGATCTCGTGAGCGCCGATGACTTTTGCGCCGAGCGTGCCGATGATCTTGATGACCATCTGCAGAACGGCGTCGTCGCCGCTGGACAGCAGCGTCCTGACAATGGACGGCAGTTTGAGCAGGATGCCGAGTGTGGGGCGGATCTCGCGCCATTCCGGCCGCCGCGCCACACCACCGGACAGCACGACGCGGTCTACCCGGTTTTCGCGCAGCAGACGGCCAAGCCCGGCGACATCGCCGACACTGATGACGGCATTGTCGAAACCGCTCCAGTCGAAACGGGAATCATCACGCAGGCGCACGATAAAAGGGTTTTCGCCCATCTCACGGGCAGCGGCCGCCACATAAAGCGGCAGCTGGCCGCTGCCGGCCACAATGGCGAGACGCCCGCCGCCTGTCACGGCTCACTTGCCCCGGTTGGGCGAAGAGATCGCGCGGTCGCTATCCGCACCGATGAAATCGATGACTTCAAGCGCCTGCGGGCAATCCAGATAGTCGTTACGGTCGATGGCCGCCGCATTGCCGCGGATCGTGCCTTCGGCTTCGAAAATCGCCTTGTAGACGCGTCTGACCTTGTGGATATCGGCACGCTCGATGCCGGCACGGGTCATGCCGACGACGTTCAGGCCGCCGAGGATGCCGGGATTGCCATTCAGCATGCCATAGGGAATGACATCGTAATTGACCGCCGAAAGTCCGCCGATAAAGGCCTGGCGGCCGATGCGCGTGAACTGGTGCACGGCGCAGCCACCGCCGAGAATAGCGCGGTCCTCAATGGTGACATGGCCGGCCAGCATCACATTGTTGGAAAGCACGATGTGGCTGCCGAGGCGGCAATCATGCGCCACATGCGAATTGGCGAGGAAGAGATTATCGTCACCGATAATGGTCTTGCTGCTGCCATCGGAACTGCCGGCGTTCATCGTCACGCCTTCACGCATGATGCAGCGCTCACCGATCTCGAGGGTCGTTTCCGAACCGTCATGGCGAATTGCCTGCGGCGTGCCGCCGATGACCGCCATGGGATGGACAACCGAGCCACGGCCGATCACGGTCAGGCCGGAAACAACGGCGTGATTGTGCAGCTGAACATCGTCATGCAGCGTGACTTTCGCGCCGACATAGCTCAGCGCACCGATGATGACGTTTTCACCGATCACCGCGCCGTCTTCGATCACGGCGCTCGGGTGAATTCTGGCCGAGGCGGCAATCGTGCTCATTGCTGATCCTCGGGGATCATCATGGCGCCGACATCGGCCTCCGCCACCAGCGCGCCGTCCACCTTCGCTTCGCAATGGAATTTGAAGACATTACCGCGCTGGCGCTGCTTGACGACATGGATTTCCAGACGATCACCGGGGACTACGGGTTTGCGGAACCGCGCATTGTCGATTGTCATGAAGTAAACCAGGTGACCGCCCTCACCCTGACTGCGAGCGCAGATCGCACCTGCCGTCTGGGCCATGGCTTCGACGATCAGAACGCCCGGCATGATCGGCCGGTCCGGGAAATGGCCGGTGAAATGCGGTTCGTTGACGGTGACGTTCTTGATGCCAATCGCCGAGTTGTTACCGTCGATCTCGATGATCTTGTCGATCAGCAGGAATGGGTAACGATGCGGCAGAAGCTTCATGACTTCCAGAATGTCAGCCGCGCCGAGCGCCGTCTTCGTTTCTTCAGTCATTGTTTTTCTCTCCTGTTTTTTTATCACGCCCTTCAGCGCGCGCCAGAATTTCGGCCATGTCGCGCAGGAAATATTTCATCGGACGCGCGGGCGTGCCGCCATAACGGGCGCCTGCCGGAACGTCCGCCACAACGCCGCTCATCGCCGCGATCTGTACGCCGTCGCCAATGTTGATATGGCCATTGATGCCGGCCGCGCCGCCAATCATCACACCGTCGCCGATGCGGGTGCTGCCCGCAATGCCGACCTTGCTGACGATGCCGCAATGGCGGCCGATGCGGACGTTGTGGCCGATCTGAACCTGATTGTCGATCTTGGTGCCTTCGCCGATGACCGTGTCATCCATGGTGCCGCGATCGATCGTGGTGTTGGCGCCAATCTCGACATTGTCCTGAATGATGACCCGGCCGATCTGCACGATCTTCAACATGCCGCGCGGACCGGGCGCATAACCGAAACCGTCCTGACCGATGCGCGCACCGTTATGGATAATCACATTATTACCGATGAGGGCTGCAAGAACGCTTGCGCCGCCGGCAATGGTGCAATCGCGCCCGATCTGCACATCCTGGCCTATGATGACGCCAGGGCCGATGCGCGTGCCCGCGCCGATATGGGCGCCGGCGCCAATCACGGCAAGAGACTCGACGATGACGCCCGCCTCCAGCTTCGCGGATGGATCGACATGCGCAGCATGGGAAATTTCAGCTTCCATACGCGCAATCGGACCAGGCCGCATGGCGGAAGGATGCAGCAAGGCACCAACCTGCGCAAAAAGCGTATGCGGGTTTTTCGATATCAGCGCAGGGGTATGAGACGGAAGCATGTCTACAAGTGCGGCGTCACAAATGACGGCGCCAGCGTCGCAGGTCTGCAGCTCATCGCGGTTCTTGCGCGAAAGGATATAGCAGAGCTGATCGGGTTTTGCCCGGTAGACCGGCGCAACGGACCGAATGATCCGCTCTCCCGCCGCGTCATCAGACAGTTCCGCCCCAAAACGGTCTGCGATATCTTTCAATCGCAGTCCCTCGTGGGGCGGAAAAAAGGCGTTGTATTCCATCAGCCGGAAACTCCAGAACGTTCAAAGTTGCAGTTCTGGACTGCCGATATCAGAAAGTGTTGGACATGCCAAACCGGAAACGCTGTTCCTCGTCGTAGTCTTCCTTGGCGAAAGGCACGGCGTAGTCGACGCGGATCGGACCGAAGGGCGACGCCCACATCACGCCGATACCGGCGGATGCGCGGATGGAGTTGTCGTCCTTCACACCGGCGCTGTTGGCAACCTTGTTGCCATAGAGCGTGCCGGCATCCACGAAGCCAGCGAGGCGAAGGCCGAAATCTTCCGGAACGCCAGGCATCGGAGCAGTGACTTCAGCAGAAGCGGCGAAATAGGTGGTGCCGCCGATGGAGTCGGAACCGATGCGCGGACCGATACCGTCGTTCTTGAAGCCGCGAACCTGACGGCCACCGAACTTGAACTGATCGAATACCAGCAGATTGTCGCCTGTCGGCACCACGTGACCGGCCTGACCGGTCAGCGAGCCGATGACATCGTACTCATCGGAGAGCGTGTAGAAGAAGCGAGCCTTGGCGTAAATCTTGTAATATTCGGAATCGCCGCCGAGACCTGCAAATTCGTTCGTCAGAGCAGCCTGCCAGCCTTCGCGCGGCATGTTGCGGTCGTCGAGCGTATTGTAGTTCAGCGTGTTCGAAATGATGGACTGCGTCCAGTCACCGCCACGGATCAGGTCCTTGTAGGGAGCGGCAAGGTTGCTGCCGGTTTCCCAGTCGCCTTCGCCGTCATAATTGAGCTGCTTGTAGGTGTACTTGAACGTCGTTGAGAGGTCTTCGGTGATCGGCGCGGTCACGCGCAGCGAGAAGCCCTGCTCGTCGTAGTCATAATAGTCTTCGCTGCGGCTCTGGCTCTTGAACAGGTCGAAACCTGCGGCAAGACGGTAGCCGAGGAAATAGGGTTCCGTGAAGGACAGCGTATAGCTGCGCGCATCATCTTCACCCGCACCGGCGGCGAGACGGATGTACTGGCCGCGGCCGAGGAAGTTCTTCTCTTCGATGGAGGCTTCGAGCAGCACACCGTCGTTCTGCGAGTAGCCGGCGCCGATACCGAACGAACCCGTCGACTGATCTTCTACGTCAACAACGATAACGACGCGGTCAGGCGCGCTGCCGCCGGCGGTCGAAATATTGACCTTCGAGAAATAGCCGAGCGCTTCGAGACGGCGCTTTGCAGCCGTGATGACCGTCTGGTTGAATGCATCGCCTTCGGAAATATCGAACTCGCGACGAATGACGTAGTCACGCGTACGGGTGTTGCCGCGGATTTCGATACGCTCGACATAGGCGCGCTCGCCCTGATCGACGATATAGGTCACACCGATGGTGTTGCCAGCCATGTCGCGGTCGCCGCGCGGCGTTACGCGGGCAAAGGGATAACCTTCGCCGGCCACGCGCTTGGAAATCGCTTCCATGCTCTGCTGAACTTCCTTGGCGCTGTAGCTTCCGCCCTGGTGGGTTTCCACGAGGCCCTGAAGTTCCGAACCATCGACGCCCGGAACGGTCGATTCGACCGCGACGTTGCCGAAGTTGTAACGCTGACCTTCATCGACCGTGATGGAGATGGTGTATTCGTTCTTAGACTCGTCCAGCACAGCCTCGGAGGACACGACACGGAAGTCGGCATAACCGCGGTTGTAATAGAACTGGCGCAGCGCCTCTTCGTCGGCGCGCAGCTTGTCCTCGTTATAGACGTCCTTACGCGTCAGGAACGACAGCATGTTGGACTTCTTGGTATTGATAACGGCGGCCAGACGGCCATCGCTATAGGCATTGTTGCCAATGAAATCGATGCGGCCGATCTTCGTGCGCTCGCCTTCATTGATGACGAAAGCAATGTTCACACGGCCCTGACCGACGGAAACGGTCTGCGTGGTGACTTCAACATCGCTACGGCCGATGGCGGCGTAGGCTTCCTTGATGCGGGCAATATCCGCAGTCACGATGGCCTGATTGAACGGGCCGAGGGACTGGGTCTGCACAACGCCAGCGAGCTTGTCGTCCTTGATCTTGCGGTTACCGTTGAAGACCACCTGGTTGACGAGCTGGTTCTCATTGACGGTCACGACCAGCGTGCTGCCGGAAACGCGCATGGAGACATTCGAGAAGTAACCGGTGGCGTAAAGACGCTTCACCGATTCATCGATGTCCGAATTGGAAAAGTTCTTACCCGGCGCAATGGTGATGTTGGAACGCACGGAGTCCGCACCGGACCGGTCGGCCCCGCGAACATCGATCCTGCTGATGACGGCCGCATTTGCAGCGCCAGCAGAGGCAAGCACGCCAAGGCCCGCAACCGAAGCAACACCGGCAGACAGAGCAACCGCCGACACAGCGTTCAAAAATCTTGAACCAGCCTTCATTTCAATTCTTACCTTTTTACGTTGTCCCTCAGCGGGCGGAACCCGACTCCGGCCATGTGCGTCGTTTTACCTGCTTTTCCCCTACAAGCAAGCGCGAACGTTAAATTCTGTTTACTTCGTGCTCCAGAGTGGCTCATTCGCCACTTCGGCATAAAAACAAGGTAAACAAATAACTAACAAAACCGTTAAAACACAATCCTCAGCCGATCAAGCTGCTGATATCATTCCATGTTGCAAAAACCATAAGACCCAAAATCATCATCATCCCGATACGGAACGCGACTTCCTGCGCTCCCGCGCCAAGCGGCCTGCCGCGAATGGCCTCGATGGCGTAGAACACCAGATGCCCGCCATCCAGAACCGGCACAGGCATCAGGTTCAAAAGACCGATGGAGACGGAAAGAACGGCGGCAAGCTGGATAACAGCGGAAATGCCGAGCGTCGCCATCTGGCCGGACGCCTGCGCCACACGCACCGGACCACCAAGCTGATCGGCATTCATGCGCCCTGTCACGAGATTGCCGATATAGTTTAATGTTCCGGTAATGATGTGGCCAGTTTCCCGCACGCCTTCGACCAGCGCCTCGGACGGCGAATATTCGATATGGCGGAAATTGCCGCTGGTCTGGTCGGTGACGATGCCGATAATGCCCATTTCCAGCTTGTTGCCGAACTGGTCTGTGGTTTCGGTGCGGGTCGGGACCATCGGCAGCTTCAGCTCCTCGCCCGCCCTTTCGACCGTCACCGTGATCGGCGTGCCCGGCCGGATGCCGACGTAACGGCGGACATCCTCGAAGGTCATCACTTTTTCGCCATCGATCGCGATGAGCCGGTCGCCGGGCTGCACGCCGGCGGCAGCCGCCGCGCTGTTTTCACGGACTTCCGCCACGACCGGATCGGCGATCATCCGGCCGTAAATGCCGAAGAGCACCGCGAAGATGAGAATCGCGAGAATGAAATTGGCGATCGGGCCTGCGGCAACCGTGGCCGCCCTTTTCCACAGCTTTGCGCCGGAAAGCGTCTGCGCCCTCTCCTCCAGAGACATATGCGACAGGCCGGAACTATCCGGCTTGCTCGCCGCATCCTCATCGCCGAAGAACTTGACGTAACCGCCGAGCGGGATCGCCGAAATCTTCCATCGCGTGCCGCGTTTGTCGGTGAAACCGATCAGTTCCGGGCCGAAGCCGATGGAGAATGCGGTGGAGCGGATGCCGCACCAGCGACCGACCAAATAATGGCCCATTTCATGGACAAAAACGAGCAGTGACAGCACCAGGATGAAGGGCACGATATAGCCGGTCAGAAAGCCGGTCGCCGCCATTACTGTGTTCATGACAATCTGCCCTTTGTGTCGTGACCCTTCGCGCCGCTCAGAAACCCGGCAACAGACCGCCGCCCGATCCGGGCACGTCGCCGGTTGCCGCCGCATGCACGAAAGCAATGAGGAATACCGTAAAGCAGGCGAAAACAAGACCGTCGACACGGTCCATGAAGCCGCCGTGGCCCGGAATGAGATGACTGGAATCCTTGACCTGGAAACGCCGTTTCACGAAAGATTCGAAGAGATCGCCGATCTGGCTGAACACCGAAAGGATAAGGGCGAGCCCCAGCACCAGCACGCTGATCCTGCCGTGATAGGCCATGGACACCGCGCCGCCGCCGATCACGGCCGCCACCGCCCCGCCGATCGCGCCGGACCAGGTCTTGCCGGGCGAGATCGAAGGCGCAAGCTTCGGCCCGCCAATGGCGCGTCCGACGAAATAGGCGAGAATATCCGTCGACCAGACAACGGCAAAGATAAACAGGATGGACACGAAGCCGGTCAGCTCGTCACCACGTATGGCTGCCAGCGATATGCCGCTCAGGCCCGCATAAAAAATGCCGCCCACCAGCCACCAGTTCCTGCCGCGCAGAATTGGAAACAGCGCCGCCGTCAACGTGAAGCCGGATAAGAGCGGCAGATCGAGCGAGGATTCGCCGAATATCGTATTGCCGGCGATGACGGCGACCGCGAACCAGCCCCAGGCATTGCCGGTCGAGTTGGTCTCCGACAGCCGGGTAATCGTCGACCATTCATAATAGATGAGGATCGCCAGAAGGCCCGCGACGATGCGGAACAGAATGCCACCATACCAGGTCGCGGCCAGAATGACCGCCGCCATGACGATTGCGGACACGATCCGCAGTCTGAGTTCACGGCTCATCAGGCGCCTGCCACGGCAACCTGCTCGGTGAGTGCACCGAAGCGGCGGTCACGCGTTGCATATTGCTCGATTGCGGAGAAGAATCGCTGGCGGTCGAAGTCCGGCCAATATTCGGGAACGAACAGGAACTCGGAATAAGCGGCCTGCCAGAGCAGGAAGTTCGACAGGCGCTCTTCGCCGCTGGTGCGGATGATGAGATCAGGATCAGGCATACCCGACGTGTCGAGTCTGGCCGAAATCATCTCCGGCGTAATGGATTCGGCATTAAGCCGGCCTTCGGCGACATCGCGCGCTATCGCCGCTGTCGCACGCGCAATCTCGTCGCGGCTTCCGTAGTTGAAGGCGATCACCAGCGTCAGCTTGGTATTGCCCGCCGTCATCTGCTCCGCCTCTTCGAGGAGAGAGCGTATGTCATGCTTCAGCCCCTGCCGGTCGCCGATGATCCGCACGCGAACATTTTCGCGGTGCAGTTCCGCAAGGTCACGCCGGATGAAGGCTTTCAAAAGCCCCATCAGATCGCTCACCTCGGATTCGGGCCTACGCCAGTTTTCCGACGAGAAGGCAAAGAGCGTGAGATAGCGTATTCCGCAATCGCCGGCCGCGCGCACGGTCTCGCGCACGGCCTCCACACCGCGGCGATGCCCCATCACGCGCGGAAGACCGCGCTGCTTTGCCCAGCGTCCATTGCCATCCATGATGATGGCGACGTGCTCGGGTATGGAGGAACGTGTCGTCGTCGGCATATCGATCCAGTAACAGGGCAGCGCGGAATTAAAACGAATAAAATACAGGTCTATCGCAAGCGATATCAGACCTGCATGATTTCCTTTTCCTTCTCGGCAAGCAAGCGGTCAATTTCCGAAATCGTGTCATCGGTCATTTTCTGAACCTTTTCCGACTGTCCACGGCTTTCGTCCTGACCGATGTCACCGTCCTTTTCGGCTTTTTTCAGACCATCCATGCCATCGCGGCGCACATGGCGAATCGCCACCTTTGATTTTTCGGCATAATCATGGGCGACCTTGACGAGCGATTTGCGGCGCTCCTCGTTGAGTTCAGGCAGCGGGATACGCAGGTTCTGGCCGTCAACGATGGGGTTGAGGCCGAGATTGGATTCGCGGATCGCACGGTCGACGGCGTTGACCATCGACTTGTCCCAGATGTTGACGCCGAGCATGCGCGGCTCCGGAACAGTGATATTCGCAACCTGGTTCAGCGGTACGCGCGAGCCATAAGCCTCGATGGTGACCGGATCGAGAATATTGGCCGAAGCGCGGCCGGTGCGAAGCGATGCGATATCGCTCTTGAATGCATTGATGGCGCCGTCCATACGGCGCTTGATATCGTTGAGGTCAACACCACTCATCTTGATACTCCATCTTGTCGGCCAAGCCGGCCGTAATCGCCCCTTGAGGCGGCATCGTTTTGATTATTTGTCGTGCACGATGGTCTTGCGGCCGCCGCCGGTCAATATCTGCGCAAAACCGCCCTTCTCGTGGATCGAGAAAACAATGATCGGAATGTGGTTTTCGCGGGCAAGCGCAACGGCGGCGATATCCATGACCGCCAGTCCCTTGCCGAGCACTTCGCTGTGGGTCAATTCGTCGAAACGGGTTGCCGTCGGGTCCTTCTTCGGGTCGGCGGAATAGATGCCGTCCACCTGTGTGCCCTTGAAGATCGCTTCGGCGCCCATTTCCGCAGCGCGCAAGGCTGCGGCAGAATCAGTGGTGAAGAAGGGGTTGCCCGTACCGCCAGCGAAGATCACCACACGCCCCTGCGCGAGATGATGGAGCGCCGCGCGCTGCGAGAAGCTCTCACAGATTTCAGGCATGGCGATTGCGGAGAGAACGACGGTGTCGATGCTGAGCTTTCGCAGCGAGGTCGCGAGCGCCAGCGCGTTGATGACGGTCGCCAGCATACCCATATGGTCGCCGGTAACGCGGTCGCCGCCCTTGGAGGCCACGGCAACGCCGCGGAAAATATTGCCGCCGCCGACGACAACGCCGACTTCGACGCCCATCGCCCTCGCCTCGGCGATATCGGAAGCGATGCGATCAGCCACCGCCACATCGATACCGAAACCCTGATCGCCCATGAGGGCTTCGCCGGAAGCCTTGAGAAGAACGCGTTTGTAGATCGGCTTGGAAGACATCATGACTCCTCGGAAATGTAACCGAAACGCGGATACACGAAGGGCACCGCGTTGTCACGCGATGCCCTCCCGTTTTCCCAAGATTGGGTAAATATAATCAGCCCTTGGCGACGGCTGCGACTTCGGCTGCGAAATCGCTTTCTTCCTTCTCGACGCCATCGCCGAGCAGGAGGCGAACCATGCCCGTTACTTCGATGGAAGCGCCGGCTTCCTTTTCGGCTTCCTTGACGGCAGCGCCGACAGTCAGGTCCGGGTTGATGACGAAAGCCTGCGACAGAAGGGCGACTTCCTCGAAGAACTTGCGCATACGGCCATCAACCATCTTTTCGATGATGGCTTCCGGCTTGCCGGATTCACGGGCCTGTTCGATGAAGACGTTGCGCTCGCGCTCGGCAACGGCGGCGTCGACTTCTTCAGCGCGGATGGCGAGCGGGTTGGTCGCAGCGATGTGCATGGCAACCTGACGGCCGATGGAGTTCAGAACGGCCTTGTCGCCTTCCGACTTCAGGGCAACGAGAACGCCGAGCTTGCCGATGCCGTCGCCGGCAGCGTTGTGGATGTAGGTCGCAACAACGCCGTGCGGAACTTCGAGCGCTGCCGAGCGGCGGAGCGTCATGTTCTCACCGATGGTGGCAATCGCGTCCTTGATGCTGTCGGCAACGGACTTGCCGGTTGCCGGATAGGTGGCAGCGGAAACAGCGTCAACGGTGCCGTTGGTGGTGAGGGCAACCTGGGCGATACCGCGGATGAGGTCCTGGAACGCATCGTTACGGGCAACGAAGTCGGTTTCGGAGTTCAGCTCAACGACGACAGCCTTGTGACCCATGGTGGCAACGCCGACCAGACCTTCGGCAGCCGTGCGGCCGGACTTCTTGTCGGCCTTTGCGATGCCCTTGGCGCGCAGCCAGTCGATCGCCGCTTCCATGTCGCCATTGGTCTCAGCAAGAGCCTTCTTGCAGTCCATCATGCCTGCGCCAGACTTTTCGCGCAGTTCCTTCACCATTGCGGCTGTGATTTCGGTCATTGTGTGCCTCTTATCGGTTCGATCGGTCAGCCGGCGGAATTTGCCGTGCCGAAGTTCTGGGTGATGACTGTACCCGGCCGCACACCCTTTGAAACCGAAGAGGATTTCAGGAAAGGGGCATGCGCATTCCCAAGTGCTGCGGCGTCTCCATGCATCGAGATGATGGGTGCCGCTGAAGTATGACAGCGTTATGAAGACTGCCTTCCGTTTCAACCGCATCGGACGCCAGCGATTTCATAAAAACGTGGCGGAGCGCTTGAAACGAACAAGGCCGTCAACCCATTGAAGGTCTTTGACGGCCTTGCCATATCCTGGTCGAGGAGACGGCGACCGAGATCGCCGCCAGACAGGGCCTATATCAGGCGCCAGCCTCGTCTTCGAGAGCGGGCTCGATCGGAGCTTCTTCCGAAGCGCCGATGTCGCGGCCGGAAGCGCCCTGCTGACGGGCAATACCGTCGATGGCAGCGCGGGCGATCAGGTCGCAGTAAAGCGAGATGGCGCGCGAAGCATCGTCGTTACCCGGGATCGGGTAGTCGATGTGGTCCGGATCGCAGTTGCTGTCGATGATAGCAACGACCGGAATGCCAAGACGCTTGGCTTCTTCGATCGCGATCTTTTCCTTGTTGGTGTCGATGATGAACATCAGGTCCGGAACGCCGCCCATATCGCGGATACCGCCGAGAGCCTTTTCAAGCTTTTCGCGCTCGCGCTCGAGGTTCAGGCGTTCCTTCTTGGAGTAGCCGGAAGCTTCCGAGTTCAGGATCTCGTCGACCTTGCGCAGGCGCTGGATCGAGTTGGAGATGGTCTTCCAGTTGGTCATCATGCCGCCGAGCCAGCGGGAGTTGACGTAGTACTGGGCCGAACGCTTTGCGCTGTCGGCGATGATTTCGGACGCCTGGCGCTTGGTGCCAACGAACAGAACGCGGCCGCCACGGGCAACGGTGTCGGACACGACCTGAAGGGCGCGCGACAGCATCGGAACGGTCTGAGCCAGGTCGATGATGTGGATGTTGTTACGGTCGCCGAAGATGTACGGCTTCATCTTCGGATTCCAGCGGTGCGTCTGGTGGCCGAAGTGAACACCAGCTTCCAGAAGCTGGCGCATAGAAAAATCGGGCAATGCCATGCCTTGTTACTCCTTTTCCGGTTTAACCCCCGCGAAGCGAACAGCACCGATTTTCATCGATACCACCGGGCGGAACGGACCGGATTTCTCCCGGAACATCCCAAGCTTCGCGTGTGGAATGGTGAGCCGCATACAGTCGCCCGCATGAAAATGCAAGCATTTATGCGAAAAAACCGCAGAAACAGCCGCGTTTCAGCGGACAGGCTTGTTTTCGCAGGTTTCGGGCTTGAGAATATCAAGCTTCGCAAGCTTTCCAGTCAGAACGAAATCGCCGTAATCCATCGTCAGATCGCGGGTGATTCCATTTTCATAGAGCTTGAACGACATGCGGTAGATCGGCAAATCGTCCGTGCCGGTCTTGTCGTTGTAATAGGCGATCGTTACCGGCCAGAATGCCGCCTTGGCGAATTCGCCCGCCTTACCGGCGTCGGCATCGCCATCCTTCGGCATCTGCGACTTGCCGACGAGCGTGGAGGTGATCAGGCTTTCATCGCCATCGTCCGAACCGTCGAATATCCGGGATTCGAAGATGCGCTTTCCCAGTTTCGCATGTTCGATGACCTGAAACATATGCTGCGTCGGGAATTCGCTGGCGACGAGACTGACCTGGCGGGCATCCGGGCGGGTCAGATCGACCTTCACGCCATCGGTGCCGTCGGTCGCAGCGCCCTGCACTTCCTTGTCCAGCTTGTCGTCGGTGTAGGACTTGGTCTCAAAGGTGAATTTCTTGGCCGTGAGATCCTCGAAGGTCGTGGTCTGCTGGTCGGTCATGCGCACGGCATCGCCGGTGTTGATCTGCGTCACGAAGCGGAAATCCGTCTTGTAGCCCTGACAGGCCGAGCCGGTGAATTCATAGACCATGCGGCCCGTCATGCCCTCGATGCCGGATCGATCGGACGCATCCTTGAGTTCGAGATCGTAGACGGCGCGGTGGGCGACGAGATCGGGAACCGTGACCGGCAAGGCATTGGCAGCGTTCGACAGGCCGGTCATAAGCCCTGTTGCGGCAACGAAACCAAGCGTCCTGACAAACATGCAATATCTCCTGTTGGACTCGCCGCTCATATTGTACAAGCAACCGCCCGGCTTTTGGATCAACATCTTCTGAATGCCGGATTCTTGAAGGATTTACAACAAAACCGGAGACGAAAATGTCGGACGTCATCGAAGGCCGCCTCAAGGAACTTGGCTTTACGCTCCCCGTAGCCGCAGCACCAGCCGCAAACTACGTTCCATTCACCATCAGCGGCAATCTGCTTTATGTATCGGGTCAACTGCCGATGGAATCGGGCAAGATTGCGGTGACGGGCCTCGTTGGCCGCGATGTCGACGTGCCAGGCGCCCAGCGCGCGGCCGAACTTTGCGCCGTCAACATTCTCGCACAGGTCAAGGCCGCTTTAAATGGCGATCTCTCGAAAATCCGCCGTGTCATCAAGCTGAATGGCTTTGTTGCGTCGGTTCCGGAGTTCGTGGAACAGCACCTCGTCATCAACGGTGCTTCCAATCTCATTGCCAATGTTCTCGGTGAGCCCGGCAAACATGCCCGCGCCGCCGTCGGCATGGCCTGCCTGCCCTTCAATGCCGCCGTCGAAATCGACGCCATCGTGGAAATCGACGTATGACGCTGAAACTCTCCTGGCTGACGGCTCAGCCCGTCGCCCATCGTGGTTATCATGATCTCAATAAGGCGGTCTGGGAAAACACGATTTCCGCCTTTTCCCGCGCCATCGAGGCCGGTTTCGCCATCGAATGCGACGTGCAGCTGGCAGCCGACAGTGTGCCGGTGATTTTTCACGACGACGACATGGCCCGCCTGACCAGCATCAAGGGCGATGTGCGCGAACGCACATCCGCCGAGCTGTCGCTTCTTGCCGTCGGCCAGACCGGGGATCGGGTCCCTACCCTCAAGCAGCTTCTCACGCTCTGCGCCGGCAAGGTGCCGCTGGTCATTGAGCTGAAAGGCCGCGCCGGTGAAGGCGTCGACGACGGTTTTGCCGAGGCGGTGCTGGAAGACCTTGAGGACTACAAGGGCCATGTGGCGCTGATGAGCTTCGACCACCATCTGCTGAAAGATCTGAAGGCGGCCGGCTCGCCCTGGCCGCTGGGTCTGACGGCCGAAGGCGACAAGCCGGAAGACTTCTTCAAACATGACGAAGCGATGCAGATTGGTCTCGATTTTATCTCCTATCATTGGGGTCATCTGCCCAACAGCTTCATCGAGGCGCAAAGAAAACTTGGCCTTCCGGTGATTACCTGGACGGTCAGGGATGAAAATGCGCGCGAGACTACCTATAAATATGCGGACCAGATGACATTCGAAGGTTTCGACCCGAGAGAGAACCCGTCCGCCACGGCATGACAGAAGACTATTCCATTCGCGTTGCGCAATCCTTCAGGGATATCGATCCGGAAAGCTGGAAGCGGCTTTCCGGAACCTCGCGCAATACATCAGGAAAAATCTACAACCCGTTTATTTCCCATGAATTTTTATCATCCATGGAAGAATCGGGATCGGCGACAGCGAAAACCGGCTGGCTGGGGCACCATCTGCTTCTCGAAAACGCCTCCGGAGCTCTGGTCGGCGCGGTGCCCGCCTATCTGAAGAACCACAGCAAGGGCGAATATGTCTTCGACCACGGCTGGGCGGATGCTTTCGAGCGGGCCGGCGGGCATTATTATCCGAAACTGCAGTGCTCGGTTCCCTTCACGCCTGCAACCGGACCACGGTTGCTCGTCTGCAAGAACGAGGACGAGACACGTTTCAAAGCGCTCCTGGCCTCCGGTCTCGCGCAGGTGACGGAAAAGATCGGCGTCTCGTCGGCACATGTCACATTTCTGGAAGAGAACGATCTCTCCGCCCTTTTGCCGCGCGATTTCCTGCACAGGACCGACCAGCAGTTCCACTTCATCAATGACGGTTATCGCGACCACGGTGATTTTCTCGACGCCCTTTCCTCGCGCAAGCGCAAGGGGCTGAAAAAGGAACGCCGCGCGGCGCTGGAAAACGGCATCGAGATCGACTGGCTGACCGGAAGCGACCTGACCGAGGATATCTGGGACCAGTTCTTCGCTTTCTACATGGATACCGGCAGCCGCAAATGGGGCCGGCCCTATCTGACGCGGGAATTTTATTCGCTGATCGGTGAGCGTATGGCCGATGACGTGCTGCTGGTGATGGCGAAACGTGAGGGGCGCTATATTGCCGGCGCGATCAATTTCATCGGCTCGGATGCGCTTTATGGCCGCCACTGGGGCTGCGTCGAGGATCACCCCTTTCTGCATTTCGAGGTCTGTTATCATCAGGCGATCGATTTCGCGCTTTCCAGGGGATTGAAACGGGTGGAAGCCGGCGCTCAGGGCGAACACAAGCTGGCGCGCGGTTACATGCCCGTCACTACCCACTCGGCGCATTTCATTGTCCATCCAGGCCTGCGCCGCGCCATTGCCGATTATCTTCAGCGCGAGCGCGAGGAAGTCGAGCATATCGGCGATTATCTTGATGAACACACGCCCTTCCGCAAGGGCGAGAGACAGGAACCGGACGTATAGTCCGCCATGAGGAGAGATCACGATGACGGCCAGCGCCTATGACGACAACAATATCTTCGCAAAAATCCTGCGCGGCGAAATTCCGAGCCACAAGCTTTACGAAGACGAGCACACGCTTGCTTTCATGGATGTGATGCCGCAGGCCCCCGGCCATCTGCTCGTGGTTCCGAAAACCGGCTCCCGCAACCTGCTCGATGCCGACCCGGAAGTGCTGGCGAGGACCATTCCCGTGGTGCAGAAACTCGCCGTGGCGGCCAAGGAAGCCTTCGATGCCGATGGCGTCTTCATCGCCCAGTTCAACGAACCGGCGGCTGGCCAGACCGTTTTTCACCTGCATTTCCACGTCATTCCGCGCAAGGAAGGCGAGCCACTGAAGCCGCATTCCGGCGTGATGGCCGATGGCGAGGTATTGAAGGCCCACGCGGAGAAGATAAAGGCCGCGCTTGCTTCGTGATGGTTGCCTAGCACGCGCGTATCCTGCAAAGCGTAGCACATCTCCACGTCGTCACCCCGGACTTGGTCCGGGGTCCAGTGCGATCAAGTCCTTGATCGCGAGAGAGTCTTCTTACGGCGCAGACGCCCATTGACTGGATGCCAGATCGTGTCCGACTGTGTCGTTTCTCATCATTCCACAGGCAGATATGCATTCCGTTCCGGCCAGGGCCAGCCTTCAAGCACTGCCAAATCCGGCCGGAATATTTCCACCTTCAGCGGATAACAGGCCGCCGTATCGCTCGAATGCGTGGCGCTGCAGTCACCGCCCGGGCAGGCGGAAAGCGCGCCGATAAGATCGATCTCGGCAAAAAGCTCCAGATAATCGCCCGGCCGCACCGGGCTCGCCTTCATGAAATATTGGTGTGTGTCGCGGGTGAAACCAGTACACATGAAGACGTTGAGGACGTCATGCACATGCTGTTCCGCCTGCCGGAATGACAGGCCCTTGGCGGAGGCCAGCGCATTGGTCAGATTGGAATGGCAGCAATGGTGGTAGTCGCCGCCGCTCAGGAGCTTATTGGTATAGGGATCGCAGCGTGTGCCGATCACGTCATGCACACCGCCGCCGTCTTCGTCGAAGCCATACCATGACAGCGTATCATGTGTGATCGTCGCCATCGGCCGCAGGGACGGCAGGTTGCTCCACAGCCGGTTGCCGACTGAAACATGGGTGGCGTGCAGGGCACGGGTCTTGCCGCTGAAAAACCGCTCGGTCAGATCATGGGCGTTCCAGAGGTTCAGGTCTCCCACCTGCGGACCTTCAACGCTTACGATGCGAAAGAAATGCCCCTTTGGCACATGAAAGCTGCGGCCGTCACGCGGCGGCACGATGACCTCATCGATTTTTTTCATGCTTCGTTTGGCTTCTTCCAGACGCGCGAGGTCTGGCATTTCAAGCGTCCCGTTCGGATAAACGACAACAGGACGGACGGCGCGGCGTGCGGCGGCGTCGACGGGTTCGGCGGCGGGCATGGGGGTCATGAAATCCTCGGGCAATCAAAATCTCGAGGCGAAATTGCGCCATGCCTGCTCGCCTGACAAGACGGGTTTTTCTTGCGCTCAGGCCAAGTCTTACTTACCCTTGAGGCATCATGAAATTACCGCCGCTCACCACTCTCCGGGCATTCGAAGCCGCAGCCAGAAGAACAAGTTTTTCTCTGGCTGCGCAGGAACTCGGCATGACGGCAACTGCTGTCAGCCAGCACGTGCGCAATCTGGAGGCCTGGCTCGGTGAGGCGCTGTTCGAGCGGCACGCACGGGGTGTGAGGCTTACCCCGGCCGGAAAGGAATTCGGCACGACGGTTTCGACCTCCTTACGCCAGATTGCCTCTGGCGCCGCCCGGATCCGTCAGGGCCATGACCGCATGGTCGTCCGCCTTGCCAGCCTGCCCTCTGTCGTGGCGCATTTTCTGACGCCCCGCTTGCCTCGCTTTCGGGCGCTTTACCCCGATATACAGGTATCCATCAGCTATTCCGGCGCGCATCACGCGATACCAGCCGATCTCACCATAGGACATGGCATCGCATCCGAGGAAAACGCGGTCGCGCTTTTCAGCGCAGAGACACGGCCGACATGCGCGCCGGACTATGTCGCTAAATTCGGTCCTTTCGACAATGTTGACAGCCTGTTACGAGCGGAATTGCTGCATGACGACACCGAGGCGGCGTGGCAGGACTGGTTCGCAGCCGGGGGAATATCCCTGCCCGATAACGCCGGTCCGGTTTTCGCGGATTTCAATCTGCTCGTGACCGCTCTCAAAGCCGGTCAAGGCATCGGCCTCTGCCCGACGGCGCTGCTTCACGACGAGATCGCCGAAGGTCAACTGACCGTGCTCTTCGACCGGGCGGCCGATAGGGAGAAATATTACTGGCTGATGGAAGCCGAAGAGATGACGGCACCATCCCGCATCCTGTCGGACTGGCTTCTTGCAGAGGCCCGAGGGAGCGAAATGCGTGGCAGTTATTCCGCCGCGACGATCTGAACACGAGAGGCTGCCGCCTCTTCCATCCGTTCCCTCGCCGACAGCCAGTTGAGCAAGCGGGCGGATGCAGCACAAATGACAACAAAAGCAGCGAGACCACCGAAAACATCCGAAAGATGGTGTCCACCCTGAACAAGAACGGCCAGCGGCATCAAGAGGTTTATCGGCAAGATCACCGCCATCACCGCCCAGTGACGCGGTATGAACCAGACTGACATTGCCGCCATGAAGATGTGAAACGATGGAAAGCCGATCAACCCCAGCACATTTTTAGGCGAAAGATAGACCACTCCCTCCGTTATGAGGCGGTTCAACTCCTGACCGTAGGTATTATCGACGGCCAACGGAATGGCCTGCGATACCCATTGCGGCAATTGCACATAGGCCGAAGGTCCGAATGTCGGCAAGAATATCCAAAAGACGATGCATGCAAATGCACCCAGTACTCCCGTCACGAGGAAATGGTGCAGCATCCGCTCGTTGCCGGTAAATCCAAGCGTCAGGACGATCACCAAAAGCTGCGGCAACGATGAGGCATAGACGAAAAACAGGCCGGTTCCGATCCATGGGTGGGCTGCCGCCCACAGGACGATGCCTGTCCAGCTGTAGCCAAACGCCGCATCCACACTGAAAAGCATATGATCAATCCCCGGAAAGGCCACGGGTAGGAACATGTAGTTGAAAACCGAAGCAACAAGCGTGAACAGGATGAATAACCCGCCAGAAATCAGGGCGGCAGCAATGCGAAGATCGCGCCCGGTAGTGCGATAAACCTGGCCGAGGATAAAAACACCGACGCCTGCCAGAACGCACAGAAGATATCCTGCGTAGTCGAATTGAATGCCTTTGGCCGCAATCAATACCGCATCGACAACGAATAATATGGCGATAATGCCAAGTACAAAACGCTCTGCCGCAAAGAGTCGCATTGAATTGCTGCCCCTGTTTCAATCAGCGGCAAAGTAGGGCAACGGCCTTAATATTCGGATAAAGCGTGCACTAGAAACCGAGCGCGAACAACCCACCCGCCAGAAGCAGGATCGGCACAGCCACGCCGACGATGACCCGCTGGCCTGCCATCAGAAAAGCGATGAAACCGAGTGTGGCAGCGCCGATGCGCAGCCACAGGGGCGATGCTTCCAGCGTTCCGGTTGGAAAGACGATCAGCTTGGCGGTGACGGCCATGACGAGTGCGGTGGCGACCGCCCTTACCCAGTGCAGCGCTTCGGAATCCTCCTTCAGGCGGTTACCGGCGAGAACGCCGAGCCAGCGCCAGAGATCGGTCGCCAGCCAGCCGGCAATCGCGATGAAGAGATAAGGCGCCCACCAATGTTCGGTGATCATGGTTCGCTCTCCGGTGAGACGGGTTTTATCCGACGGCGAAACACGAGGCGGTCGATCAGATAGGCCGCCGTGCCCCCGCCGATCCCGGCATAGAGAATATCGAATTCCGGTGCGATGACCGCGAAGGCCGGTCCGGCGATAACACCGATGACGAAGGCGACCTTGACAACGGAATGACGGGCCGAAGCCCAGATCGATGCCACGAAATAGACAGGCGTGAGAAAAAACAGCACGCCGGCGACAAGCGGCGGAAAGGCGGCGACAACGCCGTAACACAGGCCGACGATGATGGCATTGACCACGGTGAGCGTCATGCCGAAACCGGCGAACCAGGCGGCGCGTGCTTCGCGCGGCACCTTGGAGAGATTTTGCGTGGCAAAAACCCAGGCCGTGATTGCGACGAAGTGGGAGAGAAACAGCAAGATCCATGTCGGCGTCTTCGCGCCGCGCATTTCTGGGACGATGGAGGCGACCATCGGCATCATCCGGACCGAGGACAGCGTCACCGCCAGAAAGCAGGCGGCAAGATTGGCGCCGCCGACCATGGAGCCGATCAGGATCATCTTGGCCGGCAGGGCCCAGATCATCAGCGTCATGAACACGGCTTCACCGCGCGCGACACCGGATTCCAGCGCGAAGGCGCTAAAACCGACGAAAGATGTCATCAGAATGAGCGAGGGCAGCGAAAATATGCCCCGCATTCCCCGGAAAAACCAGCCGCTCAGGGGGATGGTATCGCTGTCGGCAGTCTGCATTGCTGACCCACTTGTGCATGTCACCCGAAACTGTGCCGTAGCTTCGGGGTAACGTCATGCATAAACAAAAAATGAAACGCGCCGGAGGTATCAGGGAAAACGCGACGCGCTTCATACATGAAAATGCCGGGCTTTCGCCCGGCATCGGTTTATCGGTCGAAGACCTTGGTCATTTCTTCTTCGGCACTTTCGGCACCGCATTGGTCTTGCGCCGTGGCTTGCTGTCCTCGTCCGACTTATCGGCCTCGGCAACAAGGACATCCGCCTCTTCATTGGCCTTCGCCGCCTTGGAAGCGGGTTTCGTTTTGGCCTTCGCCTTGCCGGGCGATTTGGCCGCCTTCAGTTCGGCCTCCGGCTGCGGCTTCACGGGTGCCGTCTCCGGCAGGACCTCGAGTATGAGACCATCGGAGCCGTCATCCTTCTTGCCGACGGTGACGCTGACGACGCCGCCCTTCTTGAGCTTGCCAAAGAGGATTTCGTTGGCGAGCGGCTTCTTGATGTTTTCCTGGATCACGCGCGACAGAGGACGGGCGCCCATCTTCTCGTCGTAACCCTTCTCCGCCAGCCAGGAGATCGCATCTTCATGCAGATCGAAAGTGACGTTGCGTTCGGAGAGCTGGGTTTCCAGCTGCATGACGAACTTCTGCACGACCTTGTGGATGACAGCGGTCGGCAGCGGCGAGAACGGAATGATCGCGTCCAGACGGTTGCGGAACTCCGGCGTGAACAGGCGGTTGATTGCCTCTTCATCTTCACCCGTACGGCGCGAAGAACCGAAACCGATGGCGGATTTCGCCATTTCGGATGCACCCGCATTCGTCGTCATGATGAGGATGACGTTGCGGAAGTCGATCTTCTTGCCGTTATGGTCGGTCAGCGAGCCGTGGTCCATCACCTGCAACAGGATGTTGTAGATATCCGGATGCGCCTTTTCGATTTCGTCCAGCAGCACCACGGAATGCGGATGCTGGTCGACTCCGTCGGTCAACAGACCGCCTTGATCGAAGCCGACATAACCGGGAGGTGCGCCGAGCAGGCGCGACACGGTATGACGCTCCATATATTCCGACATGTCGAAGCGCAGCATCTCGACGCCGAGCGAGGCGGCAAGCTGCTTGGCCACTTCCGTCTTGCCCACGCCCGTCGGGCCGGAGAAGACATAGGAGCCAATCGGCTTGTTCGGTTCGCGCAGGCCCGCACGCGCCAGCTTGATGGCCGTGGCAAGCGCCTCGATGGCGATGTCCTGACCATAAACGACCGAGCGCAGTTCCTTTTCAAGGTTGGCGAGAACCATCTCGTCATCCTTGGAGACCGTCTTCGGGGGAATGCGGGCCATCGTCGCGATGGTGGCCTCGATTTCCCGCTCGGTGATCAGCTTGCGGCGCTTGGAGGCCGGCAGCAGCATCTGCGCCGCACCGGTCTCGTCGATCACGTCGATCGCCTTGTCCGGCAGCTTGCGGTCGGAAATGTAGCGGGCCGACAGCTCGACAGCAGCCTTGATCGCCTCGTTGGAATATCTGAGGTGGTGGTAGTCCTCGAAATAGGGCTTCAGCCCCTTCATGATCGCGATGGCGTCATCGATGGACGGCTCGTTGACGTCGATCTTCTGGAAACGGCGCACAAGCGCGCGATCCTTTTCGAAGAATTGCCGATATTCCTTATAGGTGGTCGAGCCGATGCAGCGGATCGCGCCCGAAGACAAAGCAGGCTTCAAGAGGTTCGATGCATCCATCGCGCCACCCGAGGTCGCGCCCGCACCGATGACGGTGTGGATTTCATCGATGAACAGAACCGCGCCCGGATATTCTTCGAGCTCCTTGACGACCTGCTTCAACCGCTCTTCGAAATCGCCGCGATAGCGGGTTCCGGCCAGCAGCGTACCCATGTCGAGCGAGAAGATGGTGTCATTGGCGAGCGCCTCCGGCACCTTGCCTTCGACGATACGCTTGGCGAGACCTTCGGCAATCGCCGTCTTGCCCACGCCCGGATCGCCCACATAAAGCGGGTTGTTCTTGGAGCGGCGGCAGAGGATCTGGATGGTGCGGTTGACCTCGTCGTGGCGGCCGATCAGCGGATCGATCTTGCCGTTTTTCGCCTTTTCATTGAGGTTGATGCAGTAAGCCTTCAGCGCATCCTGCTGCTTCTTGGCGGACGATCCGTCTTCCTCGGGATTGCTGCGGCTCGCCTTGTTTTCGCTTTCCGGTTCATCGGCACCGCGCGGCGTGCGCGTCTGCGACGTGCCGGGGCGCTTACCGATGCCGTGGGAGATGTAGTTGACCGCGTCGTAACGGGTCATCTCCTGCTCCTGCAGGAAATAGGCGGCGTGGCTTTCGCGCTCGGCGAAAATGGCCACAAGCACGTTCGCGCCGGTCACTTCCTCGCGGCCGGACGATTGAACATGGATGACGGCCCGCTGGATGACCCGCTGGAAGCCGGATGTGGGTTTGGAATCTTCGTCGTAACCCGTGACGAGGTTCGTCAGTTCATTGTCGACGTAATCGCTGACAGTCTTGCGAAGCGCATCGAGATCGACATTGCAGGCGCCCATGACGGCTGCGGCATCCGCGTCGTCGATCAGCGCCAGAAGGAGATGTTCCAGCGTCGCATATTCGTGGTGACGCTCATTTGCAAAGGTCAGTGCCTGGTGCAGCGCCTTCTCGAGACTTGGGGAAAAAGTTGGCACGTTGCGATCCTCATTTCTTTTCCATGACGCATTGCAGCGGATGCTGGTGCTGTCGGGCGAAATCCATGACCTGGCTTACTTTCGTCTCTGCGACCTCATATGTAAACACCCCGCATTCGCCCACGCCGTGCTGGTGCACGTGCAGCATGATGCGGGTTGCCGCTTCGCGATCCTTCTGGAAAAAACGCTCCAGAATGTGGATGACGAATTCCATGGGAGTGTAGTCGTCATTCAGTAAAAGAACACGGTACAAATTCGGTCTTTTTGTTTTTGGCTTGACGCGGGTGATAACAGACGTTCCGCGGTTGGTGCCGCCGCCGTCTTCCCCTTCGCCCTCGCCCTGCATGTAGATCGGCCTAGCGATCATCTTTCATCATTCTCCAAACCGTTCTCAAACCGACAGTTCTTTGCCAGGAGGGAGAACTTCGCCTCTTCATATCTAGGTCGTTAAGACGCGATTTTAAGCCCCTTGCGAAACGGTGCAATCACTATTGCGTTTGCGAAGAGGCAAACCTCGGGAAAAGTGCGGATATGGAGGCAGCCAGGGCGCAGGAAGACACGGACCCGCAGTAGCGGCGCATTTTTCAGGCCGGATGCAATGGATGCGACAGGTCGCGGCGCAGCCGAATCCGGTTCGCCGCCGCCCGCCTTATTCCTTGTCGTCGAGCATTTCGCGAACGGCGATGGCGAGCTGCTTGAGCGAGAAGGGTTTGGGCAGGAAACCGAACTTGGCGTCGGCCGGCAGGTTCTTTGCGAAAGCATCCTCGGCATACCCCGAAACGAAGATGAATTTCAGGTCCGGATAGGACTTTCGCAGTTCCCTCAGCAGCGACGGACCGTCCATTTCCGGCATCACGACGTCGGAAACGACGATGTCGACCTTGCCTTCCAGTTCCTCCATCACCTCCAGGGCTTCGGTGCCGGACCCGGCCTCGTGCACGGTGTAGCCTCTGGTTTCCAGCATGCGCTTGCCGCCGCGCCGCACCGCTTCCTCGTCCTCCACCAGAAGCACGACGGCGGATTTGCCGGTGAGATCCAACGGCTCTTCCTTCACCGGCTCGGCTGCGATGACCGGAGCAAGCGCGGCCTCGCCGGACTGCCCGTTGCCCTGAACGGCCTCCACCACATGGCGCGGCAGGTAGATGCGGAAGGCGGTTCCCTTGCCAACTTCCGATTCGGGATAGATATAACCGCCCGACTGCTTGACGATGCCATAGACCATCGACAGGCCAAGGCCGGTGCCCTTGCCGACTTCCTTGGTGGTGAAGAAGGGCTCGAAAATCTTGTCCATGATCTCCGGCGGAATACCCGTGCCATTATCGGCGACTTCCACCATCACCATGTCCTCGGCCGGGAATTCCGGACGGCCAAGCGCTGCGATTTCTTTCGCGTCGACGTTGCGCGTCCTGATGGTGATCTTGCCGCCGTCGGGCATGGCGTCGCGTGCATTGACGCAGAGATTGATGAGCACCTGCTCGAATTGCGACAGATCCGTCTTCACCGGCCACAGATCGCGGCCGTAATCGACCTCCAGCTTGACATTGGTGCCGGAAATAAGCCTGTCCACCAGCATGCGCAGATCGCCGATCACATCCGTCAGGTTGAGGATGGCCGGACGCATGGTCTGCTTGCGCGAGAACGCCAGAAGCTGGCGTACCAGCACGGCCGCGCGGTTGGCGTTGCGCTTGATCTCCATGAGATCGGCGAAGCTCGGATCGGCAGGCCGCGCCTGTAGCAGAAGATGGTCCGACGACAGCAGGATGGCGGTCAACACGTTGTTGAAATCGTGGGCGATGCCGCCCGCCAGCGTGCCAACGGCATTCATCTTCTGCGTCTGCGCCATCTGGGTCTCGAGCGCCTTCTGCTCGGTCACTTCTATGGCATAAACGATAGCCACCTCTTCCGGCGCTTCATCGTCCTGATCGATGACGGCGTTGACGTAGAAACGGAAATGCCGGCCCTCGTCGCTCGGATGGCGGGAATCGAAGGGCGCGATATCGCCCTGACGGTCCTTGGCTTCGGCCAGCGCCTGTTCGAGCCGCGGCTTCTCATTATCATGGATGACAGTCTCAAGCGCCACGCCGCGATCGATATCGTCGCGACCGACGACGCCGGAGAACAATTTCAGGAACGGCGCGTTGATCCGCAGGATGCGGCCTTCGCCGTCGAGCGAGGCAATCGCCATCGGCGTGTTGTTGAAAAAGCGGGTGAAACGCATGGCGGAGGAGGATTCCGTATCCTCCTGCCCCTTTGGGCGCATCAGGACGATGGTGCGGCTCTCGCCGGGCGCGCCATCTTTCGAGGTGACCTGATGCACGAGGCGGGCCGGCATGCTCTGGCCGTTCACCCGTCGCATGTCGAGATCGAGGATTTCAGTGCGCTTCGCCGTGCCCTGCGGGTGCACCGATTCGATCAGCGCCATGCCCTCGCCGGCGACGATATCGGAAACGGTCATAGAACCGGGTGAGAACTGCGCCAGATCGATGCCGAGCCATTCCGACAGGGTAGCGTTCAGATAAACGATCTCGCCCTTGCGCCCGGCGGAAAAGAAACCGGCCGGGGCGTGATCGAGGTAATCGATGGCATTCTGCAATTCGCGGAAGAAGCGCTCCTGATCCTCGCGCTCCGGTGTGATGTCGGCGATCTGGAAGACGTGCAGCCCCTCGCCGCCCGCATCCTTCAGCACCCGGCCCTTCAGCCTGTACCAGTGCGGGCCGGCATTGGAATCCTCACCCAGCGGCTTCAGCAGCCGGAACTCTTCGTAACCGTCGCGGCCTTCGCGCAGCACGTTGATGAGCCGGTAAAGCGCTTCGGTCGATTCCCGGCTGCGCGACAGGAGCGTTTCGAGACTCTGGATATCGCTCGCCTTGGTGGTGCCGCTCATCCGGCAATAGGTGGCATTGGCATAGACCATATGCCCCTTGGCGTCGGTGATCAGCGTGCCTTCGGGATGGGCCGAGAGAAAGCGGCGGGCAAGCCCGTCGGATTGCGACTGCGGCATGACCTCGATGAAGCCGATGATCGACGATACCAGAAAGAAGATGCCCATCATGGCCAGCACGCCGAGAATGCCGAGCACGATTTCGTTTTCGAGCGAATCCTTGAAATAGACGAAGGCGGCAGCGGCGGCGATCAGAACCAGCGCCAGAAGCAGAATGCGCAGGACCGTGCCGGAACGGGCGCGCCTGTCCACCAGCGGAAGGTCGTTGTCGCTTGTCTCGCGCACCCGTGTCATCTTGGCCTCGCAGTCGTGCAGGTCGTCATTCGGTCAGCCCCATTTCCCTGACGGAATCGGGCAGTAAAATTTCTTGTAGCAACTCGCTTGACCGGCAAAAAGCTCCGCCAGGACACAAAGGCTTAAAAACGCACAGCGAAAACGGCCTGAAAGGTGTATAAAAGCCGTAAAAGACTACGGCCTTGTACAGGTAAGCTCCTTCACCTGACATTGAATGCGCGGCGCGGAACAGACGATCTTGCCGTCAGCGACAGTGCAAACCGAGCATCCGTCCGTGAAGTCGACGCAGGAAGGATTGTCGCGCACGAACTCCGCCATGGTCGCGGCGTTGTCCGGCACCTTGTCTTCGGCCCAGGCCATCGAATACGGAAACGCGAAAAACGGTGGCAACAGCAAAACGACACGCATCAAATGCCGTGCGGAGCAGCCGTTCATGCGCAATGACTGGAACATTCCGGAACGCTCCTTCGGCAAAAGAATTGCAACTTTCACTGTCTTTCAGCATTGAAGGACGAGATATGGCGCTTTGGTGGCGTCGTTACGGTTGAGGCGGCAATCCTGTGGGGCGAAATGAATAAACCTTGTATCGCGCCCAAAAAAATCGTCTTTTCCTGCTTGACGTTCACTTTATAAGAACCACGGCAATATTAATTGCCCAAGAAACGAAAAAGCCAAAAAATCTGAAGGGATGATCTCCATGATGGAAGATTTTATCGGCGCTTATGGAAACCGTCTCATCGTCGCCGTCGTCGGTGTGGGTGTGGCCCTGCTTGTTCTGGCGATTGCGCTGTGGCTTCTGCGCAGGCGCAGCGGTTCTGCCCCTTTCATCCGCGGCGGGCGCAACCGGCAGCCGCGCCTGCAGGTTCTCGATGCAACGGCCGTGGACGCACGCCGCCGTCTGGTGCTGGTGCGCCGTGACAATGTCGAGCATCTCGTCATGATCGGCGGCCCAACGGATATCGTCATCGAAAGCGGTATAGGCGCGATCCCCATTGTCAGGGACGTGCAGGAGCCGGAATTGAAGGCGCTGCCGCGCCAGGAAAGCGAGCAGAAGCGAGCCGAGCCGGCGATCCAGCAGGAACGTCGCCCCGCCCTGCCGCAACAGCAGCCCGTTGCAGCTGCGGCTCCCGTTTCCGTGCCTGAAGAACCCGTGAAGCAAGCACAGCGGCCGGAGCCGCCGGCACCTGTGGCGTCCCCGCGTCCAGCACCCATTGCGGCGGCCGCCGCTCAGGTTCCGCCACGCCCATCGACCCCGCCGCAACCCGTACCCACGCCTTCTACGGCGCGCGAAACCGCGCCGCCGACAAGACAGGCGGCACCCGAGCGGGAGACAGCGCGCCCCACGCCACCGCCAATACCGGTTGCAGCGGCTCCGGTCGCTGCCGTCTTGCCCATGGCGGCGGCATCGCTCGACATGGCGGCGGCGCGAACGGAACCCAGGCGTGCCGAGCCCGTCGTGCCAGCTCCGGCACCGGTCGCACCGCCGATCCCTGCACAGGCGCCCATAGAGGCAAAGGCGGAAGAACGGACTGCGGAATTCGCTCCGCCGGTCTTTGCCGCGCGCGAGCCGGTGATCGACCAATCCATCGCCGCCGATTTTCTCGACGCCGCACGGGAGCGCGTCCTTCCCGACCTGAAGCCGGGACAAACAACGCCGCCCGCACCTTTCCCGCCCAAGCCTGAAAATCCGGCTGTGGCTTCGAACGACGCCGAGCCGAAATTTTCCGACGAGCTCGCCAGTGATTTCGAAAGCTTCCTTGAGGCGGAGATCGCCAAGAGCAAGGAGGCGGATAACGAACCGTCCATCGCCCCTGTCGCGGAAAAGCAGATCAAGCCGCAGCCAGCTTCCCCGCCTGTCACCGGCGCTTCACCGGATGGAGACATGCAGAAGGAAATGGCGCGTATTTTCGGAGAGCTTTCCGTGACCCGCGACCGCTGACGCGCGCGGGTCTTCCGACCAGAAATTCGAAATAGAAAAAGGGCACGGAAGCGATTTCCGTGCCCTTATTATTTGTCATGCGATTTGCCGACCTGCCGGCCGCAGCGCCTTATTCGTCGCGATAGACTTTTTCGCGACGCTCGTGACGCTCCTGCGCCTCGATGGAGAGCGTTGCAATCGGGCGGGCGTCCAGACGCTTGAGGCCGATAGGCTCGCCCGTTTCCTCACAGTAACCGTAAGTACCGTCTTCGATCCGCTGAAGAGCCGCATCGATCTTGGAAATCAGCTTGCGCTGACGGTCGCGGGCGCGAAGTTCGATCGCCCGGTCCGTTTCGGAAGAAGCCCGATCGGCGAGATCGGGGTGGTTAGCGCTTTCTTCGGCGAGATGTCCGAGGGTCTCGCGCGCTTCTCTCAGGATGTCATTTTTCCAGGCGACCAGCTTCGCGCGGAAGTAAGCCCGCTGGCTGGCATTCATGAACTCATCGTCTTCCGAGAGCACATATTTGCTAAGATCGATCTTCTCACTCAACGCGATTCTCCTCGAAGAACATCTCAATGCGGCGGTGTATACTCCAATGATAGTGGCCGATTCAAGTCTGCAGATCAGTTTTCAGGCATTTTTAAAACTGACACAAAAATCATCTAAATGACTAATTTTTATCCTTTATTCGTATTGAAGCGAACTCTTCTTCAATCACTTCAACGCGACTTACCAACAGGAAAGAGGACTTGCGGTCCTGCAACCCTATCCTGTAGCATTCAACCCATGCCCTGACATTCGAACGCCGGTCCCCGCCCTTGACAGCATCTTCCCCGAGCCGAGTTTATCTTCTGCGCCACGCCAAGGCTGCCTGGGCGGCGCCGGGAGAACGGGATTTCGACCGGGGATTGAACGAAGCGGGTTTTGCCGAGGCGGAGGTCATCGCCGACCTTGCCGCCGACCGGCATTACCGCCCCGATCTGCTTCTGTCATCCACGGCTGCGCGTTGCCGGCAGACCACGCAGGCCTGGCAGCGGGCGTTCAACGAAGGCATAGACATCTTCTACGTCGATGAAATGTATAATGCGCGCAGCGAAACCTACCTCTCCCTCATCGCCGCGCAGGCGCAGGCGCAATCGGTGATGCTGGTGGGCCACAACCCCACCATGGAGGCGACGCTGGAAGCGATGATCGGCGAAGATTTGCTGCATGCCGCCCTGCCCTCGGGTTTTCCGACATCGGGCCTTGCGGTTCTCGACCATGATGACAGCGCCGCAAACGGTAAAAACAGCTGGCGGCTGGTCGATTTTCTCGCGCCGGGCAAATAATCGCTGCGGCCCTTCCTACGAATTTTGCAAAGCCGCCCTGCTGAAAATCCGCTGGAGCGCTTCTTTTTTGGGCAGCCATACCTTCCTATATTGCAGCCGTGACCGTTAAACACAGCCAGGAAACTGCCATTGCCGCCTTCTCTTACGTCCCTGACAGACAGCGCGCTTATCGCATTCGATAATCTGGCCGACCGTGCGAGCAACCTCACCCACCCGACATTGCGGCTTGGCGTCACCGGCCTTTCGCGGGCGGGCAAGACGGTTTTCATCTCTTCCCTCGTCCACAATCTCCTGAACGGCGGCCGGCTGCCGCTGTTCGAGGCGATGCGGTCCGGACGTGTCTCGAATGTGCGGCTGGAGCCGCAGCCGGATGACGCCATTCCGCGTTTTCAATATGAGGATCATATTCAGGCGCTGGTGCGCGACCGGCTGTGGCCGGATTCGACACGGGCGATCTCGGAACTCAGGATAACGCTGGATTATCAGAGCGCCAGCGGCTGGGGCCGATGGTTTTCGGCCGGCAAGCTCTCCATCGATATTGTCGATTATCCCGGCGAATGGCTGCTCGACCTGCCGCTTCTGTCGCAGGACTATAAACAGTTCAGCGACGCGACCGTCGCCCTTGCCGGAAGCGGCATCCGCGCCGAACTGGCGCAGGAATGGCTGGCGATCGCCTCTTCGCTCGACATCAACGCACCGGCCGAGGAGATGACGGCTCGACGTCTGGCCGAAAGTTTCGCAGCCTATCTGAAGGCCTGTAAATCCGATGAAAGATCGCTTTCCACCCTGCCGCCCGGCCGCTTTCTGATGCCCGGCGATCTGGAAGGATCGCCCGCGCTGACCTTCGCACCGCTTCCCGGCCTGACGGACGAGAAAGCGCCGAAAGGCTCGCTGCGCGCCATGATGGAACGGCGCTATGACGCCTACAAGTCGATTGTGGTCAAACCCTTCTTCCGCGAGCATTTCGCCCGCCTTGACCGGCAGATCGTTCTGATCGACACGTTGCAGGCGGTCAATCGCGGCCCTGAAGCCGTGCAGGATTTGGAGCGGGCGCTGGGCGACGTGCTTGCCTGTTTCCGCCCCGGCACCAACAGTCTGCTGTCGTCGCTGATCGGCCGGCGTATCGACAAGGTGCTGATCGCCGCCACCAAAGCCGATCACCTGCACCACGAAAGCCACGACCGGCTGGAGCGCCTGACCCGCCGTCTGGTGGACCGCGCCATCACCACCATCGGCATGAATGGCGCCGGCATCGAGGTCATGGCGCTCGCTTCCGTGCGCGCCACCAGAGAGGCGAGCGTGCGACAGGATGGCCACGAGCTGCCCGTTATCGTCGGCACGCCCATGGCCGGTGAAACCATCAATGGCGAGACCTTCGACGGCAATCGCAAGACGGCGATCTTTCCCGGCGATCTGCCCGAGGATCCGGAACCGCTTTTCCGCAGCATCGACAGGGATGGCGACAAGGCGTCGCTGCCGGACGTCAATGTCGTGCGCTTCCGCCCGCCGAATATAGACGAGCCGGGCGGCGGCATCCGCCTTTCCGTTCCCCATATCAGGCTCGACCGCGCCATGCAGTTCCTGTTCGGAGACAAGCTCGCATGAAGCTTCCCACACAAAACGATCCGCAGGCGCGCCGTCCGGCCGCTTTCACGCTTGAAACCGAAGAGACGGCACGACCGTCCGCCGCACAGAAACGCGCGCCGCGCAGCTTCGACGCCGAGATTTCGCTGACGCCCGACGAGGACGATCCGTTTCTGGCGCCTGAAGAGATCGATGCCGCCGCGCTGCCGGTGGCGTCTCCGAAGAAAAGCCGCTTCTCCTTCGGCAAGCTTGCGCTCGGCGCGCTTGGCGTCCTGTTCTCGCTCGCCTTTGGGCTCTGGGCGGATCAGCTCATCCGCAACCTGTTCTCCCGTTCCGACTGGCTGGGTTACACGGCCACTACCGCTCTTATTGTGGCGCTTTTCGCCGTTCTCGTTCTCGTCGGCCGGGAAGTCTTCGGCATCATGCGGCTTAACGCCGTGCAATCCTTGAAGGCTGATGCCGAGACGGCGAGCCTCGACAAGAGCCCGAAACCCGCGCGCGCCATCGTCACCCGCCTGAATGCCGTTCTCTCCCACCGGGCCGAAACGGCCAAGGGGCGTGCGGCGCTGAAGGAAACGGAAAACGATGTGATCGACGGCCCGCATCTGATCGAGCTTGCCGAACGTGAGTTGCTCGTTCCGCTCGACAGGCAGGCCCGCGCCCTCATTCTCAATTCGTCCAAGCGAGTCTCTGTCGTCACCGCCGTCAGCCCGCGCGCGGTGGTCGATCTCGCTTATGTGTTGTTTGAAGTGACGCGGCTGGTGCGCGCCATGGCGGAGCTTTATGGCGGCCGTCCCGGCACACTCGGCATGCTGAAGCTGCTGCGCGATGTCGTCGCCCATCTTGCCGTCACGGGCTCGATCGCCGTTGGCGACGGGCTCGCCCAACAGGTTCTCGGCCACGGTCTTGCCTCGAAACTCTCGGCACGACTCGGCGAAGGCGTCATCAACGGCCTGATGACGGCCCGAATCGGCATTGCCGCGATGGATCTGTGCCGTCCGCTGCCGTTCCGGGCGGTGAAGCGGCCGGGGATCGGCGATTTCATGTCCGATCTCACACCCGATTTAAGCGGTGGAAAAACCGGTGAAAAAGCCTGATTGCCCGGGCTTGGGCGGTTCAAAAGGTTACGAACGAAGCCGCAAATGAGGGCGAAATAAACCAAGCATTAACCATTCCGCCGGTAGATTGCAGCCTATCGAACAGGCATCTTCGCCGGGGAAAGTATCATGTATTCGCGCTTCTTTTCGCTTGTGGGCGGACTTGCCGCCATATTGTCCGTCAGCGGCGGTTTCGGCATGTCTGACGTCCATGCCGCATCACGTGATCGCGACGACGTGTTCTTCCGCTCCGTGGCCGGTGTGTGGAAAGGCCCGGGCGAAATCGTCGCCGGCAAATACAAGGGCACGAAGTTCACCTGCGATCTGACGGGCGAGCCGCTCGACGACAAGCAGACCGGCATCAAGCTCGGCGGCACCTGCCGCGTCGGCGTCTTCAGCCAGCCCATGTCCGCCGTCATCAGCCAGAAGGGCAACTCTTACGAGGGCAAATTCCTCGACGGTGCTGAAGGCAAGGGACTGGACATCACCTCCGGACAGGTCAGCGGCGACAAGGTCGTCGTCGGCATCAACCGCGCCAAGCTCAACGGTGCAATGGTCGCGCGCGTCTCGAACGACAATTCGATGAACATTACCATTTCGGTCAAGGTCGCCGACCAGATGATCCCGGTCATCGGCGTGACGCTGGCGCGCGATATCGACCAGCTCGCCGTCGGTTCGATCAAGCCGTAAAAGCCATACTCTTCTCAGCCATCGCCAAGCGGGAGCGTCCACCACTCCCGTTTTTCGTTTGCGCTGACAATGCCCGTCTTGTCCGCCTGCTGAAGCCATTCCCGCACGGGCTTGCCTTTTACCTCAAGGTCGGGCGCGATATCGGCAAGCGGTATCAGCACGAAAGCGCGCTCCGTCATGCGCGGATGCGGCACCTCGATGCTTTCCGTTACGAGAGATTCATTCCCATAGGTCAGCACATCGATATCGATGGTGCGCGGCCCCCAGCGCTCCGTGCGCACCCGCTTCATGCCCTTTTCAATGTCGAGGCATAATTGCAGCAGCGCAGGCGCTGAAAGCGAGGTTTCGACCACAGCACAGCAATTGAAAAAATCCGCCTGATCCGTCTTACCCCAGGGCGGCGTGCGGTAAAGGTCGGACACGGCCAGAAGGCGGCAATCGTCACGCGCATCGAGTTCGCGGAGAGCCCTCGCCATGGCGGCGGCAGGATCGCCGATATTGCCGCCGAGCCCCAAGGCGGCGACGGTCATCTTGTCAGGCACGATGTTCAACGCTCACCTGCGCATAATCGAGAATGCCGGGAACCGGCGCCGAGGGTTTGCGTACCGTTATCCTGAGCCAGACGATCTGCGGATAACGGGCGCGAAGCGCCTTGGCGATGTCGTTCGCCAGCGCCTCGATGAGATAACGGCGTTGGCCGACGACGATTTTTTCGATGACGGCGAAAGCCACGCCATAATCAACGGTGTTTTCGATATCGTCGGTTTCCAGCGCATCACCCGCCTCGACTTCCATCTCGGCATCGACGAAAAAGCGCTGGCCTAGCACCTCCTCCTGCTCGAGAAGGCCATGACGGGCGAAAAAAGAACAGTTTTTCAGGATGATGGTATAGCGGCTCATCGCATCGCCTCCATGGCAGGACTGTTTCGCCAGAAAGCCGCGCCACATTCCGGACACGGCATTCGGGCACTCGTTGACTTACGCATCGGCCTTTGCCGACGTTTTGGCAAGAACCGCATCGGCGATTGCCAGCGCATCGCGGGTCGCGGCGACATTGTGCACGCGAAAAATCGAAGCGCCGGCAAGCCGCAGTATCGCGGTTGTCGCAGCCGTTCCGATATCCCGTTCAAGGGCCGCATCCCGGCCCGTCAGCGACCCGATGAAACGCTTGCGCGACGTACCGGCCAGAACCGGCAGGCCGAAGGCGGCAAGTTCGCCGAAACGCGCCATCAGCGCGACATTTTCGCTCTCGTCCTTGGCGAAACCGAAACCGGGATCGAGCACGACGGCGTCACGGGCAATACCCGCATCCTCGGCGATCTCAAGCGAGCGATTGAGGAATACGAACTGGTCGGCGATGACATCGGCAAGCTTCTGCCGGTCGCGGCCGGTATGCATGATGCATACGCCGGCGCGGGTGGCGGCGACCACACCGGCCATTTCCGCGTCCTTCTGCAGGCCGAAGACATCATTGACGATATGTGCGCCTGCCCCGACCGCCAGCCGCGCTGTCGAGGCGCGATAGGTATCGACGGAAATCAGCACATCCGTCTCGCGGCGCAATTTTTCGATGACGGGAAGCACCCGGTCCTGTTCTTCGGCTTCCGTCACCGCGGCCGCTCCCGGCCGGGTGGATTCGCCGCCGATATCGATGATGTCAGCGCCCTCTTCCACACAGGTCAGCGCATGGGAAAAAGCCGCATCGACGGCGAGATAACGGCCGCCATCGGAAAAGGAATCGGGCGTTGCATTGACGATGGCCATAATACGGCCACGCCCATCAAGTTTCAGGGAGCGGCCATGGGCCGCTTGCCACGCGTTGCTGCCGGCTGTTATCACGTAACACGCGCCTTTCGGGAATAACGGAGTGTTATGCCAATTCTTATAAGTTCCGCTCCGCCTATGCAGCAAACCTTTTTCAAGTTCAACCGGAAGGCCGGGTCATGACCAAATCATCACGTGCTCTTTGCGCCGCTTTAGCGGCCGCGGTGGCACTTTCCCTACCCGGATCGGCTTTTTCCGAAACCATCGTCCGCAAGACCTATTCCTATTTTTCGATCAGCGGCAAAACCGCCGCTGACCTTGACCAGCAGCTTTCCAGGCACGGCCCGCTGACGCGCAATACCGGTGCGCGCCATCCAGGCGCCACCGAAATCAAATTCGGCGGCGAGCTCACCTATGTCGAGAAAAACGGCCTTTGCAGCGTCGGAACGGCCAAAGTGGTGCTGAATACCCGCATTCTCCTGCCGCAATGGAAAAACCGCCGCCGCACCACGGCGGAACTGGCCTTCATCTGGGATACGCTGCTTGCCGATATCAAGCGCCACGAGGAGCGCCACGCGGAAATCGCACGCACCCACGCCCGCTCGCTTGAAAGACAGCTGACGTCGCTTCGCCCGCAGAAAGGCTGCGAGACGCTGCAGGAAATGGTCGGCAAGATCACCCAGACGGTGATGGACGAGCATGACAAGGACCAGATGCGCTTCGATGTGGTGGAATCGAAAAATTTCGATGCCCGCATGACACGGCTTTTGAAAAACCGGCTCGAGCAGGGCCAGAACCGCCGCTGAGCGGTCTTATACCCCATCTCATTCCCTTAACATCAAGCGCGGACATGACGTTACGTCATGTCCGATATCACCCGTGAATTCTCGTGATGGTGCCGTCGCCAAGACTCATTGTACGTTCTTCGTACGGTATCGGACCATTCGGCCAAGCGGCTTGAGGGCTCCAGCCGTCTCCGGTTCTCCCGGTGCGCACTTGAGGGCTCGCAGGTGTTTCCTCCCTCGCCTGCATGCTGCGTACCCGCCTCGCCCCGCTCCCCGCTACCAGGTGAGCGGGGCTTTTTCTGCGTTTAGCAATGACGAAAGATGTCAGCCCTGACGTTCGGGAACATGAACGACGAGACCATCGAGCTCGTCGTTCATCTTGATCTGACAGGAAAGGCGCGAGGTGGGGCGCACGTCAAAGGCGAAGTCCAGCATATCTTCTTCCATCGGTTCCGGGCCGCCGACGCGCTCGGCCCAGGCGTCGTCGACATAGACATGACAGGTCGCACAGGCACAGGCGCCGCCGCATTCCGCATCGATGCCGGGAATGGAGTTGCGCACCGCATTCTCCATGACGGTGGAGCCATTGCTCACGTCGAGTTCATGGGGCGTGCCATCAAAGGCAACGATGGTCAGTTTTGTCATGCCGGAAATCCAAAATGTGATCTAAGAACTGTTCTAAACACATAGAAAGGCCGGTCCGCCTTGGCAACCCGCTTCAAGGGCGCACAGACGCAACCGGCCTTGCAAAATGCCAAATTTGATATGTTGCGCCTCAGCGGCAGAGCTTGAGGATGAAATTTTCGGCCTCGACGATGGTCGCCGCGAGTTTTGCGATCGCCGCGCTGTCATTGCCCTTATCCTCCACCACGGCTGCGGCCGCGGAGACGGCCGAGGCGCCGACGGCCTGCGCAGACCCCTTCAAACGATGGGCCGTCGCCATGACAGCCTTGTCGTCGGCGCCTGCCATTTCATGCAGAGCGGCGCGGGCGTTGCGGCTGAAGAGTTGCAGCACTTCGATCTCCAGATCCTTGTCGCCCATCGTCTGCCGGGCGAGATGATCGAAATCGATCGGTTTTTTACCGGCGGCGGGCGCACCGCCGCAATTGTCGGGAGCTTCGAAAGCAATACTGACCGCTGCCATGGCTGAAATTCCTGTCTCGCCGTTTCCTGTTTCGTGTCACATCTGTGTCGTATTCACGCATCCGGGCCGCTGCTATCGGCTTAAATTACGGCGTGACGCAGGCGAAAATCTTCTGCTATGGTTAATTTATGTTAAACTTATGCGAAACAAGGCGTTCAGCGTGAAACTCAGGTTTAAAAACTGTTAAAAAGCCGACACTTCGCCACCGCCGCAAATCCGCATTAATTGTTTCGAACACCTAAATGTGTCACTACGGTACTGCCGTTCCCACGAGGCTTAAGCTCAAGCTTTGTTATTGCGGCACAGTGATGTAATTTCGCCCGAAAGCTGGACCACCAGCAATTCGGGATTTGGTAAATGGCGGAATTGTTCTCTCTTCAAGGGATAATGTTCCGCTGGCATGATGGCGGCAGTCCGCTTGCGGAACGCAAGTGGTCAACGGCATGAAGCCGGGCGTATGTGTAACGAGGCGTAACCGCATGGCGAATAACAAGATCAGCGACTCTGTCGACGAGACTGCATTTCAGGCGTTGGAAGATGCCCTGCAGCTTGGTGCTTTCGAAGAAAAGCCGGAGACGCGGAAAACTGCAGCGCCGAAGCAGCCGGAGGCCAGATTGAAGGAAGCAAGCAGACAGACCCCTGCTCCCGAGGCCGCCCGCGCGCCTGCCGAACAGACGCCCAGATCGCCCAATCTCGAAGCGGCCAATGACGGCTCCAAGCGCAGCCCGGCCATGATCCTGAAATCGCTGGAAGGCGGCTCCATCGGCGGCGCGCTGCGCAACGCCACGATCATGTCGGTCATCTGGGCGCTCGGCGGTCTTGGCATCGCACATCTTCTTTATGGCAACGCGCTGTGGAACATCGGATCGGTCGCCGATCTCACCGCGATCCCCGGCCTGATGGCGATCGTCGTCGGCATCCTCGTTCCCATCATGCTGTTCTTCGCCTTTGCGATCATGATGGCGCGCGCCCGCGATCTGCGCAACGCCGCCCGCTCCATGGCCGAAGTCGCCCTTCGCCTTGCCGAGCCGGAAACGGTCGCGTCCGACCGCATCATGTCCGTGGGCCAGGCGGTTCGCCGTGAAGTCTCGGCCATGAATGACGGTATCGAGCGCACAATCGCCCGCGCGACGGAACTCGAAACCCTCGTGCATTCCGAAGTCAACGCGCTTGAACGCAGCTATGCCGACAACGAACTGCGCGTGCGCAGCCTCGTGCAGGAACTGACCGCCGAGCGAGACGCCATCGTCAATCACGCCGAGCGTATCCGCTCCTCCATCGTCGGCGCGCAGGAACAGATCAAGGAAGAGCTTTCCATCGTCGGTGAAGAGCTTTCGATGCGGATCGCCACCACCGGCGAGGCTTTCGCCTCGATGATCGACACCCGCTCGGCCGCGCTTTTGGAAAAATCGCGCGCCTCGACCGAAGCGATGGGCAGCCTGATCGCCGCCAAGACCGAAAACCTGCTTCAGGCGCTGAATTCCTCCGGCGCGACGCTGTCCAACGAATTCGACATGCGCCTGCACAACCTCACCTCGACGCTGGATGAGCGCGGTGAAGTCCTGCTCGAGCGTTTCGCAATCCATGCCTCGACGCTGGATAGCGGTGCGGAAAGCCTCAACAGCGCGCTTGAAGAGCGCACCCGCCAGCTCAACGAGACGCTGTCCACGCGCACGCTCGAACTCAACCGCAATATCGACCGCGGCCAGCAGATCATCGGCGGTTCGCTGGATACCGTTCTCGACAAGCTGTCCACGACGCTTGAGGAAAAGGGTCTCTCCTTCCGCCAGAGCCTGCAGAGCACGGCGGACGATGCGATCATGGATCTCGACCTTCGCTCCGGCCTCTACGAAGAGCGGATGCAGGCGACGGTCGGCCAGGTCAACTCTGCCTTCGACGAGCATGTCGCGCAGTTCGCCAGCGCCTTCGACCAGCGCGCCGGCAGCCTTGACAGCAAGCTGATGGAAAGCCTCGCCCGCATCAACGAAACCGTTGCCGGCGGCTCCGAAGCGCTCGACACCATGCTGAGCGCCGGTCTGGAACGCATCGGCACCACCATGACCGATCAATCGCTGGCGCTCGCAACCGCGCTTGGCACGGGTCAGGAAATGCTGGAAAGCGCCCTTGAAAGCCGGACACAGGCCTTCAGCGACGCAATCGGCCAGCGTACCGCCGAAATCACCGATGCCTTCACCAGTTCGCACGAGAGGATCGACGCCGTGCTGGCCGAACGCAGCAATGCCCTGTTCGGCGCGCTTTCGGCCAGCCAGAACCGTTTCGACGAAGCGCTCGCCAGCCGTTCGATGGCGATTACCGGCTCCGTCTCCGGCACGGCCGAACGTCTCGCAGCCATGCTCGACGAACGCGCCGCCGCGATCAACAGCGTCGTCGCCGATGTCGAGCGCCGTCTTGCCGAAACGCTCGAAACCCGGGCAGCGGCCATCACCGGCGCGGTTTCCGGCATCGAGGACCGCATTTCCGACACGCTGGAAAGCCGCACGGCCGCCCTGCACGACGTCGTCTCCGGCGCGGAGAGCCGTATTGCCGATACTCTTGACGGCCGCACGGCCGCGCTTTCCAGCGCCATTTCCGGCGTCGAGGAACGCATCGCCGACACGATGGACAGCCGCACGCTGTCGCTCGACATGACCTTTGCCAATGTCGAGGAAAGACTTTCCGAGACGCTCGACAACCGCACCTCTGCCCTCACCGGCATTGTCGCAAGTGCTGAGGAAAAGATTGCCGGCGCGCTCGACAGCCGCACGGCCACCTTCGGAGACGTGGTCGCCGGTGCTGAAACCCGCATCGCGGAAACGCTGGATGGCCGCACCGCAGCCCTCAACGCCGTGGTCTCCGGTGCCGAAGAACGCATCGCCGATGCGCTCGACAGCCGTACCATGGCGCTCGACATGGCATTCTCCGGCGCGGAAGAAAAAATCGCCGAAGCGCTCGACACCCGCACCGCAGCCCTTGGCGAGCTGGTTGCCGGCGCCGAGACCCGTATTGCCGGGGCGCTCGACAGCCGAACCGAGTCGCTGAAGACCGTCGTTTCCGGCGCGGAAGAGCGGATCACCGATGTGCTCGACAGCCGCACCATGGCGCTCGATATGAGCTTCTCCAGTGTCGAGGAAAAGATCGCCGATATTCTCGACGGTCGCACCACAGCGCTGCAGAATGCCGTTTCCGGTGTCGAAGACCGCATTGCCGGCGCGCTTGACAGCCGTACTGCGGCACTCTCGGGCATCGTCTCCGGTGCGGAGGAGCGCATCGCAGACGCGCTCGACAGCCGCACCATGGCGCTCGACATGGCGATTTCCGGCGTCGAGGACCGTATTGCCGAGGCTATGGATGCCAGAGCATCGTCGCTTTCGCTTGCGGCGGCCGGCGTCGGCCAGCGTCTTGAAGCCACCGCATTCACGCTTGAAAACGCGCTTGCCAGCGGCCATGAGCGGCTCGAAACCATGCTCGGTTCGCAGGCTGAACGCATTGCCGGATCGCTGGAGCGCAATAGCGGCCTGATCGAGCAGAGCGTCTCGGGTGCGGCCAACCGCATCGAAAGCGTCGTTGAAGACGGCAGCACCCGTTTTGCCCAGACGGTGGAAGAAGGTGTGTCCCGCCTCGAAAGCAATCTGTCGCAATCGCATGAGGATATTCGCACCGCGCTCGATCAGCGCCAGGCGGATCTTGCCGCGACGCTCAGCTCCGCCACGACCCAGATGGGCGACATGCTCTCCGAACAGGCGATGATGATCGGCACCACGGTCGCCTCCAGCGCCAGCATGCTCGAACTGTCGCTCGAAACCCAGCAGGAAGCGCTGCAGAAGGCGATCGACGGCAGTGCGCAGACGCTGGAAGAGCGCCTGCGCAACAGCGCCGGCGACATCGCCGTCAAGATCGGCGAAGCTGCCCGCGAAATCGGCGGTGCGACGGATGCCCTGTCCTCGAAAATCGAGACCTCCATCGGCAATGTCACCACCCGTCTCGACGAGACCGGCGCCCGTATCGAGACCTCGCTCGATACGTTGCAGGCACGCGTCGGCGGCGATCTGGCCAATGTGAACACCTCGATCGAGGACGCCGGCCGCCGCTTTGCCGAAGCGCTGGAAGACAAGACGGCCGTGTTCGCCCGCGCCAGCGACGAGGCGGCCGAGCGTATCACGGGCATTCTGGACGAACAGACCACGCGTGTCGCAGACACGTTCGAAAACCGGACCAACCGTCTGGCAGAAACCTTCGATACCGGCACGGCCCGTATCGATGAACGCCTCGGCACCATGGACCGGGCGTTGACCATCGGTCTTGAAAACGTCAACCGCACCATTGAAGGCAAGGCGAGCGATCTCGCCGTCAGCCTGCGCGGCGCGGTCACCTCCGCCACCCAGAGCATCGGCGAAGAAGCCGTGCGCTCCACCTCCCTTCTCGCCAAGTCCGGTTCGGAATTCGCAGAACAGGTGCAGGCGCAGAACGAGGCCTTCACCAAGGCCATCGAGGAACGCTCCGGCGAGATCGTCAACCGCATTTCGGATGCGCAGACCCGTCTCTCCGGTCAGGCCGCCGCCGTCGCCCAGACCTTCTCCGAGGCCGGCAACATCATCGTCAACAAGGTTGCCGAGGCTGAAGCCGTCGTTCGCTCTCAGGTCGGCGTCATTTCCGAGACGCTCACCAGTGTCGAATCCGCCCTCGACGCCCGCGGCGAATCCATCCGCTCGGCGCTGGACAGCCGCACCCGCGAACTCAACTCGATGCTGGCCAGCCGCTCCGCCGAGCTTTCGCGCCTGATCGAGGAGAAAGCCAAGCCTGTCGTCGACGAATACGCCACCATCGGCCGCGAAGCCGCCGAAAAGATCGTTTCCGCAGCCCAGCAGAGCGCAGACCTTCTCTCGCAGAGCAACAGCGGCATGGTCGGCATGGTGGAACAGGCGATCAGCGATTATGCCGCTGCCGGAACGGATGCGGCAAGCAAGCTCGTCGCCGCCACCCGCCAGAGCACCGACATGCTGTCCGAAACGCATACGGCCATGGCGGACGCCGTCGAACAGGGCATCGACAAATATGCCCGCGCCGGCAGCGATGCAGCCAACAAGCTGGTGGCCGCCACCCGCCAGAGCACGGATATGCTGTCGCAGACCCATAACAGCATGGCGGAGATCGTCGAACAGTCGGCAACCAACTTCAACTCCGCTGTCGAGCGCGCCGCACAGGGCTTCGGCGCGGCAGACGAGGCATTGAACGCCTCGGCGACGCGCTTCTCCGAATCCGCCTCGCAGGCCGCCGACATGGTGTCCAGCTCCAGCCGTCTGCTCGAAGGAAAGATCGACCGCCTGTCGAATATTTCCGGCCAGACGCTGGCGCAGGTTGCCGGCATCGTCGGCCGTTTCGAGGAACATTCGAAGGTGCTGAGCCAGGCTTCCGAGCTCCTCAATGCCGCACAGTCGAGCCTCGTCGGCACTCTGGAAGAGCGCCAGGACGCGCTGCGCAGCCTGTCGGTCGGCCTCGTCAAGCGTTCCGAGGAAATCGAAAGCGCCATGCGCAACGTCATCGGCGTGGTGGAAACCACGCTCAACGAGGCCGAGGAGCGCTCGCAGAACGTCGCCGGCAATCTGCGCGACAATCTGCAGGCCTCCTTCTCCGATATCGGCCGTTCGCTTGATGAGACCGAACAGCGCGCCCGCTCGGCAGCACAGACCATGCGGGGCGCCCTGCTGTCGGCCGGTCAGGATGCCAGCCGCTCCATTGAAAGCACGTTGTCCGACGCGCAGAAATATTCCGACGAGCTGGTCAACCGCCTGCGTGGCGGTGTCGAATCCTCGCTTTCGGAAGTGGACAATCTTCTCGGCAGCGCCTCGGAAAAATCGAATGCCGCCGCAGCCAGCCTCAAGGAGACGCTGCGTCAGGCCGTCGAGGAGGCCGTGAGCCGCTTTGCCGGTGCGACGGACGAGATCCGCCGCTCGAGCCACGATATCCGCCGCGAACTGGATGCGACCCGTGCGGAACTGAAGCGCGGCGCCTTCGACCTGCCGGAAGAAGCCAAGGAAAGCGCTGCCGCCATGCGTCGCGCCGTTTCCGAACAGATCAAGGCCCTGCAGGATATTTCCCAGCTCGTTGGTCGTTCGACCCACCAAATGGAAGTCTCCGAACCGGTTGCCCGCGCCATCGCCGCAACCCAGCCGGCGGCCGAGCGCCGTGTCGAGACACGTCCGCAGCCGGCAGCTCCGGTTCAGCAGCAGCGCCCGGCCCAGCCGCAGCCTGCTCCCGCACCGGCCGCATTGCGCGGTACCCTGCCGCTTGAGAACCGTCAGGTCGAGAACCGTCAGGCGCCTGCCCCGGCTCAGCCGGGTGCTCCGGCCGGACGCCGCGAAGAAGGCGGCGGCTGGATCAGCGATTTGCTGCGCGGCGCATCGCAGGAAACGCCAGCGGCATCCGCACCACGCGCCGGCGCGGAACAGCAGCCGACCCGTGCGGCCGACACCCGCAATCCGCGCCACATGGTGGAATCGCTGAACTCGCTTTCGGTCGACATCGCCCGCGCCATCGATCACGACGCCTCCGTGGAGTTGTGGCGGCGCTACCAGCGCGGCGAGCGCGACGTCTTCACCCGTCGCCTCTATACGCTGAAGGGTCAGACCACCTTCGACGAAATCAAGCGCAAATATGAGCGGGAAGCGGAATTCCGCACCGCCGTGGACCGCTACATCACCGATTTTGAGAAGCTGCTTGCCGACGTGGCCCGCACCGACCGCGACCGGACCGTGACACAGTCCTACCTCACCTCCGATACCGGCAAGGTCTATACGATGCTTGCCCATGCGGCGGGCCGGTTCAACTGAGCCGAGTGACGCTGAAATGACAAAACCCCGGTCAAGACCGGGGTTTTTCTTTTGGCTCTGCTCGCTGTTTCATCGCTCCTCGAAGACAGCGAACTGAGCGGGTGACGCTGAAATCAAATCTCGAACGTGCCCGAAGCAACGCGCACCGCGTGGCCGCCGATGCGGGCGCGGGCGATTTCGCCGTCCTTGACGTCCATACGCAGGTGGATATGGGACGGTCGTTCCATCTCCACGCCCTGCTCGATCAGCAGAGGATAATGGCCATCGGTCAGGCCATCGAAATGGTGGATGGCGCCGGAAAGGGCGGCCGCGGCGGAGCCGGTGGCGGGGTCTTCTGAAATGCCCATATCTGGAGAGAACATGCGGGCGTGGAACTTCGCAGCGTGATTGACGCCGCCGCGACAGTAGATATAGGCCGCCGTCAGGCGTCCTTCGACCAGAGGGGCGGTGCGCAGCCACAGATTGGCATCGAAATCCATGTCCCTGATGGCGGCGATATTGTGCAACGGTACGATGAGGAACGGTACCCCGGCCGTCCAGATCGACGGCACATGGTTTTCAAAGCCAAGATGCGCCTCGCTGACGCCCAATGCATCGGCAAGCGCGGTGTGATCGAGCGGTAATTCCACGCGGGACGATTTGCGCGGCAGGTCGAATTCCGCGAAGCTGACCGCGCCGGCACGCATCTTCACCGCGCAACGCACCGGACCCACCTGCTCTTCCAGCACGCAGACCATATCGATATCGTCATCGCCCTCGCCGCGATTTCGCTCGGCGATGGCGACCGCCGCGCCAACTGTCGGATGGCCTGCGAAGGGCAGTTCACCCGATGGCGTGAAGATGCGCAGCGAAGCCGCATGGGCCGGATTGCTGGACCTGTTGACGAAAACCGTCTCGGAGAGATTCATCTCCCGCGCGATCGCCTGCATCGTGGCCTGGGGAAGATCATCGGCGTCATACATGACGGCCAGCGGGTTTCCCGCCATTTTCGTCTCGGTAAAGACATCGTAGATATCGTAGTTCAGCGCCACATCCGTCTCCTGCCACTCGTCATTCCGACTGCTTTGGCAAACTGCATCAGGCCGTTCCGCATCGCAACCCTTGTCGGCGGGTGCAAATCAAGAAGCTGTGGACCGGAGCGGTGCGGTCCGCCATCAGGGAACGCCTGCGTCTTCGAAAGGCCTTGTCGCCAGCCGTCGTCTTCATGTACCAAGGGTGCGTCTGGCGGCTTGTTATCGACCTCCCTGTCGAGGTTTAAAGATTTCGAGCCGCTTCAACGGGTTACAGCGCCTTGCGTGGACGGTTTCCGGTCTGCGCGTTGTCGAGGGAAGCGGATGTCGCATTCTACCTATTCACTGTCCTTCGTCGCCTCGGCAACCGAGGAGGCGCAGACGGCGCTGAAAGAGCTGAAAGGCATTTACGGCGATACACCGTTCGAAGAGGCGGAGGTGATCGTCGCGCTCGGCGGCGACGGCTTCATGCTGCAGATTCTCAACGAGACGATGAATTCCGGCAAGCGGGTCTATGGCATGAACCGGGGGTCCGTCGGCTTCCTGATGAATGACTACCGGGTGGACGGCCTGCTGGAGCGCATCGCGGTGGCGAGCGGCAACGATTTCCATCCCCTGCGCATGACGACGACGGATTCCGACGGCGACGAATTCACGGCACTTGCCATGAACGAGGTCAGCCTGTTTCGCCAGTCGCATCAGGCCGCCAAGCTTCGTGTGGAGGTGGACGGCAAGGTGCGGCTGGAAGAATTGATCTGCGACGGCATGATGGTGGCAACCCCGGCAGGGTCGACAGCCTACAATTTCTCCGCCCATGGACCCATCCTGCCGCTGGAATCGCCGCTGCTTGCGCTCACCCCGGTCAGCGCTTTCCGGCCGCGACGCTGGCGCGGCGCGCTTTTGCCGAATAAGGTAACGGTCGATATTCATGTTCTCGAACGCGACAAGCGCCCGGTGAATGCGGTGGCCGACCACACCGAGGTGAAATCCGTTCGTCACGTTCGGATCGCACAATCGCAGGACAGGACGGCCAGAATTCTCTCGGATCCGGATCGTTCATGGTCGGACCGGGTTCTCGCGGAACAGTTCAACAATTGACGCCCACAATCGACAATGGCCATGCAACTGACAAGACCTATCCTCGCTGCCTTTCTTTTCGCCGCCGCCGTGCTTCCCGCGCGGGCGCAGACGGAAGCGATTGACACGCTGCCGGTTTCGGCAATCTTCGTCGTCAGCAGCGGCATGTGGGAAGATCGCAATCTTGAGCCGGTGAAAGGCCCCGACGGGCAGTTGCGGCCGCCGCCTGCCTCGCCCACGCGCGGCTATTACAAGGTCATCGCCATCCGCCAGGGCGACGGCACGGCGAAAATCTACCTGCAGCGAATCGTCTTTACCGCCGATGGGCCGAATCTCCTGGAAAATATCGAGCTGGAAGAATTCAGCCAGATGAAGTCCTATGTCACGGATATTCGCCCCGAAAGCTCGAATGGCGCACCCGCCTCGCCCGGCCTGTTCGTGACCGTCTACCTGAAGACGGACCCGATAGCCAAGGAAGCGGAAAGCTGGACGATCCTGATCGATGAGCTGGGCGAGATGAAGATCGAGAAAGCGTCCAACTGATCGGCCAGATGCGCGGCTCGGGCAAGGTTACGCTTGCAGCGCCTCCGGCCCGACAAGAACCGCACCGAAATGATGTTTCCACAATCTCGCACCGAGTTCACCGCTGCGGTCGAGACTGGAGCCCACCGTAAGCCACGGCAACAGCGTGGGATGCAGCCCCGCATCGAAGAGGGCAAAACCGGCGGCCAGCACGCAGGTATCGGCCTGAATGCCGCAGACCAGCACCCTGTCGAGTTTCAGCGACAGAAGATGGTCGATGACCTCCCGGGGTGGCGCATAACCGTGTTTGACGAATATGCGATCTGCCGCAACAAGCGACTCGTCGTCCCTGCCCGGTTTCCAGCCGAGTTGCCCCTCAAAGGGTGTTACGCTTTCATCATGGCGCTCGACACTGGCGATGCTGGGCATTGTCAGGGCGAGAGCGGATATTTCCGCCACCAGCGCAGCCGGCGGATTGAAGCTTGGCTGGACGTCAACGATATAGAGCGCCTGTTTCATGCTTGTCCTCCAACGAAAAACCCCTCGCAATGGGTTTGCGAGGGGTAATCTTTTTCAATCGACGCACTTGGCGCGTCAGTCGATATCCGCGACTTCCACATCCGCGCCGCCGCTGATGCGATGCGCGAGGGCCGCTTCCATGAACTCGTTCAGATCGCCGTCCAGCACGTTGCTGGGTGCGGTGCTTTCCACGCCGGTGCGCAGGTCCTTGACCAGCTGATAGGGCTGCAGAACGTAGGAACGGATCTGGTGGCCCCAGCCGATATCGGTCTTGGATGCAGCCTGCGCATTGGCCGCCTCTTCCCGCTTCTGCAGCTCCACCTCGTAGAGGCGGGCGCGCAGCATGTCCCACGCCTTGGCGCGGTTCTTGTGCTGGGAACGCTCCTGCTGGCAGGCAACGGCAATACCGGTCGGAATATGCGTGATACGCACGGCCGAGTCGGTGGTGTTGACGTGCTGGCCGCCTGCGCCGGACGAACGATAGGTATCGATGCGACAATCGCTCTCGTTGATGTCGATCTGGATCGAATCGTCGACGACGGGGTAAACCCAGACGGAAGAGAAAGATGTGTGGCGACGCGCATTGCTGTCATAAGGCGAAATACGAACGAGGCGATGCACGCCCGATTCCGTCTTCAGCCAGCCGAAGGCATTGTGGCCCTTGACGAGGATCGTCGCGGACTTGATGCCGGCTTCTTCGCCGTCGTGAACTTCGAGCACCTCGACCTTGAAACCTTCGCGGTCGGCCCAGCGGGTATACATGCGCAGAAGCATGTTCGCCCAGTCCTGGCTTTCGGTGCCGCCGGCACCCGAATGCACTTCGAGATAGGTATCGTTGGTATCGGCTTCGCCTGAAAGCATGGCTTCCACCTGACGGCGGTTCGCCTCGCTCTTCAACGCCTTCAATGCGTCTTCGGCGTCCTTGACGATCTCGTCATCGCCTTCCATCTCGCCGAGTTCGATCAGCTCGATATTGTCCTTGAGCTGCTGCTCCAGCGCCTTGACGCCATTGATGCTGTCGTCCAGCTGCTGGCGTTCGCGCATCAGCTTCTGGGCTTCAGTGGCATCGTTCCAGAGGGTCGGGTCCTCTGCCTTGTTATTCAACCAGTCCAGTCGTCTTATCGCCTGGTCCCAGTCAAAGATGCCTCCTCAGCAGGCTTATGGCCTGCTTGATTTCGTCGACTACGTTCACGATTTCATTGCGCATTTCGCTGGTTCTTCACCTTCATTGAAACTCGTTGCTCAAATAAATGCGGGGGGCGCGGATGTAAAGACCCGCGCCCCCGCCAAACGTCAGGAGTGATATCAATAAAGACCGCCGCCACCGCCGGTGATGGCCTGCTGCGCCTGCGGCGACGTCTTCAGAATGTCTTCCTGCGACATGTATCCGTCATCGCCGATGACAGAGAAGGTGGAAGCAGGACCCGTGCCGGGCTTGAAGGCTTCCATGATGGTGTCGGGCTCGCCCTCGACCGCCGCCATGCCGGTCTTGCGGTTGACGGCGACGAAATTCATGCCGGCAGGTACGATGAACTTGCTTGGCTCCATGTGCTTGGCCGCATCGGAGATGAACTCACCGAATATCGGCGCCGACAGCGAGCCGCCCGTGCCGCCACGGCCGAGAGGGGCCGGCGAATCGAAACCGATATAGAGGCCGGCGACCATGTCCGGCGTGTAACCGACGAACCAGGCATCCTTTTCATCGTTGGTCGTGCCCGTCTTGCCGGCAACCGGCAGATCGACCTTGATCTTGCCCGCCGCCGTGCCGCGCTGCACGACGCCTTCCAGCATCGAGGTCGTCTGATAGGCGGTCATCGGGTCGAGAACCTGTTCGCGATTGTCGACGATGACAGGCTCATCCTGGTTCTGCCAGCTTGTCGCGTTGCAGCCTTCGCAGGCGCGCTCCTCATGCCGGAAGATCGTCTTGCCGTAGCGGTCCTGAATACGGTCGATCAGTGTCGGCTTGATCTGCTTGCCGCCATTGGCGATGACCGAATAGGCCGAGACCATGCGCATCACCGTCGTTTCACCGGAACCCAGCGACATGGACAGAAGCGGCGGCATCTTGTCGTAGATACCGAAGCGTTCGGCATATTCCGCAACCAGATTCATGCCCATATCCTGCGCCAGACGCACCGTCATGAGGTTACGGGATTTCTCGATACCGAGACGCAGGGTCGACGGGCCGGCGGAACCGCCGCCGTAATTCTGCGGCTTCCAGACCTGATTGCCGGAAACGACCTCGATCGGCGCATCGAGAATGACCGACGCCGGCGTATAGCCATTATCGAGTGCCGCCGCGTAGATGAACGGCTTGAAGGAGGAGCCCGGCTGGCGCATCGCCTGTGTCGAGCGGTTGAATTCCGACTGCGCATAGGAGAAACCGCCGACCATGGCCAGAACACGGCCGGTATGCGGGTCCATCACCACCATGCCGCCCTGCACTTTCGGCGGCTGGCGCAGGCGATACTCGTTACCGGAATTGGAAAGCGGCTGCGCATAAACCACGTCACCGGCGGAGAGGACGCCAACCGGAGACTTGGCGGTCGCCTTCTTGCCGGTCGCATCGCGGAAAGCCCAGCGCATGTTTTCAGCGGAGATGTGGCCGCGCGTGCGCTTGTCGCCATCTTCCGTTTCCGTGTCCGGCTGCACGCCGATGTCGACGCCATCGGCAGCGACAGCGAGGACCACAGCGACTTTCCATTCCGGAACGTCGCGCAGGCCCTTGACCTTGGCGAGCGCCGCCGTCCAGTCCCCCGCAGTCTCGATCTTTTCGACGGGTCCGCGGAAACCGCGACGCTCATCATATTGCACCAGACCGTCCTGAAGCGCCTTGCGGGCTTCCATCTGGATCTGCGGATCGAAAGAGGTGCGGACCGAGAGCCCGCCTTCGAGAAGCGCTTCCTCGCCGTATTTCTCGACGATCTGGCGGCGGACTTCCTCCGCGAAGTAGTCAGACGCGAAGATATGCGCGCCACCGCGACGCAGATTGACGCCAAGCGGCTGCTTTTTGGCGTCCGTGGCGTCGGCGACCGTGATGTAGCCATTTTCGGCCATGCGGTCGATCACCCAGTCGCGACGCTCAAGAGCCGCCTTTTCGCGGCGGATGGGATGGTAGTTGGCCGGACCCTTCGGTAGCGATGCGAGATAGGCGGTTTCCGCAATCGTCAGTTCCGTCACCGATTTGTTGAAATAGGTGAGCGCCGCGCCGGCAATGCCGTAGGAATTCAGGCCGAAGAAAATCTCGTTGAGATAAAGCTCGAGAATCTTGTCCTTGGAGTAGGTCTGCTCGATGCGGAAGGACAGAATGGCTTCCTTGAGCTTGCGGTCGATGGTCTGGTCGTTGGTGAGCAGAAAGTTCTTCGCCACCTGCTGGGTGATGGTGGAGGCGCCGACCGGACGGCGGCCGGAGCCAAAATTCTGGATATTGACGAGAATCGCGCGGCCGAGGCCGAAGACATCCACACCCGGATGGTTGTAGAAATTCTTGTCTTCCGCCGAAAGGAAAGCAGCCTTCACCCGGTCGGGAATGGCCTGGATCGGCAGGAACAGGCGTTTTTCATGCGCATATTCCGCCATCAGCGCGCCGTTGCCGGCATGCACGCGGGTCGTCACCGGCGGCTCATAGGTGCTCAAAACTGCGTAATCCGGCAGGTCCTTCGTCACGCCGTGCAAATAAATCGCACCGGCGGCGGCGGCGCACAGGAAGAGCACGCTGGCCAAGCCGAAAAAATATCCAATCAGTCTGATCATACCAAGCTACCGATAATTCGAATCGTAACCATCAACGCCCGACGATTTACGGGCGCATCCTTGCATATCGCGTGCCGTTTTGCACACCATACCTTCGATGACAAGCCGGATACGGCAGCATTCGCTGATATGTTACCGGGCGGTAGGCCCGCAATCGCGCTGCGGACGCTTTGCGGATCGCCACCGAATCCGCTTTCCGAGTAACGCGGCGAATGTGAGTAAAATAGGGCTTCGCCTTCGTAATCGTCCGCAAGACCCAAGAATTGAACAGCTTTTCGGCGGTCAATTGCAGGGCGGCAACAGCATTGCCGCTCCGCCGGCTGCCCTCTCAGCCGCCATTTGCCATGGCCTTGGCGCGGTATCGCCCAACGGCGGTTGCCAGCGTATCGGCCACCTTCTTGCGCCATTCCCCATCGAGAAGCAGCTTTTCGTCTTCCGGATTGGAGAGGAAACCGAGTTCCAGCAGCACCGACGGCACATCGTGGGCGCGCAGCACCATGAAACCGGCGTAACGGTGCGGATTGTTGATGAGCCCCACCTGCCCCTCGAAGGAGGAGACGATGTTTTCAGCCAGCGTCACCGAAAAGGCCTGCGTTTCACGGCGGGTGAAATCAAGAAGAATATCGGCCACTTCCGGCGGCTCGCTGGAAGCAGCGACGCCCGCGATCTGGTCAGACTTGTTTTCGCGCTCCGCCAGTTCCTGCGCCTGCCGGTCCGATGCCCGGTCCGACAATGTATAGACGGTCGCGCCCCGGATGCCCTTTTGCTTCAACGTATCCGCATGAAGGGAAATAAAGAGGTTGGCATTGTTCTGCCGCGCGATGGTCACCCGTTCCGACAAGGCGAGAAAGGTATCGGAATCGCGCGTCAGGAAAGCCTTGATGCCTGGCTCGCGGTTCAGCCGCTCGGCAAGTTCCTTGGCGAAAGTCAGCGTAATGACCTTTTCCTCGGTGCCGGTGGTGCCGCCGGTGGCGCCCGCATCGATGCCGCCATGGCCGGCATCGACAGCGATGACGAATTCCGCTGGCCGCGACGTCTTGTCATCCGGCGTGATCGCGGCAGTCGTCACCGGGGCTGGCGCCTGCCACTGCTGATCCTTCACCAGTTCCGCGAACTTGCCCTTGGTGGTGATTTCCGTATCGAGCACGAAATGGAAAGATTGGCCGTTATCGGTCTTTTTGGTTTCGGCAACCGCCACCTGAACCGGCTTTTTCGCCGTCAGCACGATGCGGGCGCTGTTCTGCCCCATGCTGCCGAAACGGATATCCGAAAAAAGACCGGTCGGCTTCAGGTCGGATGCGGGAAAGCTGAAATTCACCGCCGGAAAGTCCACAACGATGCGGGCGGGCGAATCGAGATAGTGAACGTCGAATTCCGGCTCTTCGGCGAAGTCGAGAACGATGCGCGTGCGCGCCTCATCGCCGATGATCCGCGCCTGATGAACGACGAGCGGCTCCACGGCATGGGCTGCCGGCGCGGCGGAAATAGAGGCGACGACGGAAAATGCCAGAGCCGCCGCAAGCCGCGCGATTCGCGCGCCAAGCCGCCCTCTCCCACCGAATATCGCTGCGTTGCGCGTGAAATTCATGGTCTTCAAGAAATTCCGTATTTCAGTCATTTTCGATAAAGGGCGAGGAAAAACGCCGGCAACAGTGCCGTTTCGACCACGCCGTACGATAGTTTGCGCGTTTGCGCCCCACAATCGCAGGCCTTGGTGAACCAATTGTTAACCCGGAAATTCCACCAATAATATGGCATATTTAGCCAGCCTATTGCTATTATGACAGAGAAAACATACAACACGGATGAGGGTTAAAAGTGTTGACGGGATAGATGCCCGCCGGCTGCCAATCGAAAAAGACGCTGGCGCTGCAAATCGGGCAATCATCTGCCGTCGTTACATTTATCCTGAAACTCGATCAATTCCGGCCGTGGCCGGAGACCTACCCGGTGGCGCTGCCACCGCCGCTCTGAGGAGAGCAAATTCATCGGATCCCAAGGGGTCTATATATTATTGTCGTTCCGCCTGGCCAATGATGTCGCAGCAGTTTTCACATGAACCGGATACCAGGAGCAGGCCAAGCGCCTCGCCGTCGGTCCGGATGCTGCCAGTTTACAGACGCCCGGCAGGAGACTTCATTTCCGGCACATCCTTGAACTCATATGAAAGGCTCGTCCGTGTGGCGGGCCTGTTCTCGTATAAAACAAGGCTGCGCCGAGGAGCACAGCTTACATGGCAGACAAAATGCTTATCGACGCCTCCCACGAAGAGGAGACACGCGTAGTCGTTGTCCGTGGGAACCGGATCGAAGAATTCGATTTCGAATCGGAGCACAAGAAACAGATCCGCGGCAATATCTACCTTGCCAAGGTCACGCGGGTTGAACCCTCGCTTCAGGCGGCCTTCGTCGATTACGGTGGAAACCGCCACGGCTTTCTCGCTTTTGCGGAAATCCATCCGGACTATTACCAGATTCCGCTCGCCGACCGTCAGGCCCTCCTGAAAGCGGAAGCCGAGGATCATCGCCGCAGCGACGATTTCGAATCCGCTGACGCACCCGAGCCCGGCGCCCCCATGATCGACCTTTCGCAGGTGGATCAGCCGGATGTCGGCATTGTTTCCGCCAGCGAAACCACTGAAACGGTCGTCGTGGAAGAGACTGCGCCTGCCGCGGAAGAGGTTTCCGGAGAAGCGGCCGTCGAGGCCGTAGCCGAAGAAGCGCCCGCCGAGGAAGAAAAGCCGAAGAAGCGCACCCGCCGCCCCCGCGCCAAGAAGAAGACGGCAGAAGAAGAAGCCGCAGCGGCCGAGGCCGCCGAAGCGTCTTCCGAAGACGATGGCAGCGCCGGTGGTGAAATGGCCGCCATGGTCGATACCGACACGATTTCCGAGGAAGTCGAGGGTCTTCGCCGCGGCAATGACGATGATGACGACGACGATGACGATCACCACGAAAAGGAAGTGATCGAATCTGTCGGCGCCGAAGACGCCATGGAAGAGGTTCCGGACCGCGTCGCCCGCAAGCCGCGCAAGCAGTATCGCATTCAGGAAGTCATCAAGCGCCGCCAGATTCTTCTGGTGCAGGTGGCCAAGGAAGAGCGCGGCAACAAGGGCGCGGCGCTGACCACTTACCTGTCGCTCGCCGGCCGTTATTCCGTTCTGATGCCGAATACGGCGCGTGGCGGCGGTATTTCCCGCAAGATCACACAGCCGGCCGACCGCAAGCGCCTGAAGGAAATCGCGCGCGATCTGGAAGTGCCGCAGGGCATGGGCGTTATTCTGCGCACCGCCGGCGCAAACCGCACCCGCGTCGAAATCAAGCGCGACTTCGAATATCTGATGCGCCTGTGGGAAAATGTCCGCACGCTGACGCTGAATTCCACCGCCCCCTGCCTCGTTTACGAGGAAGGCTCGCTCATCAAGCGTTCGATCCGCGATCTTTACAACAAGGATATCGGCGAGATCATCGTTTCTGGCGAAGACGGCTATCGTGAAGCCAAAGACTTCATGAAGATGCTGATGCCGAGCCACGCGAAGGTGGTTCAGCCTTACCGCGACATTCACCCGATCTTCTCGCGCTCCGGTATCGAAGCCCAACTCGACCGGATGCTGCAGCCGCAGGTCACGCTGAAGTCGGGCGGTTACCTCATCATCAATCAGACGGAAGCGCTGGTTTCCATCGACGTCAACTCGGGCCGTTCGACCCGCGAGCATTCCATCGAGGAAACCGCGCTGACGACGAACCTCGAGGCGGCGGAAGAAGTGGCGCGCCAGCTGCGCCTGCGCGACCTTGCCGGCCTTGTCGTCATCGACTTCATCGACATGGAAGAAAAGCGCAACAACCGCGCTGTCGAGAAGAAGCTCAAGGATTGCCTGAAGAACGACCGCGCGCGCATCCAGGTCGGCCGTATCTCGCATTTCGGCCTACTGGAAATGTCGCGCCAGCGCATCCGCGCTTCGGTGCTGGAATCGACCACGCAGGTCTGCCAGCATTGCGGCGGCACGGGCCATGTTCGCTCGGAATCCTCCATCGCGCTGCATGTGCTGCGCGGCGTCGAGGAATATCTGCTGCGCAACACCACCCACAACATCACGGTGCGCTGCACGCCGGAAACGGCGCTCTACCTGCTCAACCACAAGCGCGGCACGATCGTCGATTATGAAGGCCGCTTCGGCGTGTCGATCATCATCGCTGCTGACGCCGGCGTCGGTGCGCAGCATTTCGCCATCGATCGCGGTGAAGCCGTCGAAAATCCGGTGAAGATCGAAAGCCTCATCCAGATGCTGCCGAACTTCGTGGAAGAGGAAGACGATTTCGTCGCCGAGGTGGAAGAGGACGAAGACGAGGAAGAAATCGTCAAGGCGCAGACCGCCGAGCCACGCCAGCAGCAGCAGGGCGACAATGGCGAGGAAGGCAAGCGCAAGCGCAAGCGTCGCCGCCGCCGTCGCGGCAAGGGCGGTCAGGGCGAGCAGAACGGCGCGCTCGACGCCCAGTCCGGCGATGCGGAAGGCGATGATGCCGAAGGTGATGACGATGGCGTCGAAACCGATGAAGCCGATGCTGAAACCGAAAACGGTGCAACGGAAGCCGTAACCTCCGAAGAGGACGGCAAGCGCAAGCGCCGCCGTCGCGGCAAGCGCGGCGGACGTCGCAACCGTGCGGAAGACGAGGCTCTCGATGCCGCCGGCTCGGAAGCCGAAGGTGAAAGCGAAGAGGCTTCCGCCGAAGCATCCGTAACCGAAGAGCCGACCGCCGCCGAGGTGGTGGAAGGTGCGGTTGCCGAGGTCGCGGAAGAGGACGTGCCGAAAAAGCCGCGCCGCACCCGCAAGGCGAAAGCCAAGACTGAAACCGAGGAAGCGCCGAAGGCCGAAGCTGTTGAAACGGTGGAGCCGGTGATCGTTGAGGAAACCGTGGTGGACGTCGCGATTGAAGAAGCGGGTGAGGCTTCGGCCGATCTGGCTTCGGAAGCGGAAGCACCGGCCACGGAAGAAAAGGTCCGCGCGAACCGGGGCAGCAATGTCTCGAGCTCGGAGCCGGTGGTCACCTCTTCCGGTTCCTCCACCCCCGCCGATGGCGAGGAGCCGAAGCCCCGCAAGGGTGGCTGGTGGCAGCGCAAGGGCTTCTTCTGAGAGAAGCCACATCCTGAATAAAAGACGCCCGCAACGATGTTGCGGGCGTTTTCTTTTGTCGGCGCAAAGAGCGGTTTTTTGAGCTGCTGACATTTCCTCATTCCTGCGCTTGTCACAGGGATGAGTAGTGGGAAAGGCCAACCCGTCAAACAGACCGCGTCAGCCCGCCATCAACGCGGATATTCTGACCGGTAATATAACCGGCCCCATCAGAGGCAAGGAATGCCACGGTGGCGGCGATTTCCTCGCTCTTGCCGTAACGCTGCATCGGCACGCTCTCGCGGCGCTCCTCCGTCGCCGGCAGGCTGTCGATCCAGCCGGGCAGAACATTGTTCATGCGCACATTGTCGGCCGCATAGGTATCGGCGAAAATCTTGGTGTAGGAGGCAAGGCCGGCGCGGAACACGGCGGATGTCGGGAACATGCTGCTCGGTTCGAAAGCCCAGGCGGTCGAGATGTTGACGATGGCGCCCGCCTTCTGTTTCACCATGACGGGGGCAACGATCCGCGTCGGGCGAATGACGTTCATGAGGTAGACATCGAGGCCGGTGTGCCATTGCTCATCGGTAATATCGAGAATGGAGGCGCGCGGGCCATGGCCGGCGCTGTTGACCAGCACATCGATGCGGCCGAATTTTTCGATTGTCAGATCCGTGAGCCGCTGGAGATCGTCATTGGACTGGTTGGAGCCGGTGACGCCGATGCCGCCCAGCTCCTGCGCCAGCGCCTCTCCCTTGCCGGAAGAAGACAGGATCGCGAGCTTGTAGCCATCCGCGGCCAGACGTTTTGCCACGGCGGCCCCCATGCCGCTGCCGCCTGCCGTTACAATCGCTACTTTTTCTGCCGACATCGCTTTTCTCCTTGTCCTAACCTTAAGGGTGTCCCGCACCACATTGGCCCATCTATAACGGGTTTCAAAGGCGAGTTCGAACCAGAAAGCCTTGCAGCGGCATGCAGAAAAACTGATGCTGGAAATATCAGCCTAAGCTGTTCCCTCTCCCGGATGGGCTTTCCGGCTGTCGGCTGGCGCTTCCTCCCTCTCCTCCAGGCCATAGTTGCGGATCACCTGCGCGATACGCAGCCGGTAATCGGAAAAAACACCGGACCGGCCCAGCGACTGCGCGGCGCGATGCGGCATGGTGTTGCGCCATGCCCTCACCGCCTCCTCATCCCGGAAGAAGGACAGAGAGAGCATCTTGTCCGGATTGCCGATGCTTTGAAACCGCTCGACGGACAGGAAGCCGTCGATGGTTTCCAGCTCAGCCCGCAGGCCTGCCGCGATGTCGAGATAATGCTGCTTCTCGCCTTGAGCCGGCCAGACCTCGAAGATAACGGCGATCATTGTCCGCCTCCGGCGTGCGGAGCGGAGGCGAGACCGAGGAAAAGCCGGTCCTCGCGACGGATGAATTGTTCGCGGCGGGCGAATTCGTAATTTTCCCGCCCTGCAGGATCGGCGGCGAGCCGTGCCCTGTAGGCTTCGTAAGCGGCGAGATTTTCGATGTTATAGACACCGTAGGCAATGGTGCTCGATCCCTCTTTCGGCGCGTAATAACCGATCAGACCAGCCCCGCAGCGCGGTATCGCCTCACCCCATGTGCGGGCATATCGCTCGAAGGCGTCGACCTTGAAAGGATCGATCTCGTAGCGGATGAAACAGGTCAGCATCGTTTGTCTCCTCGTGGTTTGCTCTCTTTTAAGCCATTGCTTTGCATCAATGCTTCGGCTACCATCGAAGCATGAAAGACGGACCTCTGATCGCCAATGTTGCCGCGCTGATCGGCGACCCTGCCCGCGCCAACATCCTGACGGCGCTGATGGACGGACGCGCGCTGACCGCAAGCGAGCTTGCCGAAGCCGCCGGAGTGACGTTGCAGACCGCCAGCGGGCATCTATCGAAACTCTCCGAGGCGCAGCTCCTGAAAGCGGAAAAACAAGGGCGTCACCGCTATTTCCGTCTTTCCGACGAGGATGTGGCGCATGTTCTGGAAGCGTTGATGGGTCTTGCCCAGCGCACGGGCGCAGTCCGCGTCCGCACGGGACCGAAGGACAAGGCATTGCGGGAAGCGCGCATCTGCTACGATCATCTGGCCGGGGAAAGCGGCGTGGCGCTGCTTGCCGCCATCACCGCAAAAGGGCTCGTGACGTTAGGTGACGATCCTGCCCTAACCGAGAACGGACGCGACTTCTTCTCAAGCTTCGGCATCGACCTTTCGTCACTCGAAAAGGCCCGTCGCCCGGTCTGCCTGCATTGCCTGGACTGGAGCGAACGTCGCCATCATCTCGGCGGCGGGCTTGGTGCATCGCTTCTCGAAGCCATGCAGCAGCGCGACTGGCTGCGGCGCGGAAACGGCCGTGTGCTGACCTTCACTGCAAAGGGTGAAAAGGCGTTCAACAGCACCTTCGGCTGCACGCCCGCCTGATTTCCCTTACCTGATTTCCCCGAGCGGATGACCCCGGCTTACTTCAGCCAGCCGGCAATACGTCCAACGGCCTCGGCGATATCCGACACGGAACCCGCATAGGAAATGCGCAGCGCCCTGTGGCCTTCCTCGGGGTCGAAATCCATGCCCGGCGTCGCCGCCACATCGATTTCCGCCAGCATGCGCTTGGCAAAATCCATGCTGTCATTAGAAAAACGGCTGGTATCGACATAGGCGTAAAAAGCGCCATCCATGGGGGATGCCAGCGGCAGGCCGATCTCCGGCAGGCGCGCCATCAGGAAATCGCGGTTGGTGCGATAGCTTTCCCGATAGACATCCAGCTCCTCCGCCGCCGAAAAGGCTGCGGTCGCCGCAAGCTGCGACAGTTCGGGCGCGGAAATATAAAGGCTCTGGGCCAGACACTCGACTGGGCGGACCAGATTTTCGGGCAGCACCATCCAGCCGATGCGCCAGCCGGTCATGCAATAATATTTGGAGAAGGAGTTGATGATCACGGCATTGTCGGTGATTTCAAGCGCACTCGTCTCTTCGCCGACAAAGGTAAGGCCGTGATAAATCTCGTCGGAAATGAAAGCCATGTCGCGGCTTTCGCAGTAGCTCGCAAGCCGCTTCAGCGCCTCACGGCCGGTAACGGTGCCGGTCGGATTGGCCGGGCTTGCCAGAAGCACACCCTTCAGCTTGCAGCCGGCCTTTGTCTCCGCGCGCTCCAGACTTGCCGGGGTCAGCGTATAGCCGGTTTCCGCCGTAACCGGCACTTCCACGACATTGAGGCCGAGAGCCTTCAGAATATTGCGATAGGCCGGATAGCCGGGCCTTGCGATGGCGACATAATCGCCGGCATCGAAAAGGCTGAGGAAAGCGAGGTTGAAGGCTGCGGATGAGCCCGTGGTCACGGCGATGCGGGCCGGATCGATGGCGACCTGGTGGCGCAGCCGATAATGGCCGGCAATCGCCTCGCGCAGCTCACGCAGGCCGAGCGCGTCGGTATAGCCGATCCGCCCATGCTTCAGCGCCGCCTCAGCCGCCGCAAGCGAGGCTTTCGGCGCGGGATGCGAGGGCTGGCCGACCGCCATGGAAATGACGGGGCGGCCCGCCTGCCTGCGCCGATTCGCTTCCGCCAGAATATCCATGGCGTGAAAGGGTTCGACTGCGCTCCGCTTCGACATCGTAATCAAGGGCATGCTCTTTCCTGAACCGTATTTCAGAGACTTGCCGCAGAATCACAATCTTCACAATCATGCGATCATAATGCGGACAAGTATTTTTGCCGTATGGCATTTGGCTTAAAGTAAGGTAATTGCCTTCATAAGATTTCAAGAGGCTCCGGCCGCACAGAATGAGGACCGATATGGCGCATTTTCTCCTTTCCACCCTTCTCGCCAGCGTGACGGCCCTTTCGACGGTATTCGCCTCCCTGCCCGCCCATGCGCTCGACGAGCAGCAGAAGAAGGAAATGGGCGAATTCATCAAGCAATATCTGATCGAGAACCCGGAAATCATGCTCGAGGTTCAGGATGCGCTTGAGCGCAAGCAATATGCGGCGCGCAACGCCAAGGCGGCGGAAGCCGTCGCCGACAACAAGAAGGCCATCTTCGAATCGAAATTCGATCTGGCGCTCGGCAACCCGGATGGCGACGTCACGCTGGTCGAGTTCTTCGATTACAATTGCGGTTATTGCAAACGCGCCATGGGCGACATGGACAATATTCTGAAGAGCGACAAGAAGGTGCGTGTCGTCCTCAAGGAATTCCCGATCCTCGGACCGGAATCGGTTGCGGCCCACCGTGTCTCCAATGCCGTGAAGCTGCTGGCGCCGGCCAAGTATCCCGAATTCCAGCGCACGCTCCTCGGCGGCCGCGGGCGCGCGAATGAGGACAGCGCCATGGAGGTCGCGACCTCGCTCGGTCTCAAGGAAGCCGACATCCGCAAATCGATGGCGGAAAACCCCAATGACGAGCAGGTGCAGGAGACTTACAAGCTGGCAACCAGCCTCGGCATCACCGGAACGCCGTCCTATATCGTCGGCGACGAGGCGGTTTTCGGCGCGGTCGGCGCTGACCCGCTGAAGGAAAAAATCGCCAATATGCGCAGCTGTGGAAAAGCCACCTGCTCCTGATTGCCAAAAAAGCCACTGCATTCCCTGTGAGATGCCTGCCAAGCGGCCGGTTTAGGGCTTGCGGGGGCTTTTCCTTGACGGCTGCGCAGTCTATAGGTGTCGCTGATTTTCTTATGGAAACGTGAATGAGCAACATCATCATCGTCATCAACGGCCCCAATCTCAACATGCTGGGAAAAAGGGAACCGGGTATCTATGGTGGCAAGACGCTGAAGGACATCGAGAATGATTGCCTTCAAGCCGGTGCCGATCTCGGTTTCGCAGTGGAATTCCGCCAGTCCAACCACGAAGGCGTGCTGGTGGACTGGTTGCAGGAGGCGGGCGAGCGGGCGGTAGGCGTCGTCATCAATCCCGGCGCCTACAGCCACACATCCATCGCGTTGCATGACGCCATTCGAGCGATTTCCACGCCCGTCGTGGAAGTGCACATTTCCAACATCCACGCCCGCGAAGAGTTCCGTCACAAATCGATGGTATCACCCGCGGCAAAGGGCATGGTCTGCGGTTTCGGACCATATGGATACATCATGGCGCTTCACGCGCTGAAAAACATCACGGCATAAAAAGAAACAAAGAATAGGGTTTGTCATGTCTGAAAAGAAACAGGGTATCGACAAGGAACTGATCCGCGAACTCGCGAATATCCTCAACGATACCGACCTTTCGGAAATCGAAGTGGAGCAGGACGACCTGCGCATCCGCGTTTCCCGCGCCGCTCCCGCCGCCACGGTCTATGCCGCAGCGCCTGCTGCTTATGCGCCCGCACCGGCAGCAGCCCCCGTTGCTGCACCGGCCGCAGCCGCGCCGGCCGCCCCTGCGGCCTCCGCAGCGCCCGCCCGCAACCCGGCCAACACCGTGTCCTCGCCCATGGTCGGCACGGTCTATCTTTCGCCTGCCCCGGGCGCACGTCCCTTCATCGAAGTGGGTGCAACCGTCAAGGAAGGCCAGACCATCCTCATCGTCGAAGCCATGAAGACCATGAACCAGATCCCGGCTCCCAAGTCCGGCAAGGTCGTGGAAATCATCGTCAACGACGCTCAGCCCGTGGAGTATGGCGAAGCCCTCGTGGTCATCGAATAAAGGCGGTTCAGCATGGTTTCGAAGATCCTCATAGCCAACCGCGGCGAGATCGCGCTACGCGTCCTGCGCGCCGCCAAGGAACTTGGCATTCCGACGGTGGCCGTGCATTCCACGGCCGACGCGGACGCCATGCATGTGCGCCTTGCCGACGAAAGCGTGTGCATCGGCCCGCCGCCCTCGCGTGACAGCTACCTCAACATCCACCAGATCGTTGCGGCCTGCGAAATCACCGGTGCGGACGCCGTTCACCCTGGCTACGGCTTCCTGTCGGAAAACGCCAAGTTTGCCGATATCCTTGACGCGCACGGCATCACCTTCATCGGACCGACCGCCGAACATATCCGCATCATGGGCGACAAGATCACCGCCAAGCAGACGGCGCAGGAACTCGGCATTCCCGTGGTTCCCGGTTCCGATGGCGAAGTGAAGCCTGAAAACGCGCTCGAAATCGCCCGGACGATTGGCTTCCCGGTCCTCATCAAGGCGACGGCGGGCGGCGGTGGTCGCGGTATGAAGGTGGCGAAGACTGAAGCCGATCTGGAAGAGGCCGTTGCGACGGCCCGCTCCGAAGCGGCAGCAGCCTTCGGCAACGACGCCGTGTACATGGAAAAGTACCTCGGCAAACCGCGCCATATCGAAGTGCAGGTTTTCGGCGATGGCGAAGGCAATGCCGTTCACCTCGGCGAACGCGATTGCTCGTTGCAGCGCCGCCACCAGAAGGTGCTGGAAGAAGCCAATTCGCCGGCTCTGACCGTCGAACAGCGCATGAAGATCGGCGAGATCTGCGCGAGCGCCATGCGCAAGCTGAAATATCGCGGCGCCGGCACCATCGAGTTCCTTTATGAAAACGGCGAGTTCTATTTCATCGAAATGAACACCCGTCTGCAGGTGGAGCATCCGGTGACGGAAGCCATCACCGGTATGGATCTCGTGCAGGAACAGATCCGGGTCGCTTCCGGTCAGGGCCTGTCGGTCACGCAGGACGATATCGAATTCCATGGCCATGCCATCGAATGCCGTATCAATGCCGAGGACCCGCGCACCTTCGTTCCCTCACCGGGCACGCTGACCTATTTCCACACGCCGGGCGGTCTTGGCGTGCGCGTCGATTCGGGCGCCTATCAGGGCTACAAAATCCCACCCTATTACGACAGCATGATCGGCAAACTGATCGTTCACGGCCGCGACCGTGACGAATGCATTCGCCGTCTGCGTCGGGCGCTCGACGAATTCGTCGTTGATGGCATCAAGACCACGCTGCCGCTTTTCCAGGATCTCCTTCAGAACGAGGATATCCTGAAGGGCGATTACGACATTCACTGGCTGGAGAAATATCTGGCCGGTGGCGCGTCTCACTAAGACGATATGGTTGGGCGGCGCAGTAGAAATAACGGCATAACGGTCGATATCCTGCTGCGCGCCTATTCCGCCGGCCTGTTCCCAATGGCCGATTCGGCTGACGATCCCGAGCTTTTCTGGGTCGAGCCGGAAATTCGGGGGATCATCCCCCTCAATGGTTTTCACGTTTCCAAAAGCCTCACCAAGGCGATGCGCAGGAAGCCGTTTGAGATTCGCTTCAACACCGCCTTCGAAGCGGTGATGGCAGGATGTGCGGCGGAAGCGCCGGACAGACCAAGCACCTGGATCAATGCCACCATCCGCAGGCTCTATACCGAATTGCACCAGATCGGCCACGCCCATAGCGTCGAGGCATGGGAGGGCGAGGAGCTTGTCGGCGGGCTCTACGGCGTCTCGCTGGGCGCCGCCTTCTTCGGAGAGAGCATGTTTTCCCGCCGCACCAATGCATCGAAGATTTGCCTCGTGCATCTGGTAGAGCGTTTGCGGCAGCAGGGGTTTACGCTGCTCGATACGCAATTTACGACCGAACATCTGAAGACATTCGGGGCAATCGATATTCCGAAGTCGGAATATGCCACGATACTTGAAGCGGCTGTCGACAGGCCGGACGTACCCTTCGAAAAATTGTCTGCGCAAGAAAATCCCCGCTGAAAACAACCTGAGATTTTGCTTGCAACCCTCGAAAACATGACCTATCCGATCATGATATATGGTTTGCCGAGGGATGGCCATGCGCTGGATTGCGGCCTTGTTATTGATGTTGACGCCGGCGGCGAATGTCACCGCTGCCGAACAGCGCCCCAACCCGCAGGCCGGCTGGCGAAGCGAAATTTCCCGAGCCTTGACGGGCGTAACCGGCCGCCCCGAATTCAAGGTCGTGCGGACGAACAAGAAGCAGGTACTCCTTGTTACTTTCCGCGTTGACCCGGCGGGAAAGATGCAGGCTGTTCAGGTCAAAAACATAAGGGATAGCACCTATCAGACAAGAACGGCCGTGAAGAGGGCATTTTCTGAAATCAGGTTCCCCTCACCTCCCGCCGGCGATCAGCCCAACAAGTTCACCGTTCCGATCGTGATCGAGCCTGAACTGACACGGGAGGAAATGATCGAACAACTGGAAAGCAAAAGCAAAGCCCTGGCCGATTTGGCCGAGAAGCTCAGACGCCAGAAATAGGCGCGGTCGTGGGTTAATTACTTGCTTGCCGTTGAGGGAGCGGGAACTTCCGAGTCCTGCTTGCAGCCCGTCAGCCACACGTCGTAGATGGGGTGTTCCACGGCGTTGAGGCCGGGGCTGTCGGCGAACATCCAGCCCGTGAAAATCCGCTTGATCTTGCGGTCGAGGGTGATTTCATCCACCTCGATGAAGGCATCGATCTTCTGCGCTTCCGTCTGGTCGCGGGAATAGCAGACTTTCGGCGTCACCTGAAGCGCGCCGAACTGCACGGTCTCATCGATATAGACATCGAAGGAAGTGATGCGGCCGGTGATCTTGTCGATGCCGGAAAACACCGCCACACGGTTTTCAAGACGAGCAGCATAAACGGGCGAAATGAGGATGACAGCAGAGACCGCTGCAAACAGCGAGACTGTCAGCGCACGCAAAGAACGATCCCGCGTGAATTTCCTCATACGATATGTCTCCAAATATTTGCCTGTGTCGAACCGCCGACCGGATCAACGCCTAAGGGCGGAATGTGGCAAAAACCGGTGAGGCCGGATGCAAGCGCGGCGTTTTGCACAACACCGCGCATCGCAAGATGCTTAGTTGCCGGGGGTCCAGGCGTCGTAGTCGCCGGTCACGCGCGGGCGCTCGCCAGCCACGGCCAACGATCCCTGCGGGCGATAGGCCTTGGAGGAACCGGTGAGGTTCGGCTGATGCGGCTTCTGCCAGTCGCGGGCAACGTAGCTTTCCTGGCTCGGCGGCACGTCGGTGCGGTAATGCATCCAGCCATGCCAGCCGGGCGGAATGGCCGACGCTTCGGCATAACCATTGTAGATGACCCAGCGGCGCGGCATGCCCCAGGAAGTGGTGCCGCCTTCGTAATAGGTGTTGCCCAACTCGTCCTGTCCTACCTTCTTGCCGAAACGCCAGGTATGAAACCGCGTTCCGATCGTCTGGCCGTTCCACCAGGTGAAGATTTGCGTCAGGAGAGTCTTCATTCTACGTTCCTCGGGCTTGAATGCGCCGCAGCGATTTTCCGTGCACGGCACAAGACATGCTTATGCCGCCCCTCACGGCAATTGTCCAGCATTTCGAGATATATCCGCGCTATTTCAGCTTCATCCTGAAGCCTAAATGCCGCTTCTCGAAACCCAGCCGCTCATAGAAGCGGTGAGCGTCCAGCCTGGCCATGTTGGACGTCAGCTGCGCGGCGTTCAGGCCCTGACGGCGGGCTTCGTCCAGGCAATGATTGATCATCACCGCGCCGATGCCGCGACCGCGCATGTCGGCACGCGTCTGCACCGCCTCGATCACCATGGACTTTGCCCCTCGCCCGACGAGCTTGGTCAGGATCGCCGTCTGGAAGGTGCCGACCACCTCGCCATCCAGTTCCGCCACATAGAGCGTTTCGCTCGGCGACGCTTCGATGGCGCGGAAAGCGGCGAGATAATCCGGCTGCGCCGATTCTTCCGCCGTATCGCCGTGGCCGCCGATCTCGTCGGCGGCAAAAATGGCGGCGAGTGCCGGAAGATCGTCTTCGCGCGCCGTGCGGATGATCAGTTGTTGAAGTTTCTCATTCATCGGGTCAGGCTCTTTTCCATAACGACGCCGGGCAGACCCTCGATGCCCGCCATGCGCTCGATTCGGTCGACCTCGACAAATCCGACGCCTTCATAAAAGGCGATTGCGACAGTATTTTTAGGCTCGACTTCCAGCCGCATGATTTCCGCATCCGGAAAACAGGTTTCCAGTTCGGCGAAGAGATCGCGGCCGACGCCCTGCCGCTGAAGGTCAGGCGCGACATAGAGCTGGTGCAGCAGGGCTGTCTTCGCCATCTTGGTGGACATGGAGCCATAGGCCATGCCGCCAATCCGCTTGCCGTCGTCAGCCACCAGAAACTCGCCGCCCTTTTTCTCGATGCGGTCCTTCATGGCCTGCGGCGAATGCCATGCGAGGATCAGCTGGTTGACCTTGTCCACGCCATAGATCGCATCATAGGTCGCGTGCCACGTCGTGGCGAGCAGGTTGCGCACCGGCTCAATGTCACGCAGGCTTGCCGTGCGGATGAAGAACATGATTTGGCTCCGTCTTGAAACAGAAATGCCGGGCGTTGATCCCGGCAGAAGTGATGTCAGTCCCTCGTGCCCGACGTCGTCCTCGGGCCTGTCCCGAGGATCTGAGCACATTGGACCTTGTGGGTCGTTAGATCCTCGAGACAAGCCCGAGGATGACGGATGAGAGCTTTCTGCCTCGATACCTGTGAGCACGAGGCAGCGTCCGCTTACTCTTCCTCGATACCGAGCTTGGCCTTCACCAGCGCCTGCACCGCCTGCGGGTTAGCCTTGCCGCCCGTCGCTTTCATGACCTGACCGACGAACCAGCCGGCAAGAGTCGGCTTTGCCTTCACCTTCTCGACCTGATCCGGGTTGGCGGCGATGATCTCATCCACGGCCTTTTCGATGGCGCCGGTATCGGTCACCTGCTTCATGCCGCGGGCTTCAACGATTTCCGCCGGGTTGCCGCCCTCGTTCCAGACGATTTCGAACAGGTCCTTGGCGATCTTGCCGGAAATGGTCTCGGCCTTGATGAGATCGATGATGCCACCGAGCTGTTCGGGCGAAACCGGCGTCGTCTCGATATCCTTGCCCGATTTGTTCAGCGCGCCGAGCAGATCGTTGATGACCCAGTTGGCGGCAGCCTTCGCATCGCGGCCGGCGGCGACGGCCTCGTAATAATCGGCAATCGCCTTTTCCGAAACGAGGATCGAGGCGTCATAGACCGACAGGCCGAGATCGGCCACGAAACGGGCTTTCTTGTCGTCGGGCAGTTCCGGCAGGTCGACCTTCAGCGCCTCGACGAAAGCATCGTCGAATTCGAGCGGCAAGAGGTCCGGATCGGGGAAATAACGGTAATCATGCGCATCTTCCTTGGAGCGCATGGACCGCGTCTCGCCCTTGCCGGGATCGAACAGGCGGGTTTCCTGATCGATCACGCCGCCATCTTCCAGAATGGCGATCTGGCGGCGCGCCTCATATTCGATGGCCTGACCGACGAAGCGAATGGAGTTGACGTTCTTGATTTCGCAGCGCGTGCCGAAACCTTCGCCCGGACGGCGCACGGAGACGTTGACGTCGGCGCGCATCGAGCCTTCATCCATGTTGCCGTCGCAGGTGCCGAGGTAACGCACGATGGAACGCAGCTTGGTGAGATAGGCCTTGGCTTCGTCAGACGAGCGCATATCCGGCTTGGAGACGATTTCCATCAGCGCCACGCCCGAACGGTTCAGGTCCACGAAGGACATGGTGGGGTGCTGGTCATGCATGGACTTGCCGGCGTCCTGCTCCAGATGCAGACGCTCGATGCCGATTTCGATATCTTCGAAATTGCCCTGACGGTCCGGACCGAGCGAAATGGTGATGGTGCCCTCACCGACGATCGGGTCCTTGAACTGCGAAATCTGGTAGCCCTGCGGCAGGTCCGGATAGAAGTAGTTCTTGCGGTCGAAGATCGAGCGATTGTTGATCTTGGCTTTCAGGCCAAGACCGGTGCGCACCGCCTGCTTCACGCATTCCTCGTTGATGACGGGCAGCATGCCCGGCATGGCGGCATCCACCAGCGACACGTTGGAATTCGGCGCATTGCCGAAGGTGGTCGATGCACCGGAAAACAGCTTGGAATTGGAGAGAACCTGCGCATGCACCTCCATGCCGATCACGATTTCCCAATCGCCGGTGGCGCCGGGAATGAAGCGTTTCGGGTCGGGGGTGCGCACGTCTACAAGGGTCATCTGAAGCTCACGATATACGGGTTCTTTGGCCTTGGTGGGTAGAACAAATGGAGCGCGGGCGCAAGACATCTTGCACCCTCTCACGCCAGGCCCGGGATTTTCGCCGATACAGGATACGCGTTTTTTACGCTTCCCGGTTTCAATTCACGTCATGGTGACGGTCGCTCTCTGTTTCATAGCCTATATCGCCTTCAATCTTTTCGTCTTTCTTGTCTATTGGTGGGACAAGGAAGCGGCGAGAAATGGCGGATGGCGCATCCGGGAAAGCACGCTGTTATCGCTTGCACTCATCGGCGGCAGCCTGGGCGCAATCTCGGCACAACGGCTGCTCCGGCATAAAACACGCAAGGAACCGTTCCGCAGCATCCTGATATCGATCGTGATATTGCAGGTAGGCCTTGTCGCATCGCTCGCCATCATGCCGGACTGGCCGATGCGGCTGGTGGACGCTCTGCAAACTCTGTCTCAGAAAGCCGGCCCATAAAGACCGCTCTCGACTTCGGCCAATTGCTTCTGCAGGCCTACCGACTGCACTTCGCGGTCGAGTTTCGGCGCATAGGAGACGGAGAGCCAGCGGACGCTATAGCCATGGTGGCGGAAAAAGGCGACGGCCGGCTCATTCTGGGCATGGGTTTCAAGCCGGATGGTCTCGAACCCCCTGTCCTCAATCAGCCTTTCAACATCGCCCAACAGGTGGCTGCCGACACCTCTGCGGTGAAAATCAGGATCGATCCAGAAATCGGAAATCGTCTCGTCGAAATGCTCACGCGCCGCCCATCCGGCAACCGAGCCGCCAAACTCCGCCACCCTGATCGCCAGCCATGACGAGCGGGTAAAATTGGAAAAGGCGCTGGCCGCATTGTCGTAAAGGGTCGGGGTGATGCCGAGAGCCGCGGTTGCCTGTCGCCATGCCCTGAGGCCGATGGCCGCCAGAACCTCCGCTTCCTGCTCATGCGCATTGCGAATGACGATCAAGCCGCGCCCTCCATGGCCGTTGAAATTAAACCATTGCCAAGGCGATTCGACCAGCATGGTTTTCTCGCGCCTGGCGGGACTTGACCGCCTCGGCTTTGCCCGCTACCCAAAAGGAGCAAGAACGGAGTTTTTATGTTCGCTCAATCGGAGTCCCGGTAAAGGCCCTGCCCGCAAGTTTCTTGCGCGCCGGGCCATGCTGAAACCGAGCCGGATGCCCTAACCGCACCCGGATTTGCTTTCACGCGTCTATATGACGCCGACCGGACTTCCAAAAATGGACATTTCCCGCGCCGAACAGCGCATTCTTCACCTGCTCGCCCAGGGCGGCAGAATTGAACTCGTTCGAGACGACGCCCACAAAATCGAAAAACTCGCGCTCTACACGCGTGACGGCTGGATTTTCAGCGGCCTCGATCTCCTGACCTTCCGCAAACTGAAACGGAAGAGAGCCATCGCCTCCTCGGGCGGCAAACCCTACCGCATCACGACGCGCGGGCTGGAACTCGTGCGGGGTGAGCTGGACAATCGATAAATAACCGGGCGGCGGCAGCGCTGTCGCCCGGCATTGCGCCAAGAAGCCGCTGCGGCCGTAAGAGCGGGTTATGGCGAGAGCCTGCGCTCTAGCTTCACCTTCTCCAGTTCGACTTTCATGATGTCGGACCATTCCATGCCGCGCCAGACGATCTCAAATCCGCAACGCTCGTAAAGACCGATGGCTGCGCGGTTTCTGGCATGGGTGTCGATGGTGGCAAGCGGCAGGCCTTGCGCGCGCATCCTGTCGAGAAAATGAAGGATCAGGGCTTTGCCGATCCCCTTGCCCTGCCAGTTCGGGTCCACCCAGAGATCGGAAATGTGATGCGGTGCCATATCGCACGCTCCCCAGCCAGCAACAACGCCGTCCATTTCAGCGACGACAATATCACCGGTCGGAGACTTGGCGAAACTCTCGAATTCGCCCCTCACCCGCTCGATGACATCAGGATCGAGATAGCTGTCGTCGAAGGCGTCACCGGAACGCCATGCCGCAAAACCGACAAAGCCGACCGCATCGCGATCGGCTTCGTTCATGTCTCGTAGCTTGAGGCTTTTCACCACCATTTGGCGGGGGTGAACTTGCCGGCGGCCTGCTCGATGGCATGCGCCGTCTTGAACAGCGTCTCTTCCTCGAAAGGCTTACCGATGAGCTGGAGGCCGAGCGGCAGGCCCTTGCCGTCGAGACCGGCCGGAACCGAAAGGCCCGGCAGACCGGCCATGTTGACGGTGATGGTGAAGACGTCCTGCAGGTACATCTTGACCGGATCGGAAGCGAGTTCCTCGTCACCGACTGCAAAGGCGGAAGACGGTGTGATGGGGGCGAGAATGGCGTCGACGCCTTCGTGGAAGACGTTTTCGAAGTCGCGCTTGATCAGCGTGCGGACCTTCTGCGCCTTCAGGTAGTAGGCGTCATAATAACCGGCCGACAGCACATAGGTGCCGACCATGATGCGGCGCTGCACTTCCTTACCGAAACCGGCGGCGCGGCTCTTTTCGTACATGTCGGCAATGTCCTTGCCGTCGACGCGCAGGCCGTAACGGACGCCGTCGTAACGGGCAAGGTTGGACGAGGCCTCCGCCGGCGCGACGATGTAGTAGGCAGGCAGCGCGTATTTGGTGTGCGGCAGCGAGATATCGACAACCTCGGCACCGGCATCGCGCAGCCATTCCACGCCCTTGGCCCAGAGCTTTTCGATTTCTTCCGGCATGCCGTCGACGCGATATTCCTTCGGAATACCGATCTTCAGGCCCTTGAGCGACTGACCGATGGCCTTTTCGTAGTCCGGCACCGGCAGGTCGACGGAGGTCGTATCCTTGGCGTCGACGCTTGCCATGGTCTTCAGCAGGATCGCGGCATCACGCACGTCACGGGCAATCGGGCCTGCCTGGTCGAGCGAAGAGGCATAAGCGACGATGCCGAAGCGCGAGCAGCGGCCATAGGTGGGCTTGATGCCGACGGTGCCGGTGAAGGCGGCCGGCTGGCGGATGGAGCCGCCGGTATCGGTTGCGGTGGCGCCGGCGCAGAGATGCGCGGCCACGGCGGCAGCCGAACCGCCGGAGGAGCCGCCGGGCACCAGCTTCTGGTCGGAACCATTGGCGCGCCATGGGTTGATCGCCGGGCCGTACCAGGAGCTTTCATTGGACGAACCCATGGCGAATTCATCCATGTTGAGCTTGCCGAGCATGACGGCGCCCTGATCCCAGAGGTTCTGGGTAACGGTGGATTCATATTTCGGTTTGAAGCCGTCGAGAACATGCGAACACGCCTGCGTGTGCACGTCACGGGTGGCGAACAAGTCCTTCACGCCAAGCGGAACGCCTTCCAGCTCGCCAGCCTTGCCGGCGGCGATGCGGTCGTCGGAGGCTTTCGCCATGTCGCGCGCCTTTTCAGGCGTCGTCGCCACATAGGCGTTCAGCGCGCCGTTGGCCGCATCGATGGCGGAGAGATAGGCGTCGGTCAGCTCGAGGGCGGAAAATTCTTTGCCCTGCAGCTTTTCGCGGGCTTCGGCAATGGTCAGGCTCGTCAGGTCGGTCATGGTCGGCAACGGCTTTCGAAAATCTCGGAAAAATCAGGCGGCAGAGGCGGTCGCTTATTCGACCACTTTCGGGACCATGAAGAAGTCCCGTTCGGTCGCAGGCGCATTGGCGACAATGTCTTCCGCCTTGTTGCCGTCGGTCACCACGTCGGCGCGTTTTTTCATGTCCACCGGGGTCACCGAGGTCATCGGCTCAACGCCGTCGACATTCACTTCCGAAAGCTGCTCCACGAAACCGAGTATGCCGTTCAGCTGGCCGAGCATATTCTGTGCTTCTTCTTCGCTGACTGCGATACGGGCAAGGCGCGCAACGCGCTTTACGGTGGCGAGATCGACGGACATGGTTCTACTCCGATGGGATATTTCCCATTCGCTATAATCACCATGTCCGTCATTCGCAACGGTAGAAAGCATGTCGCGCCAAACTGTATGGCGGTTTGCGGTCGCGACATGCACGGGCAAAATGTCAGAAGGACAGCGTATCGCCGGCCTTCGGCGTGTGGACGCGCGCTTGCGCCCCTTCCATGCCGGCCACGAACTTCTCCGGCGTCTGGTCGATGATCGGGAAGGAACCGTAATGGCAGGGAATGACATTGCCGAAATTGAAGAAGCGCTGGCATGCGAGCGCGGCGACGGCTCCGCCCATGGTGAAGCGGTCACCGATCGGCACAAGGCCGATATCCGGCTGATGCAGTTCATTGATGAGTTTCATGTCGGAAAAGATGTCGGTATCGCCCATGTGATAGACGGCCGGGCCATCTTCGAAATGCAGCATCAGACCGTTGGCATTGCCGAGCGAATGGGAGACGCCGTCTTCGGTGATCTGGGCGGAGGAATGCAGCGCATTGGTGAAGGTGACGGAAAAACCGTCGAAATGCACCGTGCCGCCGGTATTGCCCATATCGACCTTCGCGACGCCCTTGGCGGAAAGCCAGGCGGCAAGATCGGCATTTGCAAGAACGGTCGCGCCGGTTTCGCGGGCAAGCTGGACGGTATCGCCGACATGGTCGCCATGGCCGTGGGTCAGGAGAATATGGGTGATGCCTTCGGCTGCCGACTTTCCATCCTGTCCGACAAAACCGGGGTTACCGGTGAAGAACGGATCGATGAGTATCTTCGCGCTGCCGTTTTCGAGGCGGAAGGCGGAATGGCCGAGCCAGGTGATTTTCATGGGAAGTTCTCCTTTGTATTGCCGGTATATTATGACATAGGACGGCCTGAACAACCGCACTACCAATATTTAAGAGAGGCGACCATGGCCGCAAATGATGACGAGTACGTGTATGACGAGGCGACCGGTGAATGGCGACCGGCCTCCGAGCTGGCTGCAGAAGCGGCGCGTACGAATGAAGTGCGCGATGCGGCGGGCAATGTGCTGGCGGACGGCGATTCCGTCACCCTCATCAAGGATTTGAAGGTCAAGGGCACCAGCACGGTCATCAAGCAGGGTACCGTCATCAAGTCGATCCGCCTGACCGATAATCCGGAAGAGATCGATTGCAAACATGATGCGGTGAAGGGTCTGGTGCTGCGCACCGAATTCGTCCGCAAACGATAAGGACAACACGCGACATGGCAACACTCACCATTGAGGAACTGGCGCAGGCGCTTCAGCCGGGACAGGCGATTGCCGGCCTCGACCTTGGCACGAAGACGATCGGGCTTGCCATGTCGGACCTGTCGCGGCGTTTCGCAACGCCGCGCCCCGTCATCAAACGGGTGAAATTCACGCAGGATGCGGAAGTGCTGCTGGCCTTTGCCGAAAAGGAAAAAGTTTTCGCCTTCATCATCGGCCTGCCAATGAACATGGATGGTTCGGCTGGTCCCCGCGTGCAGGCGACGCGCGCCTTTGTGCGGACGATGGGCGAAAAAACCGCCCTGCCCTTCATTTTCTGGGATGAGCGTCTTTCGACGGTCGCTGCAGAACGCGCGCTGCTGGAAATGGACGTCTCACGCGCAAAGCGGGCCGAACGCATCGATTCGGCCGCCGCAAGCTTCATTCTTCAGGGCGCGCTGGACAGGCTTTCCGCACTCACCCGCGCGGCCGACTGACGGCCCTGCCACCAGGCCGCAAGCTGCTTTCTCTTGCGGAAGGCGATAATCGCAAAAACGATCAGGCTGTCGACGGCAATGGCGCGTGCCACCAGGGGCGGCAGGCTTTCCGGCGGCAGGCCGAGAATATTGCCGTAAATCTCGAACACCAGATCATGGGTCTGGCGTGTAAGCATGTAGAAGCCGAAGCTCATGTCGTAATAGGAAAGCCAGTACCAGCTGCCCAGCAGCGCAACGGGACCGGCCCAGAGGATCAGAAACCACTTCATGCCGCCTGCCCCCGCACAAACATCGTATCGGGAACGCCGGCAAGCACCGCCCAGCGCACCACGGCCATAAGGCAGAGGTTCAGCGCCGGCGCGTCGATATCCAACGGCAGCATCACAAAAAACGTCATCGTGACGCCTAAAGCTGTCCAGCGGCTCACTTGCGGCTCCCTTATGCGCAGTCATTGCGCATGGTTAACATTTCGTTAATCCACACTGGACCGGCATCCGTGGCGAGGCAAACGAAAGCTGTCATTATGGTTAACGACGGGCGGGCGGCATGTGGAAAAGAACGTGATCGCGTGAACGGCCGGATGCGCCGGGCATTTGCCGGCCCGATGAAAACATGACTGATTTTTTTAATGCGCAGGTCCAGGCGCGACCGTCTTCCGCCTGCGAAACCGGTTCAGCCGTAAACGCCGCGCACCAGCCTTTTGACGGCAGTGGCTATCTTGTCCCAGTCCCGGTCTGATTTCAGCGGTACGCCAGCGAACTGACCGCTGGTCGCAGCGGAAATGACGAGGTGCTGAATGGCAGCGAACAGTACGGCATTGACCGCCGCTGTATCCACCCCCTTCGGCGCCGCCAGCGAACCGCGCATCCGCTCCAGCCACTTGCCCAGCGATTTGGCGCGGGCTTCGGCAAGCTGTCTCACCTGCGGTGAACCGTCAGACACTTCCCAGGCAATGATCTTGCAGACGAGAGGATCGCTGCGTAGCGCATCCATGAAATAAAGCGCCAGCTTTTCCATGAGGTCGCCATAGGTCAAAAGGAACATGCCGCCGGTATCTTCCGGAATGCGATCCCTCACCCAGGAACCGAGGTCCTCGCCAATCGCCTCGATCAGGCCGTCGAGGCCGCCGAAATAACGGTAGATGAGTTGCTTGTCGCAGCCGGCGCGGCGGGCAACGGCATTGATGCCAAAACCCTGAAATCCCTCTTCGGCAAGCAGCGACCGCGCCGCATTAAAAATCGCCTTCTCGGTCTGAGCGCGATCCTTGATGCGTTTTTCCGGTCTGTCGGCTGAAATCGCCTCTGCGGTCGCCAGCATGATTCCCTACCCGTGTTTTGAAAGGCCTCTCTCAACGGGTTAACAAAGCATGAAGGGAAGAACAACGCGGCGGGGCGGATGGACGGAAGGTTTTTGTGGATGAAGGTGACACCATGCGTTTTCAGCCGCTGACATCTCCATAGTCAACCGGGAGATGCCGCTCGATTTCCATGGAATCATGAAGAATGCGACCGATGCCCACCAAATCGGGATTCAACACGCGATAAAGCAACAGATGCCTCGGATATTTAACCAGGCCGGTTTCACTTCTCGCCCTTTCCCGGCTGTAACGGAGATGGTAGCTGCGGACATCGTCTGCCACTTCCGGGCGGAGACTTGTTCCGGAGCGAAACGGATCCCGCGCAACATCACGCAGCGCCGTGACAAGCAATTTTTCGTAGCGTTTTCTAGCTGCGGCCCCAAATGTCGTGTGGGTCCATCCAAGAATTTCAATAATGTCCGATTGCGCGGCTTCGGACAGACGATACTTCTGTCATGCCTTATCAGATTTGGCAAGGCGCGCTTCAGCGTCGCGCCCGAGAGCGGAAATGAAGTCGTCGAGATCATCCTCCGCCACATCCGTAAAACGGCCTTGATCAAGGTCTGCGAAGCCCTGTTGCGCCGCCGCCCTCAAGGCTTCCAATCTGGTCACCTCAAGGCGCTCGCGCCTTTCAATCAATCGTAAGCCCTCGCGCAGCACTTCGCTGGCATTTTGATAGCGGCCAGATTTGACGAGTTCGTCTATGATCTCTTCGTGATGCTGTGTCAGAACGACGTTACGCGTCGGCATCAGAGCCTCCACCAGATATTAGCGACGTCCAACAATACCACCGATTGGCATAATCTGCCAATATTACTCCAGCGCCATGCCGAACCATACGCTGCCCGGCGTTTCGTGGCTTTCGAGGCGTTTGAATCCGCGGGTTTCCCAGAAGCGCATACCCGCATGGTTGCGTTCGCTGGCGCCGAGGTGGATGCCGTAGACGTTGTTCTGTCTCGCCATATCGAGCCAGCGCGACAGAAGCCGGGTGCCGCCGCCCTTGCCCTGCGTGCGCGGCAGGAGGTTCATGTGGATATGGGCCGGAAACGGATCGGTGAGCCAGGCGGGCGTGCGGCGTGGATGGTGGATGAACTGGGCGCGGCGCTGGTCGGCGTCCCATGTCTGCTGATCGCCGCCGGGATCGGGATAAAGGCTGCGCAGATGCGGCCACCATTCCCGCTCCAGCCGTTCTTCGTGCACCGCCGTATCGAGTGCGCCCACGATATAACCGCACACACCTTCCTCATCCTCCGCCACGAAAACGGCATCGGGCCAGAGATGCAGATAGGGCACGGAATAGATATGCCCGACCATGCGGCCATCATTGTAAAGGGCGGTGGCGTCCTGCCCGGCATCGCCGGTGGCAAGGCTTATGGCGTAGAGCGCGTCTTCATCCTCGGCGCGGGCGGAACGGAAGGTCAGCATTGGCGGCCGCCTTCCCTTGCCGCGCATCGATGCGCGAAAGTGTCACGACAGATCAGAACACACTTTACGCCATTGCTGTTTTTCAAATCCGAGACCCCTCCCGCCGGGACTGCAAAACCTTCATCCGCAAGCATCGGTCAAGATGCAGGCGGATAAAGAAGATCGATTATATAATTCGGATCGAAGCGGGAATCGAGCATGCCGTAAGTATGCCGCCAGCCGCCCGCGAGACGGGTCTCGAGGAAGGCATCGGCAATCTTGCCGGCGCCGAGGCGGCAAAGCTCGGCGGCAGCGGCCGCAAGCGCGAACTGCTCCACCAACAGGCGGGCCGCTCCCTCGTCACGTTCGGCAAGGGCGATTGCGGCGCGCAGCACGTCGGTGGTCTTTTTGCCGGCTGCACCCAGATCGCGCTCCAGCGTCTGGAAGACGAGATCGAACAGATCCTTGCCGCGCTGGAGAACCCGCAGCACATCCAGCGCCATGACGTTGCCGGAGCCTTCCCAGATGGCGTTGACGGGCGCTTCGCGATAGTGGCGGGCAATCGGCCGCTCTTCCACGTAACCGTTGCCGCCAAGGCACTCCATGGCCTCATAGATAAGCGCCGGCGCAATCTTGCAGCACCAGTATTTCACGATGGGCGTCATCACCCGCGCATAGGCGGCCTCGGCCGGATTGTTGCGGGCGGCGTCGAATGCGGTCGCCAGCCGGAAGGAGAGCGCAGTGGCCGCCGCCACATCCAGTGCCATGTCGGCGAGAACACGCGTCATGATCGGCTGTGTGACCAGCATCTTGCCGAAAACAGAACGGCCTCGGGCATAATGCACGGCTTCGGCTAGCGAGGCGCGCATCATGCCGGCGGAGGCAAGCGCGCAATCGAGCCGCGTCAGCGTCACCATGTCGAGGATCGTACGGATGCCGCTGCCGGGATCGCCCAGCAGATAACCGAAGGCATCGGTGAATTCGACTTCGGCGGATGCGTTGGAGCGGTTGCCGAGCTTGTCCTTGAGGCGCTGGAAATGCAGGCCGTTCTTTGAGCCATCCTCCAGATAACGCGGCACGAGGAAGCAGCCCATGCCGTCGCCCATCTGGGCGAGCATGACGAAACCGTCGCTCATCGGCGCGGAGAGGAACCACTTGTGACCGGACAGGCGATAGATGCCCTCGCCCACCCGCTCCGCCGTGGTGCGGTTGGCGCGCACATCCGTGCCGCCCTGTTTTTCCGTCATGCCCATGCCAATGGTGACGGCGGTTTTCTGCAGGGCCGGTTTCTGCGAGGAATCATATTTGCGCGAGAGAATCTTCGGCGCCCATTCCTTCTGCACGCGCGGCGAAGCCATGATGGCGGCGACGGAGGCGCTGGTCATGGTGAGCGGGCAAAGATGCCCGGCCTCAAGCTGCGAGGTCAGGTAGAATTTGGTGGCGCGGGCCTTGTGCTCATTGCCGCGCGTATCGGGAGAATTTTCCCAGACGCTGGAATGCAGGCCTGACGACATGGAACGGCGCATCAGCGCGTGCCAGGCGGGGTGGAATTCCACCTGATCCAGACGCTCGCCACGCGGGCCGTGGGTATGCAGCTGCGGCACGCCCTGATTGGCCATGCGCGCCAGCTCCTGCGCCTCATGCGACGTGACGTAACGGCCGAGCTGGTCGAACTCATCCCTTAGATTGCGCGACAGTCCGGAAGTGAGGTCGACGATCAGCGGATCGGAACGATAGGCGTTGATACCGGACCAGAGGCTTGGCTGGTTCAGTTCGGCGAGCGTTTCTTCTGTCCGGGAATTCTGGGTCATCCGCTGCTTCTAGCTGTTTTGTACTGGCGTTGCATAGTGGGGTGATATTGCATAATTCCACCCGCAGGAAGCGATTGAGGCGATTAAACCGCCGCTTTCAGCATTTTTAGGGAATGTCCCTGATTTAGATATCCGGCCCGGCGAATGCCAAACACGTTTCCGGCAAGATCAACGACAGTCCCCAAAAAGCCGCGCAGAAGTTGCGGCAACAACCGGCGGGCATGCGGATAAACGCATTCTCCATAATCTGCGGCCTGACGTGGAACCTGCGGCAGGCTTTTTCGGTTGGCGACTTTGCTGAACGGCTGCACAGGGAGGAGACCATGGAGGCCAGCGTAAGAAAGCTCTTCGAGCGATATGAGCGATTTTTCAATAAGTCTCTCAAGGGTGACATGGATATGGAGGAGGTCGCCTCCCTCTACGCCTCCGACTTCATCGCCGCCTCCCCCGCCGGGGTGACGACCGGAAAGAACGATGACCACTTGAAGCAGGTCATGATGAAGGGTTACGAGCGCTATCGGACGATCGGAACGAAGGAAATGCGGATACGCGACATCCGTATCTCGCCCATCGACGACCATCATTGCCTTGCCCATGTTGCCTGGACGGCGACCTTTGATCGCAAGCGGCAACCGGATGTCGCAATCGACTTCGATGTTCACTACTTCGTCCAGAGGCTGGACGGGGCGCCGAAAGTTTTCGGCTGGGCGTCAGGCGACGAACAGGCGCTTTTAAAGGAACATGGCATCGTCTGACGCCTGCGCCTTCCATGGTCAGGCTGTTGCCTAGAGGGTTGGGGAAAGATCGCCATGTTTTCATTTCAGGAGTTGCGGGCGCTTGCCCCGCGACCATGCAGTCTCTATAGAGCGCAGGACCGAATTCCGCCGCACTCCTGAGGCGTGTTCACAGCGAATGGGAGCGCGCGGATCAGCATTCGGGCGTTCCGGGCATTTTCACGGGAAAATGCGGCGCCCGTCAGGAGGCAAACCGCATGGTCTTCTTCCCCCATCGCCATCTCCTCGGCATCAAGGGGCTTTCCCATCAGGATATTACCCTGCTTCTCGACAAGGCCGACGAGGCGGTGAAAATCAGCCGCCAGCGCGAGAAAAAGACCTCGACGCTTCGGGGCCTGACGCAGATCAACCTGTTCTTCGAAGCCTCGACGCGCACGCAGTCCTCCTTCGAGCTTGCCGGAAAGCGCCTTGGTGCAGACGTGATGAACATGTCGGTCGGCAATTCCTCGGTGAAGAAGGGCGAAACGCTGATCGACACGGCGATGACGCTGAACGCCATGCGCCCGGACGTGCTGGTCGTGCGCCATTCTTCCGCCGGTGCGGCAGCGCTTCTAGCGCAAAAGGTCGCCTGCTCCGTCGTCAATGCCGGCGACGGCCAGCATGAGCACCCGACGCAGGCGTTGCTCGACGCACTGACCATCCGCCGCGCGAAGGGCGAACTGTCCGGCATTACGGTGGCGATCTGCGGGGACGTGCTGCATTCACGCGTCGCCCGCTCCAACATCATCCTGCTCAACCAGATGGGTGCGCGCGTTCGCGTCGTCGCCCCCGCCACGCTTCTTCCTTCCGGTATCCGCGACATGAGCGTCGAAGTATTCCACGACATGAAGGAAGGACTGAAGAACGCCGATGTGGTGATGATGCTGCGCCTGCAGCGCGAGCGTATGTCCGGCTCCTTCGTGCCTTCGGTGCGCGAATATTTCCATTATTACGGTCTGGATGCCGAAAAGCTGAAAGCGGCGAAGGAGGATGCGCTGGTCATGCATCCCGGCCCGATGAACCGCGGCGTGGAAATCGCCTCCGACGTGGCCGACGGTCCGCAGAGCGTGATCGAAAGCCAGGTGGAAATGGGGGTTGCCGTGCGCATGGCGGTCATGGAAACCCTGCTTGTCTCGCAAAATCAGGGTGAGCGCGTATGAGTGCCGTTACCGTTCTCAACAATCTCCGCATCGTCGATCCATCCCGGAATCTCGACGAGACCGGCAGTGTGATCATCGGCGCTGATGGCACCATTCTGGCGGCAGGTAAGGGTGCGCATAATCAGGGCGCTCCCGAAGGGGCGACCGTTCGCGACTGCAAGGGTCTGCTGGCTGTTCCCGGTCTGGTGGACGCCCGTGTTTTCGTGGGTGAGCCTGGTGCCGAACACCGCGAGACCATCGAATCCGCCTCGCGCGCGGCAGCGGCCGGCGGCGTCACCAGCATCATCGTCATGCCCGATACCGATCCCGTCATCGATGACATCGCGCTGGTCGAATATGTGAAAAAGACGGCGCGCGACAAGGCGCTCGTCAATGTGCATCCTGCAGCAGCCCTGACCAAGGGTCTGAACGGCGAGGAAATGACCGAATTCGGCATGCTGAAGGAAGCCGGTGCAGTGGCCTTCACCAATGGTCGTAAGGCGCTCTCCGATACGCTGGTGCTGCGCCGCGCCATGACCTATGCCCGTGAACTCGGCGCTGTCATCGCTCTTGAGACACGCGACAAATATATCGGCGGCGGTGACATGAACGAGGGGCTTTTCGCAAGCTGGCTCGGACTGTCAGGCGTTCCCAAGGAAGCCGAGATCATTCCGCTGGAGCGCGACCTGCGCATTGCAGGCCTGACACAGGCGATCTATCACGCCGCCAAGATTTCCGTGCCGGAATCGGCGGAGGCGATCCGGGTTGCGCGGCAGCGGGGCGTGAAAGCCACCTGCGGCATCTCGATCAATCATCTCACGCTCAATGAAAACGATATCGGCGAATACCGCACGTTCTTCAAGCTCTCTCCGCCGCTGCGCGCCGAAGACGACCGTAAGGCCATGGTGGAGGCGCTGAAGGACGGCACCATCGACATTATTGTCTCCTCGCACGACCCGCAGGATGTCGACACCAAGCGGCTGCCGTTTTCGGATGCGGCGAGCGGCGCGGTCGGGCTAGAAACCCTGCTGGCGGCGGCGCTGCGCCTGCACCACAGCGGCGAAGTTCCGCTGATGCGGCTGATCGATGCGCTTTCCACCCGCCCGGCCAAGATTTTCGGACTGGATGCGGGAACGCTGAAGGTGGGTGCGAAGGCCGATATCACGCTGATTGACCTCGACGAGCCGTGGCTCGTGGCAAAGGAGCAGCTGGTCTCGAAATCCAAGAACACCCCGTTTGAGGATGCCCGTTTCAGCGGCCGCGCGGTTGCCACTTATGTGGCTGGCAAAGCCGTTCATTCCTTGGCATAAGATCACCGACAGAGATCACGCGGCCAGCGCGACAGAGGGGACGTTTGAATGAGTGCTTTGACTGACTGGCAGACGGCGCCTGCCCTTCTCGCGCTTGCAGCGCTGATCGGCTATCTGTTCGGTTCCATTCCCTTCGGCCTCATTCTTACCCGCATGGCGGGGCTGGGTGACGTGCGCAAGATCGGCTCCGGCAATATCGGCGCGACCAATGTGCTGCGCACGGGCAACAAGAAGCTCGCCGCCGCAACCCTGCTGCTGGACGCGCTGAAGGGCACGGCGGCGGTGTTGGTCGCCAATGCGCTCTGGGGTTACGAAGCGTCGCTGGTCGCCGGTTTCTTCGCCTTCCTCGGCCACCTGTTTCCGGTGTGGCTCGGCTTCAAGGGCGGCAAGGGTGTGGCAACCTATATCGGCGTGCTTTTGGGGGCCGCACCGCTGATGATGCTGGCCTTTGCGCTCATCTGGCTCGCAACCGCCTTCATCACCCGCTACTCGTCGCTGTCGGCGCTTTTGGCCATGCTGGTCATTCCCGTCGCCCTCTGGGTGCTCGGACCTGAAAAGACGGCTCTGCTGGTTACGCTGCTGAGTGCGATTTCATGGTGGAAGCACCGCGAGAACATCGCGCGCCTGCTGGCGGGCACTGAAAGCAGGATCGGGCAAAAGGGCTGAGGCCCATTTAAGGATGTGCCATGCCGCATGAGGAAACGACACGGCAGGGCATAGAGCTTTCCGCGCGGCAGCGGGTCGCGTGGCTGAGGCTGATCCGTAGCGACAATATCGGTCCCGTCACCTTCCGCGAACTCATCAATCATTTCGGCAGCGCCGAAAAGGCGCTCGATGCCCTGCCCGAGCTTTCAAGGCGCGGCGGCTCGTCGCGCAGTCCGCGCATCGCGACGCAAGCGGAGGCGGAACGCGAGATCGAAACGGCCGAAAAATTCGGCGCGCGTTTCGTCGGCATCGGCGAGCCCGATTACCCACCTGCCCTGCGGCAGCTGGATGGCGCGCCGCCGCTGATCGCCATGAAAGGATCGGCAGCGACCGCGACAAGACCGAGCATCGGCATCGTCGGTTCGCGCAACGCCTCCATCAACGGCGCGAAATTCGCCGCCATGCTGGCTCGCGATTGCGGCCGCGCCGGCTATAGCATCGCTTCGGGGCTGGCGCGCGGCATTGATGCGGCCGCACACCGGGCAAGCCTTGCAACGGGCACGGTCGCCATGCTGGCCGGTGGTCTCGACCGCCCCTACCCGCAGGAAAATTTCGGGCTTTTGCAGGAGATATATGATCAGGACGGCGCGACGATCAGCGAAATGCCCTTTGGCTGGGAACCGCGCGCCCGCGATTTTCCCCGCCGCAACCGATTGATCGCCGGCGTCTCCCTCGGTGTCGTCATCGTCGAAGCGGCGGAGCGCTCCGGTTCGCTGATAACGGCAAGGCTTGCCGGAGAAGCGGGGCGGCTGGTTTTCGCCGTGCCCGGCTCCCCGCTCGATGCCCGCTGCGAGGGCACCAACCGGCTGATCAAGGAAGGCGCGATGCTGACCACGGGCGCGGCTGATATTCTGGAAGCGCTGCGGCCGCTGATGGAGCCGCAATTGCCCTATGAACGCAAGATCGAGGAACCGAGATCCGACACGGAGATGTCACCACCAGGGGACGACGAGCGCAGCATCATCGCCGCCGCTCTCGGTCCCTCGCCTGTGGAAACGGACGATATCATCCGTCACACAGGTTTTTCCGCTGCAACCGTTCACCTGGTGCTGCTGGAGCTTGATATTGCCGGACGTCTAAACCGGCATGCCGGGGGGCGTGTGTCGCTCTTCATCGCGGATTGACAGCTTGCGCCGTCCGCTCTGGATATCGCCGACTTCGACATAGGCCATCTCGATCAGATAACACAGCATGTCGGCCCCCTCACGGCTTGCGACCTGCCTCAGTTCCGCGAGCATCTGGCGAATGTAAGCCAAGTTCTCTCTGGTCCCTTCATTATCGGCATTATTGTTTGTTGCGTTGGGGACCATATATCTATCCTGCAAAATTTGCCTGAAACGAAGAGCAATAAGTCGATTCAAATGATGTTGCCCATCATAACCAATTTACCAAAGATTGCAATACAACAATAGATTATCCATAGGTTGCAATCACCTTGAAGCGATAAAATCGGCCTTGCCTCTTGACCCGCGCGCATTACCTGTCCATGTCGAAATATAAAGAAGGCGAATTGCGGCATTGCGCCGTGACCCGGCCACGTTAACGGACCAGTTCCAGAGAAAAACAATATGAATGTCGTCGTCGTAGAATCTCCTGCCAAAGCCAAGACGATCAACAAGTATCTTGGCTCGGGCTACAAGGTTCTTGCATCCTTTGGCCACGTCAGAGACCTTCCTGCCAAGGACGGATCGGTGCTGCCCGACCAGGATTTCGAAATGTCCTGGGAGGTCGACAGCGCATCCGCCAAGCGCATGAAGGATATTGCCGATGCGGTAAAATCCTCCGACGGCCTCATTCTCGCAACCGACCCGGATCGCGAAGGCGAGGCCATTTCCTGGCACGTTCTCGATCTTTTGAAGAAGAAGCGCGTCCTCGGCGACAAGCCGGTAAAACGCGTGGTCTTCAACGCCATCACCAAAAAGGCCGTGCTGGACGCCATGGCGAACCCGCGCGACATCGACGTGCCGCTGGTCGACGCCTATCTCGCCCGCCGCGCGCTGGATTATCTCGTCGGCTTCAACCTGTCGCCGGTGCTGTGGCGCAAGCTGCCCGGCGCGCGTTCCGCCGGCCGCGTTCAGTCGGTTGCGCTGCGTCTCGTCTGCGACCGCGAATCCGAAATCGAACGTTTCGTCTCTGAGGAATACTGGAACATCAGCGCACTTCTGAAGACACCGCGCGGTGACGAGTTCGAAGCCAAGCTGGTTTCGGCCGATGGCAAGCGCCTGCAAAGCCGCTCGATCAAGACCGGAGACGATGCGAACCGGCTGAAGGCGCTGCTGGAAGGCGCAACCTATGTGGTCGAAAGCGTCGAGGCGAAACCGGTCAAGCGCAATCCCGGCCCGCCCTTCACCACTTCGACGCTGCAGCAGGCGGCCTCCTCGCGCATGGGCTTTTCCGCCTCGCGCACCATGCAGGTGGCGCAGAAGCTTTACGAAGGCATCGATATCGGCGGCGAGACCGTCGGTCTGATCACCTACATGCGTACCGACGGCGTGCAGATGGCCCCGGAAGCGATCGATGCCGCCCGCCGCGCCATTGGCGAGCAGTTCGGTGGCCGTTACGTGCCGGAAAAGGCGCGTTTCTATTCCACCAAGGCCAAGAACGCCCAGGAAGCGCACGAAGCGATCCGCCCGACCGATTTCAACCGCACGCCGGATCAGGTGAAGCGTTACCTCGATCCCGATCAGCTGCGTCTTTATGACCTGATCTGGAAGCGCGGCATAGCAAGCCAGATGGCCTCGGCGGAAATCGAGCGGACCACGGTTGAGATTCTTGCCAGTAACGGCGGCGAGAAGGCTGGCCTGCGCGCTGTCGGCTCGGTGATCCGTTTCGACGGTTTCATTGCCGCCTATACCGACCAGAAGGAAGATGGCGAGCAGAGCGACGACGGTGACGACGAAGGCCGTCTGCCGCCGATCAACGAGCGCGAGAACCTCGCCAAGCAGAAGATCAATGCCAGCCAGCACTTCACCGAACCGCCGCCGCGTTATTCGGAAGCTTCGCTGATCAAGAAGATGGAAGAACTCGGCATCGGCCGTCCGTCCACCTATGCGGCGACGCTGAAGACGCTGAGCGACCGCGAATATATCGTCGTCGACAAGCGCAAGCTGGTGCCGCATTCGCGCGGCCGGCTGGTGACGGCTTTCCTCGAAAGCTTCTTTACCAAATACGTCGAATACGACTTCACCGCGGCCCTTGAAGAAAAGCTCGACCGGATTTCCGCCGGCGAACTGGACTGGAAGCAGGTGCTGCGCGATTTCTGGAAGGATTTCTTCGCCCAGATCGAAGACACCAAGGAACTGCGTGTCACCAACGTTCTGGATGCGCTGAACGAGGTTCTGGCGCCGCTGGTCTTCCCCAAGCGCGAGGACGGTTCCGATCCGCGCATCTGTCAGGTTTGCGGCACCGGCAATCTTTCGCTGAAGCTCGGCAAATACGGCGCTTTCGTCGGTTGCTCCAACTATCCGGAATGCAACTACACCCGCCAGCTGACCTCGGACGGTTCGGAAGCGGAAGCTGCGGCTTCGAACGAGCCGAAGGCGCTGGGTGCCGATCCGATGACCGGCGAGGAGCTGACGCTGCGCTCCGGCCGTTTCGGGCCCTATATCCAGCGTGGCGACGGCAAGGAGGCCAAGCGCTCCTCGCTGCCCAAGGGCTGGAAGCCTGAGGATATCGACCACGAAAAGGCCTTAGCGCTCATCAATCTGCCGCGCGATATCGGCAAGCATCCGGAAACCGGCAAGATGATTTCCGCCGGCCTCGGCCGCTACGGGCCGTTCCTGTTGCATGACGGTTCCTATGCGAACCTTGAAAGCATCGAGGACGTGTTCTCTATCGGCCTCAACCGTGCCGTGACCGTGATTGCCGAAAAGCAGAGCAAGGGACCGGGCCGCGGCCGCAGCGGCACGCCGGCGGCGCTGAAGGAGCTGGGCGACCACCCCGATGGCGGCGCGATCACCGTTCGCGACGGGCGTTATGGCGCTTACGTCAACTGGGGCAAGGTCAACGCCACCATTCCGAAAGGGCAGGACCCGGCTTCGGTGACGCTGGACGAGGCGCTGGTGCTGATCGCCGAGCGCATCGCCAAGACGGGCACCGGCGGCAAGCCTGCCAAGGGCAGGAAGACAACTGCCAAGAAGGCCGATGGTGACGCCGCAGCAAAGCCCAAGGCGACCAAGGCCAAGGCGGCAACGAAGAGCAAGACGGCCGCCAAGCCGAAGGCAGCGGCCAAACCCAAGAAGGCAGCAGAGTGAGCAAATCGCCGCGTCAGAGACAGGGTTCCGCCAGCGACGGTTTCGGACGCACCGGGCGCGGCAAGCGGGTCAGTGAAGGTGAAGGCATCATCCATGGCGAGGTGCCTTCCCGCGAGGTGCTGCTGAAATTCATCGCCGACCATCCGCAACAGGCCTCCAAGCGGGAAATCGCCAAGGCTTTCGGGCTGAAAGGCGAGAACCGCGTCGTTCTCAAAGCGCTGCTGAAAGAGCTTGAAGCAGACGGCATGGTGCAGAAGAGCCGCAAGTCGCTGACGCGGCCCGGCGGCCTGCCGCCAGTCACGGTCCTCGACATCACCACCCGCGACAAGGACGGCGAATTGATCGGCCGGCCGGCGGAATGGCCGGAGGATCAGGGCGCGGCGCCGGCCGTGCTGATCCGCCAATCCTCGCAGGACCGTGGCAAGAAAGCGCCAGCCGCCGGTCTCGGCGACCGTATTCTCGCGAAAATCTTCCCCTCCAAGGAAAGCACCGGCCCCGCCTACACCGCCCGCGTCGTCAAGCTGATCGACCGTCGCCAAAATGCACTGCTCGGCGTGTTCAAGGAGACGGCCGGCGGCGGCGGACGGCTGATGCCGATCGATCGCCGCGGCGAGGAAATGGTCATCGACCCAGATGGCGTCGGCGATGCCAAGGACGGCGATCTGATCGAAGTGGAAACCTCGCGCAACAGCGGTCGTTACGGGCTGACGCGCGCCAAGGTTCTGTCGGTCATCGGCTCCGTTGCCTCGGAAAAGGCGATCTCGATGATCGCGATCCATTCCCACGGCATTCCGCATATCTTTCCCTCGAACGTTCTTGCCGAGGCGGATGCCGCCAAGGCGGCCAGCATGTCGCACCGCGAGGACTGGCGCGACCTGCCGCTCATCACCATCGATCCGGCCGACGCCAAGGACCATGACGATGCGGTCTATGCCGAGCCCGACACGTCGCCCGACAATCCTGACGGTGTCATCGTCACCGTCGCCATTGCCGATGTCTCCTGGTATGTGCGTTCCGGCTCGCCGCTGGACCGCGAAGCGCTGAAACGCGGCAACTCCGTCTATTTCCCGGATCGCGTCGTACCGATGCTGCCGGAGCGCATTTCCAACGATCTCTGCTCGCTAAAGGAAGGCGTCGACCGCCCTGCCCTTGCGGTGCGGATGATCTTTTCGAAGGAAGGGCGCAAGGCCGGCCATACCTTCCATCGCATCATGATGAAGAGCGCTGCGAAGCTCTCCTACCAGCAGGCTCAGGCCGCCATTGACGGCAAGCCCGACGATAAGACCGGACCGCTGCTGGAGCCGATCCTCAAGCCCCTGTGGCACGCCTATGAGGTGATGAAGCGAGGCCGTGACCGGCGCCAGCCGTTGGAACTTGACATGCCCGAGCGCAAGATCAAGCTGCGCCCCGATGGTACCGTCGACGCGGTCGTCATTCCCGAACGGCTGGACGCCCACAAGCTGATCGAGGAAATGATGATCCAGGCGAATGTCGCCGCCGCCGAGACGCTGGAAAAGAAGAAGCAGCCGCTGGTCTATCGCGTCCACGATGCGCCCACGCTTTCCAAGCAGGAGGTGCTGCGCGAATTCCTCGGCACCATCGGCATTTCCATGGCCAAGGGTGCGGCCATGCGCGCCAATTCCTTCAACGGCATTCTGGCCCGCGCGCTCGATACACCGCACCAGATCATGGTCAACGAGATGGTGCTGCGCAGCCAGAGCCAGGCGATCTACAGCCCGGAGAATATCGGCCATTTCGGCCTCAACCTGATGAAATATGCGCATTTCACCTCGCCGATCCGCCGTTATGCCGACCTGATCGTGCATCGCGCGCTGGTGGGGTCGCTTGGCTTTGGCGAAGGCGGCATCACACCGCAGGAAGAGGCGACGCTGGATGACATCGCCGCCGAAATCTCGACCTTCGAGCGGCGCGCCATGGCAGCAGAGCGCGATACCGTCAACCGGCTGATCGCGCATCATCTTTCCGAACGGGTGGGTGAAGAATTCGAGGGCCGCGTCGGCGGTGTCACCAAGGCGGGACTTTTTGTCGCGCTTCCGCAATTTGGCGCGGACGGTTTTGTTCCTATATCTACACTCGGAACCGACTATTTCCTTTACGATGAGGCCCATCAGGCCCTGACAGGAGAGAAGACGGGCCTCGGATACCAGCTTGGCGATACGGTTCAGGTGCGGCTTGCGGAAGCGGTGCCTTTGGCAGGCGCGCTTCGTTTCGATATGCTGAGCCCGGGGCGCAAGATGCCGGTCGGCTCGCGGTCGTTCCACAAGGCAGGCCGGCGAACGTCGCGTTCTGCCGCAAAGCCCGGGACGCGGCCGCCCAGAAGGCGACGGTAACAAGACCGCTGCAGGCGGTTGAAAAACGGGAGAAGGACTTAAGGATGAGTGCACATCAGGGCTCGGAAACAGTCACCTTCGGAGACGATAGCGCGGAACGGCCGCTTGGCCGCTCGATCATGCGGGGAATGGCCAATCGCTGTCCTGCGTGCGGAAGCGGACGCCTGTTCCGGGCCTTTCTGAAGCCGGTGGACGCCTGTGCCGCCTGCGGCGAAGAAATGCATCACCACCGGTCCGATGACCTGCCGCCCTATATTTCCATCGTCATCATCGGCCATATCGCCGTCGGCGGTTTCATGATGACCGATATGGTGTTTTCGGTTCCCATGTGGGTGCATTTCGCCATCTGGGTGCCGATCACCATTCTCGCCGCACTTTTGACGCTGCAACCCATCAAGGGGGGCGTCATTGGCCTGCAATGGGCGCTGAAGATGCATGGGTTCGACCGAAAACAGCAAAAAGCGCAGATCGACGGCTCGTCTCACTGACGGCGGGCGGGACCTTGCAGGTGACTCAGCTTCCCCGGCGTGCCGAAACGGCGAGCGCGCCCATGCGGCCGCGCGACGCCGCCTCTATCATTCTGTTCGACCGCTCCGGCTCGCAGCTCAGGGTTCTGATGGGCCAACGCAGCAGCGCCCATGTCTTCATGCCGGGCGCTTTTGTGTTTCCCGGCGGCAAACGTGATCCGCGCGACCATGCGTTGCCCTTTTCGGGCGATCTGCATCCCGCCGTCCTCCACAGCCTCACCGCCTCCGCGGCGCGGCGGCTGAGCGCTGCCGGCGCGAGAGCTCTGGCGCTTGCCGCCGCGCGCGAGCTTTTCGAGGAAACGGGCGTGGATCTCGGCTTGAGCACCAGAGGCCCCGATCTTTCCCGTTTCCGATATGTGGCCCGCGCTATCACCCCACCCGGAAATGTGCGGCGCTACGACACGCGATTCTTCTGCTGTTATGCCGACGAATTGCGGCTGGATACCCGGCTAACCCGTGATTCTGACGAGTTGCACAATGTGCAATGGCTTGACATGACAGACCTTTCCGGTCTGAACATGCCGAAAATCACGCGCACGGTTCTCGAAGATGTCACAAAACTCATGATAGGTGATCCCTCATTGCCCTTTGAAAGCCCCGCGCGGCTCTATGTCACGCGCCACGGCCGGTTCATTCGAGACTTTGTATAAAGGCCGTCATGTCACAAATGAAATGCGAAGAAGCGGACGCCATTCACTGGCCCTCACTGATCGCCGCCATTTCCGCCATCAGTGCGGTCGGTGTCGCCATCGGCCTTGGCCTGCCGCTCCTGTCGATCATCCTTGAGAAGCGCGGCATCTCCTCCACCATGATCGGGGTGAATTCGGCCATGGCCGGCGTCGCGGCGATGATGGCGGCCCCCGTGACCACCAAGATCGCCCATGATTTCGGCGTGGCGCGAACCATGCTGTTCGCAGTCGTCATTTCGGCGCTGAGCGCGCTCGGTTTTTATTTCGCCGAGGCCTTCTGGATGTGGTTTCCGCTGCGAATCGTTTTCCATGGCGCCACCACCACGCTCTTCATTCTCTCCGAATACTGGATCAACATGACCGCGCCGCCCAGGAAACGCGGCATGGTTCTCGGCATCTACGCCACCGGCCTTGCGGTCGGTTTCGCGGTCGGTCCGCTACTGTTTTCCGTGGTCGGCAGCGAAGGCATATTGCCGTTTCTGGTCGGCGCGGCGATCATCCTGCTCGCCGCGATCCCGATCTTCATGGCGCGCGGCGAAAGCCCGGAGCTGGACGAAGGACCGAACCACCATTTCGTCCGTTATGTCTGGCTGGTGCCCATGGCGTCCGCGGCGGCCTTCGTCTTCGGTTCGGTGCAGGCCGGCGGCCTTTCGCTGTTTCCGATCTATGCGACGCGAGAAGGCTTCAACGAATCGCAGGCAGCACTCCTCCTCACCGTCATGGGCATCGGCAATATGGTCTTCCAGATACCGATCGGCCTGCTTTCGGACCGGATGAAGGACCGGCGGACGATGCTGGGGCTGATGGCCTTTGCCGGCGTCTGCGGCACGCTGGCGCTGCCTTTCCTGGTGGAAAGCTGGCTTCTGGTGGCGGCCTTGCTGCTGTTCTGGGGCGGGCTGGTCTCCGGAATGTATACTGTCGGCCTCACCCATCTCGGATCGCGCCTGAAAGGCGCCGATCTGGTCGCCGCCAATGCCGCCTTCATCTTCTGTTACGCCGTCGGCACGATTGCGGGGCCGCAGGCCGTGGGCATTTCCATGGACCTTGCCGGAACCGACGGCTTTGCCTGGTCGCTGGCGGTATTTTTCGGGCTTTACGTGATGCTTTATATCGTCCGTTTTGTTTTCCGGGCAAAACAGGCTTGACTTTTCAGGCGCGATACGTAGTTTCGCGCCAGATTTAGCCGAGGTGAGAAGCGCCTGCGGCTTCTCTTTTGTTTAAAGGCAGGACGACCATGGCGAAAGCTACAACAATCAAGATCAAGCTGCTGTCGACAGCCGACACCGGTACCTTCTACGTCACCACCAAGAACAGCCGTACGTTCACGGACAAGATGACGAAGACGAAGTACGACCCGGTTGTACGCAAGCACGTTGAATTCAAGGAAACCAAGATCAAGTAATTTTTTGATCGGTCTCCGACAAAAGCGCGCCCAACGGGCGCGTTTTTTGTTTGTGCCGAAGGAAGAGGCTGCCAACAGCCTCTTCGCGCCCCAGAGCCTTTCCAGACGGCCAATAAGGCCACCTCTCCGCTGCCCCGGAAATTGCCGCCGTCACCGGCAAAGCGCGCGAGCAGCCAAGGGTAAGTCCGACCATCTGGCCTGACGCCCCATCCGCCGCCGCAATCATTCAGATGCTCGGAAGAAGTATCCCAAGGGCTACACATCCGCCCCTGCCCCGTATCACGACCTCGCACATGACGTGAACGGAGACGACCGCAAAAGCCGCTAAGCTGCGACACGCACACCACGAACAGGCAATTTTCTGGAAGAAGGCGGTCGGCCAACGATGCGATTACGGCACGAGGAACCGATTCGGACATCGTCAGCCGACCGACCCCACGATTCAGGAGATGCGGCGGACCTGAGCATCATGGGGCATTCAAACTACGCAATACCAGCCCCTGACGAGCGAAATCGCGACGGCTAAAGCCGCTATCATTCATCATCACAAGACGGATAAACCGCCGGAAGAACTGTTACTCTCAATAGGAGTGTGCGCAGAAGTAAAATAAAAATCAACAAATTCTTAAGCCAGAGATACATCACCTGGGAAACATGGTTAAGTATACAAAGCTGGCACACTATAGTTGCCGGAGAGATTGAATTCAACGTATTTTTCAACTTGAACTCTATTTATATCGCCAATTTGCATCTTTTCATTGCAAAGCGATAAAATACGTCCAAGGTCAATGGCTTGCAGTCTTGCGACGGCCGCCCCGTATTCCCGAACAACTATTTCGCCGGGATATGACGGAGAGATTGCGCAATATTTTATGCAATCCGCCGCTAACGCTCAGGCAGCGGCAGCAACGACGCGGTTGCGGCCGGCGTGTTTCGCCTCGTAGAGCGCCTTGTCCGCCTGCTTCAGGATTTCGTCCGGCGCACCGAAGGCGCCGCTGCTGGTGGCGATGCCGAGGGAGGCGGTAATGCTCAATTCCCGGTCGATGGAACGAACATAAAAAGGCTTGTCCTCGACTATCGCCCGCAGGCGCTCGGCGACGCTTGCCGCAAGCTCCATCGGCGTATCGGGCATGACGACGACGAATTCCTCCCCGCCATAACGGCAGGCGAGATCCGCGCCGCGCACCGTGCTGCGGATGCGTGCTGCAAATTCCCGCAGCACCTCATCGCCGACATCGTGGCCATAGGTATCGTTAACCAGCTTGAAGCGGTCTATATCCGTCATGCAGATGGAGATCGGACGGCCGCGAACGGCGGCACGGTCGAAGAGTATCTTCAGGTGGTTGTCGAGGTAACGGCGATTGTTGAGGCCGGTCAGCCCGTCGACAATGGCGAGTTCCATCGTGTGCTGGAGATTGAGCCGCAGATGTTCGTTGTAGCGCTTGCGCCTGATCTGCGTCAGCGAGCGCGCGACGAGTTCGTTCGGATCGATCGGGCGGAGAATGTAATCATTCACACCGAGATCGAGCGCCCGCGCCACCATATCGTCCGCCCCCTGCTCCGCCACCAGAAGCAGCGGCAGGAAGCGGGTGCGTTCCAGCGAGCGAAGCTGCGAGCACAGCCGTAGCGGATCGTAATTCTCGAAATTGGAATTGACGATGACGAGCTCGAACGGATTGCCCGCGGCCTTGAGCAGCGCCGCCTGCGGCTCGGTGACGGCATCGACCTCCGCAACCGGCTTCAGCGCCCGTACGATACGTTCCTGCGAGCTGGCGCGGCCATCCGCAACCAGCACGCGGCCGGGCGTCTGCATCAGACCATCGCTGCGCAGCATCTCCTCTATGCCGATCTGCCGTGCGGTTTCGGCGCGCAGCCGCAATTCGTCGCTGACGGCCTTGAGGCGCACAAGGCTTTTGACACGGGCGATGAGTTGAAGATCGTTGACCGGCTTGGTGAGAAAATCGTCGGCGCCGGCCTTGAGGCCGCGCACGCGGTCTGACGGCTGATCGAGTGCCGTGACCATCACCACCGGAATATGTGCGGTATTCGGGTTGGCTTTCAGCCTTTCGCAGACCTCGAAACCATCCATGCCCGGCATCATGATATCGAGCAGGATGATATCGACCTGCTCTTCGTCGCAGATCGCCAGCGCCTTGAAACCATCCTCGGCCGTGACGACATCGAAATACTCCGCCAGAAGACGGGCTTCGAGAAGCTTCACATTGGCCGGAATATCGTCAACAACCAGAACTCTCGCCGTCATAACCGTTCCCCAGTCGCCTCACGCATCGCCCAGATAAGTCTTGATGACTTCGATGAACTTCGGAACGGAAATCGGCTTCGATACATAGGCCTCGCATCCGCCCTGGCGAATCCGTTCCTCGTCGCCCTTCATGGCAAAAGCCGTGACCGCGATGACCGGGATGACATGCAACTCGTCATCTTCCTTCAGCCACTTCGTCACCTCCAGCCCCGAGACTTCCGGAAGCTGGATATCCATGAGGATGAGGTCCGGGCGGTGCTTGCGGGCGAGATCGAGCGCTTCCATGCCGTTGCGCGTCTGGATGGTCGTATAACCGGACGCCTCGATCAGGTCGCGAAAGAGCTTCATGTTCAGCTCGTTGTCTTCGACTATCATGACCTGCTTGGGCATGGTGAGCAGTCCCCGTTTCGCTTTGAAACCTTCATCCAGACATATAAGTTGCCAGAGAACCGATTCCATCGTCCATTTGTTGCGCAAGGCTAGAGGGATTTGGTTTCAAAATAGGTAACTTCGGGGAAGAAATGCTGCGCGATACGAAAAACAAAGGCAATGCCGGTCAGGATCCGCAAGAAACGGCAGCCGCCATACTTGGCTGGCTGGCAAACGAACCGGAAATGCTGGCGCGTTTTCTGGCGCTGAGCGGGTTGCAGGCCAATATGTTGCGCCAGGCCATCAACGATCCCGGCTTTCTTGCCGGCCTCACCGATTTTCTGATGAGCCATGAACCGGACCTCATGGCGTTTTGCGCCGCGACCGATACTTCCCCCGAAACAGTGGCGGCCGCCTGGCATCACTTTTCCGGGCCGGGGCTGGATTCAGGCGTGTATTGACGGGTCGCCAGCCGGAGGCGGTCAGCGTTTCAGCAATGTTCGGGCATAGGATTCCAGCACCGCATTCATGCGCGTCTGGTATCCCTTGCCGGTGGATTTATAAGCTTCGACGACGGACTTCTTGACCCTCAGCGTGATCTGCTGCGTCCCTTCCGGCTCCACGAGTTTTGCATTCGCCCAGAAGCGCTCATCCAGTTCGGGAATATCGCTGTAGTCTATCTTCTCGTCAGGCAAGGCTGCCAGTTCTTCAAGGCTCAGTTCTTTTTCGTATTTCTTCGTCATAACGTTTCCTTTCGCGGCGGTTTGCCGGCCGGGCGGAGATGATGCGGGTTTTACCGGCACGATCGGTATGGATGACCGCCAGAAATACTATTCCTTCGATCTGCCCTATGCTGTGATAACGCGTCTCTCCATAGGCCGCGCGCTCATCGACCCATGAAAGAACCGCATCCTCGAAGATTCGAATCGCCGTCTGAAATCCGACGCCATGCTTTCGGATGTTGGACCTGTTTTTCTCTTCATCCCATTCGAACATGCGTAAAAAATCATCTACAATTGTAACTACAAATATGGGTGAAGATCAAATATTTCTCTACGATATGCAAGTTTTCCCATGTAGCGGGGTTTTCATATCCGGGCTTTGTCGCGAACGCCCCTTGAGCCGTTCCCACGGCCGGAGTATGGTCGGCAACGTTCTGGTTTTGTTTTCGGCCCATGTCCACGTCGCAACCCTATGATCCCGGTTTTTGCCGCGACTGTCTGGCCGGCCAGCCAGAGGGGCTGAGGCGTTGCCGCGCCTGTGGCAGCCCGCGCCTTGTTTATCATGCCGAACTCTACGATCTGAGCATCGCCCATATCGACTGCGACGCCTTTTATGCCTCCGTTGAAAAACGGGACAATCCGGAACTGGCCGACAAGCCTGTGATCGTTGGCGGCGGCAAGCGTGGGGTGGTTTCCACCGCCTGTTATATCGCCCGCATTCACGGCGTGCGTTCCGCCATGCCCATGTTCAAGGCGCTGGAAGCCTGTCCTGACGCAATCGTCATCAAGCCGGATATGGAAAAATACAGCCGTGTCGGGCGCGAAATCCGGGCGATGATGCAGGAATTGACGCCGCTGGTGCAGCCGCTTTCCATAGACGAGGCGTTTCTCGATCTTTCCGGCACCGAGAAGCTGCATCACGATCCACCGGCCCGTGTGCTGGCGAAATTTGCTAGGCGCGTGGAAAAGGAAGTGGGCGTGACCGTTTCAGCCGGGCTTTCCTACTGCAAATTTCTCGCCAAGGTCGCGTCCGACCTGCAAAAGCCGCGCGGCTTTTCAGTGATCGGCGAAACGGAGGCGCTGTCCTTTCTGGCGGCACGGCCGGTCACCACCATCTGGGGCGTGGGCAAGGCCTTTGCGGCGACGCTGGAGGCGGACGGTATCCGCATGATCGCGCAGCTGCAGGAGATGGAGGAAAGCGAGCTGATGCGCCGCTATGGCGTGATGGGGCAACGCCTCTTCCGGCTTTCGCGCGGCATTGACGAGCGGCATGTGCACAATAACGACCCCGTCAAAAGCGTCTCTTCCGAAACCACATTCTTCAACGATATTTCCCGCCATGAGGATCTGGTGCCGATCCTGCGCTCGCTTTCCGAAAAGGTTGCCTGGCGGCTAAAGAAGAGCGGCATTGCCGGCCAGACGGTGGTGCTGAAGATGAAGACGGCAGACTTCAAGCTGCGCACCCGCAACCGCAAGCTGGACGACCCCACGCAGCTTGCCGACCGGATTTTCCGCACCGGCCTTTCGCTGCTGGAAAAGGAAACGGACGGCACCAAGTTCCGCCTCATCGGCATCGGGGTCAGCGATCTGCGCGATGCAGGTCTCGCCGATCCGCCCGATCTCGTCGACAAACAGGCGGGGCGCCGGGCTGCGGCGGAAGCGGCGATGGACAAGCTGCGCGACAAGTTCGGCAAGGGCAGCGTCGAGACCGGCTATACGTTCGGAACGCGCAAGTAACAGTTGCGGGATTGTGTGACAGGTCGCGCAATCGTGCGCTCGCCGCCTCGCGCCGGATATATTTTAGATTTTACACAAATTAGTGATGTTGCGAATGAGCGGTCCTTAAACTTCATTAAACTTCGCGTGATTGAGTGAGGCAAGTTTTGTACATGTGGTGTATTGCGTCATGTCCCTCCGCCTCCGTCTTATGGCTGGCATGCTGTCGGCCAGCATTCTTGCCTTTCCGGCGCTTGCCGCTGACAGCAGGTCCCTGCAGATACTGGTATCGAAAAGCGACCAGTCGCTTTCGCTTTATGAGAACGGCGAAATCGTCGCCACCTCGAAAGTCTCCACCGGCAAGGCCGGACATGAGACACCGAGCGGCATCTTCTCGATTCTGGAAAAGCGCAAATACCACGAGTCGAATATCTACTCGGCCGCGCCCATGCCCTTCATGCAGCGGCTGACATGGTCCGGCATCGCGCTGCACGAAGGCAAGGTGCCGAACTATCCGGCCTCGCATGGCTGCGTGCGCCTGCCGTCCAAATTCGCAAAGTCTCTTTTCGGAGACACCCGGACCGGCGTGCATGTCATCATCACCGACCGGCCGGTCTCGCTGCGCTTTGTGCAGCATCCGGCGCTGTTTCAGCCGCGCGACGATGCCGATGACGGCAAGCTGCTTCTCTCGGATGTGGAATTGCGCCCGGCGACTTTCGATGCGGCTTTGGGGACGGTCGAGGTTGCCGTCAATGAAAAGACCCAGGCCCTCAAGCCGGCGGCAAAGACCAGGGAGCCCTCGCCCCTGCGCATTCTCATCACCCGGCGCGGCGAGCGGGAAAAGGTGATGGATATTCAGACCGTTTTGACCCGCCTCGGCTTCGATGCCGGTTCAGCCGATGGTTATGCCGGGGAAATGACGATCAGCGCCATCAATGGTTTCAAGCGCTGGAAGGGGCTGAAAACCACCGGCCCGCTCCTGACCGACGCCTTCGTGACGGCGCTTTATGCCTCGGCCGGTGAGGACCACCCACCGACTGGCCAGATCATGGTGCGGCAGGATTTCAAGCCGCTGTTCGAAGCAGCCATCGACATCAAGGACCCGGAAGTCGCGCTCGGAACCCATTTCTTCGAAGCCGTGTCCGTGGATCGCGCCGCCGGAACTGCCGAATGGAACGGCGTGACGCTGGAAAACCATCTGCCGGCGGCGGCCCGCAAGCGGCTCGGCATCTCCGTTACCGAAGCCCCGGGCGGTTTCGATCAATTGAGCGCCGTGCTCGGCCGCCTCGAAATTCCCACGGAAATACGCAGCCGGATCGAGCAGGAGCTTTCAAGCGGTAGCTCGATCACCGTTTCCGATATCAGTCACCAGCTGGAGACAGGCACTGGAACGGACTTCATTACCGTGACCAAAGAAGGGCCGGTATGAGCGACGTGTGAGGCTTGAGGCCTCACACCAGTTCCACATCGACGACACCGGGCGCGGAGCGCAGCGCAGCGGCGATTTCCGGCGAGATGCGGTATTTCTCCGTCAGCTCCACCTCGATCTCACGGCTGCCCTCATCCTTGATGACGATGAAATAGACCGAGCCATCGCCTTTCGTGTTGAGGTGGCGGGCCACCGTTTTCAGCGGGCCGGAATCGCGCACATAAACACGCAACGCCTTCTGCATCTGCACGGATTTCTCTTCCAGTGACTGCGCCGTCTGGATACGCAGGCCGATACCTTCCGGGCGCTCTTCCGCCTGCACGGTGATGACCAGCGATTTACCGACCTCGAGCAGATCGCGGAACTGGCCGAGCCCTTCGGAAAACAGCACCGCCTCATATTGGCCCGATGCGTCCGAGAAGGTGACGATGCCCATCTTGTTGCCAGTGCGGGTCTTGCGCTCCTGCTTGCCGGTCACGGTGCCGGCCAGACGCCCGGCGGTCGCGCCCTGTTTCACCGCGGCGGAAAAATCCGCGAAATTCTGCACCCGCAGCTTTTCCAGCACGGGGCGGTAGGTATCGAGCGGATGGGCGGTCAGGTAAAAACCGAGCACCTGATATTCGCGCAGCAGCTTTTCGGAGGCGAGCCAGGGCTGGAAGGCGGGAAGGATGAGCTTTTCCGGGCCGCTTCCACCACCAGAGCCAAACATGTCCGACTGGCCGATGGTGCGGTTGTTCTGCGCCATCTGCGCATAACCGATGATGCGGTCCAGCCCGCCGATCAGCTCGGCGCGGTCGCGGCCGAAACAATCGAAAGCGCCGGCATTGATCAGGCTTTCCAGCACACGCCGGTTGATCTGCTTGGGATCGATGCGCAGGCAGAAATCCTCAAGGCTCGTGAACGGCTTGCCGTCGCGTACCTGGACGATGTGCTCCACTGCCCCCTCGCCTACGCCCTTGATGGCGGCGAGCGAATAATAGATGCGGTTTTCACCTGTCTCGAATTGCCGGAACGACGTCTGCACCGACGGTGCCACGACCTCTATGCCAAGGCGGCCGGCATCCTGGCGGAAATCGTTGAGCTTTTCCGTGTTCGCCATATCGAGCGTCATCGAGGCCGCCAGGAACTCCACCGGATAATGCGCCTTCATATAGGCGGTCTGGTAGGACACGATGGCGTAGGCCGCAGCGTGGCTCTTGTTGAAGCCGTAATTGGCGAATTTCGCGAGAAGGTCGAAGATGGTGTTGGCCTGCGGCTTCGAGACGCCGTTCTTGATGGCGCCATCCACGAAACGTTCGCGCTGCTTGTCCATCTCCTCCTTGATCTTCTTGCCCATGGCGCGGCGCAGAAGATCGGCTTCGCCGAGCGAATAACCGGAGAGAACCTGGGCGATCTGCATCACCTGTTCCTGATAGACGATAACGCCCTGCGTTTCCTTGAGCAGATGGTCGATGGTGGGGTGGATGGACTCCAGCTCCTCCTCGCCATGTTTGCGGGCATTATAGACCGGGATGTTTTCCATCGGTCCCGGGCGATAAAGCGCCACCAGCGCGATGATGTCCTCGATGCAGTCCGGCCGCATGCCGATAAGCGCCTTGCGCATGCCGGCACTTTCCACCTGGAACACGCCGATGGTTTCGCCGCGCGAGAGCATCTCGTAGGTTTTGGCATCATCCAGCGGGATCGCCGCGAGATCGACCTTGATGCCGCGCTTGGCAACAAAATCGACGGCCACCTTCAGCACCGTCAGCGTCTTCAGGCCGAGGAAGTCGAATTTGACGAGACCGGCGCTTTCCACCCATTTCATGTTGAACTGGGTGACCGGCATATCCGAGCGCGGATCGCGATACATCGGCACCAGCTTCGACAGCGGGCGGTCACCGATGACGATACCGGCGGCGTGGGTGGAGGCGTGGCGGTAAAGCCCTTCGATCTTCTGGGCGATATCCAGAAGGCGGGCGACGACCGGCTCCTTGTCCGCCTCTTCCTGCAGGCGCGGCTCTTCCTCGATCGCTTTCGACAGGGGTGTCGGGTTGGCCGGGTTGTTGGGCACCAGCTTGCAGATCTTGTCCACCTGCCCATAGGGCATTTCAAGCACGCGGCCGACGTCGCGCAAGGCCGCGCGCGCCTGCAGCGAACCGAAGGTGATGATCTGCGCCACCTGCTCGCGGCCATATTTGGCCTGCACGTAACGGATCACCTCTTCGCGACGGTCCTGACAGAAGTCGATATCGAAGTCGGGCATCGAAACGCGTTCGGGATTGAGGAAGCGTTCAAACAGCAGCGAGAAGCGCAGAGGATCGACATCGGTAATCGTGAGCGCATAAGCGACAAGCGAGCCCGCACCCGAACCGCGGCCCGGCCCGACCGGAATATCGTGCTGCTTGGCCCATTTTATGAAGTCGGCAACGATCAGGAAGTAACCGGGGAACTTCATGCGCGAGATGACGCCGAGTTCGAAATCCAGCCTGTCGCGATAGTCCTGCTCCGTATAGCCGGCCGCCATGCCGAGCGCCGCCAGGCGCTGATCCAGCCCCTCCACCGCCTGACGGCGAAGCTCTTCGGCTTCGGCATGTTCCGCCGCCTCCGGGTCGTCGCTGGCGCCGGTGAAACGCGGCAGGATCGGCCCGCGCTTCTTCAGCACATAGGAGCAGCGCAGCGCGATCTCGACGGTGTTTTCCAGCGCCTCGGGAAGATCGGCAAACAGCGCCGCCATTTCCGCTCGACTTTTGAGGTAATGATCGGGCGTGAGCCGGAACCGGCTGTCATCGGAGACGATGGCGTTATGCGCCACTGCCATCAGCGCATCATGCGCCTCATAGTCGGCCTTGGAAGGGAAAAACGCCTCGTTGGTGGCAACCAGCGGAATATCATGGTCATAAGCAAGGCCGATCATGCGCCGCTCATGGGAACGGTCATAACCGGACTGGCGCTGCAATTCGATATAAAGCCGGTCACCGAAGAGCGACTTTAGCGTCAGCAGCCGTTCCTTCGCCTGGGCAGCGTGACCTTCCTTCAAGGCCATATCCACCGGACCGCCGGACGCGCCGGTCAGCGCGATCAGGCCGGCATTGGAAGCTTCCTCCAGCCATGCACGGGTAATATGCACCGAATGGCCGCTGCCCTCGCCTTCCAGATAGGCACGGCTGACGATATCCACCAGCCGCTCGTAACCTTCGGCATTGGCGGCAAGGAGCACTATGGCGGGAAGTTTCTGAAGGTGGCTGTTATGGTTGCGGCGATCCTCCGCCGCATCCTGCATGTCGATAGACAGCTGGCAGCCGATGATGGGCTGCAAACCTTCATCGCGCGCCTTTTCGGAAAATTCGAGCGCGACAAAGAGGTTGTTTGTATCGGTAATGGCAATGGCCGGCTGACCGTCGGCCACGGCCTTGGACATGATTTTCTTGAGGGGCAAGGCCCCCTCAAGCAGGGAATAGGCGGAATGAACCCGCAAATGGACGAAACCGGGAGTTTTTAGCGTCTCGCCAGAGGTCTCTCCACGCACAACCGCATCGCCCATATCATCATCCTGTCATTCTGAATCGAGGGGGCGATTTTCCGATTTCCGGCGCTCAAAGTCCACCGCTTTGCGGCGTCCATACAGGTTTCTGCGCCGGCGTGCCCTTCACAGGGCGGTGAGGATCACCGAAAAGCTGGCTACGAAGACAGCGATGGAGGCGAAAGCGGCAACGTCACGGATGAAATCAGTCATTGGTCTCTCCTTACTCGTTATGTTCCAACTTTGTTCTCATTTTGTTCGATTGTCAACAGGGTTTTGCTGATATTCCCCTTGCTAATGCCGCAGAATCGCCTTCGGTTCCCGCATGGGAACAGCAAGCCACTGACTCCAAAACGAAAAAACCCGGAGGTAAAAACACCCCCGGGGTTCGGAAAAACTCAAATGAGAAGAACCGGCGTTCTCTGGAGAGCACCGGACGGATCGACTTACCAGCTCAGAAATCGACGATCTTGCCGTCGGTCAGCGTCACACGCCGGTCCATGCGGGCGGCGAGTTCATGATTGTGGGTGGCGATCAGCGCCGCGAGGCCGGATTGGCGTACCAGCGCCTCCAGCGCGTCGAAAACATAATGCGCTGTTTCCGGATCGAGATTGCCGGTTGGCTCGTCGGCGAGCAACAAAAGCGGTGCGTTGGCGACGGCGCGGGCGATGGCGACACGCTGCTGTTCACCGCCGGAGAGTTCCGCCGGGCGGTGCTCACCGCGATGCCCCACCCGCATATAGTCGAGCAGCGCACTGGCGCGCTTGTGGGCTTCGGCCTGTGTCAGACCGGCGATGAGCTGCGGCATCATCACATTTTCCACCGCCGAGAATTCCGGCAGGAGATGATGGAACTGGTAGACAAAACCGATATCGCTGCGACGGATCGCGGTTCGCGTTTCATCCGGCAGGTCATTGCAGGGTGCGCCGTTGATATAGACCTCGCCGGCATCTGGATGTTCGAGAAGTCCCGCCAGATGCAGCAGCGTGGATTTGCCGGTTCCCGAAGGGGCGACCAGCGCCACCATCTCGCCGCTCTTCAATTCGAAATCAGCCTTGCGCAGAATGGAAAGCGACGTCTCGCCCTGACCATAGGTTCTCTCGACGCCAGTAAGCCGCAGCACTGTTTTTTTTGCCATATTGCGAAGCGGTCCTTATTCGTAACGCAGGGCCTGCACCGGATCGAGCTTGGAAGCCCGCCATGCTGGAAAGATCGTTGCCAGGAAAGAGAGCGTCAGTGCCATGATGACAACGGAAATGGTCTCGCTGATATCCATTTCGGCCGGAAGCTGGCTCAGGAAATAAAGCTGCGGGTCAAACAGCACCGTACCGGATATCCACGAGAAGAACTGCCGGATGGATTCCACATTGAGGCAGACGATGACGCCGAGCGCCACACCGGCAAAGGTGCCGACCATGCCGATGGCCGCCCCGGTCATGAAGAAGATGCGCATCACGGAGCCGGAGCTTGCGCCCATGGTGCGCAGAATGGCGATATCGCTGCCCTTGTCCTTCACCAGCATGATGAGGCCGGAAATGATGTTCAGCGCCGCCACCAGAACGATGAGAGTGAGGATCATGAACATCACGTTTCTTTCCACCTGCAGGGCGGAAAAGAAGGTCTGGTTCCGCTGTCTCCAGTCGGTGATATAAATCTGCCGTTCGGCGGCCTGTTCGACCAGCGGGCGGATTCCGTCGACATCGTCGGGGCGGCTGACATAGAGCTCGATGGATTGCACGAGGCCTTCGGCATTGAAATAAAGCTGGGCTTCGGACAGGGGCATATAGATCATCGAGGCGTCATATTCCGACATGCCGATCTCGAAGACGCCGGATATCTTGTAGGATTTGACGCGCGGATTGACGCCCATCGGCGTCACGTCGCCTTCCGGGGAAATGAGGGTAATATCGTCGCCGGCCGTTACGCCGAGCTGGGCGGCAAGCCTTGAACCGACGAGAACACCATCTCCAGCCATGAAGCCGACCAGATCGCCAGTCTTGATGTTGGTGGCGACTTCCTTGACCTTGTCGATATCTTCCTGGCGAACCCCGCGCACCAGAGCGCCGGAGCCCGCCCCGCCGCGGCCGGAGGCGAGCGTCTGGCCCTCCACCAGCGGCAGGGCCATGGTGACGCCGGGAACGGCGGCAAACTTCTTCGCCAGCTCATCATAATTATTGAAGGGCTGGTCGATAGGCTGCACGATCATATGGCCGTTGATGCCGAGAATGCGCGAAATGAGCTCGGTGCGGAACCCGTTCATCACCGCCATGACGATGATAAGCGTCGCCACGCCCAGCATGATGCCGACGAAGGAAAAACCGGCGATGACGGAAATGAACGCTTCCTTGCGCCGCGACCGCAGATAACGCCAGGCCACCATACGTTCAAAAGCGGAAAACGGCCGGGCGGTTTTTGCCCCGGCGGAAACAGCCGCACCCTTGTCAGCCTCGGCTTGTGCCATGTCGTCTCCCTGATCTCAAACTACAAGGCCGGTCTTTTCCGAAAACCGGCCCATATTTCTGCGACATCTGCGTTACGAAACCGGAGCGGACTTCGGGTGAAGCCGCTCCGTCTTCGGCTCGCTCTTATCCGAGCACCCTGTTCATCGCCGCCTCGATCGTCACGGTCTCCCGTTCGCCGGTCTTGCGATCCTTCACTTCGACTTCGCCATTCGCGACCGAACGCGGGCCGACGATGATCTGCAGCGGCACGCCAATCAGATCGGCCGTGGCGAATTTCTGGCCTGCACGGTCGTCCGTGTCGTCGTAAAGAACATCCTTGCCGGCGTTGGAGAGCGAGTAATACAGCTTTTCGCAAGCCGCATCACAGGCAGCATCGCCAGCCTTCATGTTGATGATCACGACATCGAAGGGAGCGACCGAGGCCGGCCAGATGATTCCGTTCTCATCATGCGATGCTTCAATGATGGCGGGAACAAGGCGTGTCGGCCCGATACCATAGGAACCCATGTGGACAGGGTGTTCCTTGCCATCCTTACCCTGCACTTTCGCGCCCATCGGCTCCGAATATTTGGTGCCGAAATAGAAGATGTGGCCGACTTCAATGCCGCGCGCGGAAAGGCGCTCGCCATCGGGAATGGCATTGTAAGCGGCTTCGTCATGCATTTCGGACGTGGCGGCATAATCGGCCGTCCACTCATCGAATACGCCCTGCAGGGCTGCGACGTCGTCGAAGTCGGTGTTTTCGGCGGGAATGGCGCGGTCGAGGAAGCTCTTGTGGCAAAAGACTTCGGATTCGCCGGTATCGGCCAGAATGATGAATTCATGGCTGTGATTGCCACCAATCGGGCCGGTATCGGCGCGCATGGGAATGGCGCGCAGGCCAAGGCGCTCGAACGTGCGCAGGTAAGCAACGAACATCTTGTTATAGGAATGGATCGCGTCTTCCTTGGTCAGGTCAAAGGAATAGGCGTCCTTCATCAGGAACTCACGCGAACGCATGGTGCCGAAACGCGGACGTACCTCGTCGCGGAACTTGAGCTGAATATGGTAGAGGTTCAGCGGCAGGTTCTTGTAGGACTTCACATAGGAACGGAAGATGTCGGTGATCATCTCCTCATTGGTGGGGCCATAGAGCATCTGGCGGTCCTGACGGTCCTTGATGCGCAGCATTTCCTTGCCGTAATCATCGTAACGGCCGCTTTCCTGCCAGAGCTCGGCCGATTGCAGCGTCGGCATCAGAAGCTCGATGGCACCGGAGCGATCCTGCTCCTGGCGGATGATCCTGTTGACCTTGTCCAGCACGCGCTTGCCGAGCGGTAGCCAGGAATAGATGCCAGCCGATTGCTGCCGGATCATGCCGGCGCGCAGCATGAGGCGGTGGGAGACGATCTCCGCTTCCTTGGGGTTTTCCTTCAGGATGGGCATGAAATAACGGCTGAGACGCATGACGGCTTCCATTGATGCGGACGACAGCGCGCAAAGGCGCGGGAATCGCCCCGAATAGAGGGATATTGGCGCCGGATATAGCCGTTTCCGGCCGAGATGAAAACCCGCCATGAAAAGAGCGTTAAAGGCGATTTTGCGGTATTTTCGCGATAGCTAATTCGCGTCAAAACGCTTTGGTCGGAATATTATTCTTGATCCGGTGCGACAAATTGCACCACGGAGAATTTTTTGCCGACTGTAACAAATATGCAAAAAATGAGATGACAAGCATGGGGGTTTGAGCTAGCTTTAGCTTACAAAAGAGGCAGGAAGTTTAAATTCTTGTCATTTTCGCGGTCAGTCTTGGGAGGATCAGATCTTAGGCGCGCTCGTTCGCAGCCCCGGCAACGGTTACAGATCACGCGAAACCTGGAAAACAAGGCTGAAAGGCCTTGTTTTTTTTTGCTTCTACACAAATGACCCCGCCCCCGCCGCTATATTCCGGTAAAATTATGGCGGTGAATCAGGCACTGAGCACGTTCCTGCTGTGTGCACGAGAGATATGACATCCATATGACAGAATCCCGGTCATATCCCCCGGAAACTGCCGCGACCATGGGCTCACCGCCCGTCTGAGTGAGCAAGATGCGCGCGAACGGCGATCACCAGCGCAGCTTTTCAATCGAAAACGGGAATAATTCTCGGCAGGTCATCGAGGCTGACGCCGAACCACCAGGTTCCGCCGTACCACAGCCCACAGATCAGGGCCGAGATTACGGTCGTCCACAAAACGATCCGCCCGCCCCTGAACCTTGATGGCGCACTGGCGACCGTGCCCAGCGCCACATCGCCCTCCTCGTCCTGAGTGCGCAGGCCAATCGGCAGCACGATGAAAAGCACCGTCCACCAGACGATGAAATAAACGGCGAAGGCCGAAAGAAGCGGCATGTGATCCTCCTGCACAATGGGCTTCTTGTAACGCATTCATCCGCAGATCGGAATCACTTCTCCGCAAGAAACCCTAAAAGAAAACAGAAGGGCCGCGCTTTGCGGCACGGCCCTGGAATCAACGGGAAAAAGGCAGACGCCCCGGCCGATTGCCAGTAAGCTCCCGGCTTAGACCTTGGTTACAAATACCGTGACGATCGGCTTCTTGCCCCAGCTCTGGTTGGCGGCGGCACGCACGGCGCGACGCACGGCTTCACGCAGCAGATCCAGATCCTTGCGGCGGGCACGCGGAATGCTTTCTACGGCGCCGAGAACGGCGTCATAAAGCGTGTCTTCCATCGCCTCGTCCTCGTCATCGAATTCCGGCAGGCCGAAAGGCACGACATCGGGGTCGCCAAGGAAGTCATAACGGCTGTCCAGCACGACGTTGACGGCGACGTGGCCGGCGAAGGACAGCTTGCGGCGATTGCTGATGCCCATCTCGTCCATGTCACCGACGAGATTGCCGTCCTTGAAGACGCGGCCATGCGGCACATCGTCAATCACCTCGGCCGGACCGGGCGCAAGGCGCAGAACATTGCCATTGCGAACCTTCGGCACCTGCGAAATGCCAGCCTGTTCGGCGAGCTCCTTCTGCGCCACCAGATGCGCCGCTTCGCCGTGAACGGGCACGACGATCTGCGGCTTCGTCCATTCATACATCCTCAGAAGCTCGTTACGGCGCGGATGGCCGGAGACATGCACCAGCGCCTCATTGTCGGTGACGATATGGACGCCCTGCTCGATGAGGCCGTTCTTGATGTCGATGATCGCCTTCTCGTTGCCGGGGATGGCGCGCGAGGAAAACACCACCGTATCGCCGGAAGCCAGCGCCACATTGCGCATCTCGTCACGCGAAAGCTTGGCGAGTGCGGCGCGCGGCTCGCCCTGCGAACCGGTCAGGATCAGCACCACCCGGTCGCGCGGAATATAGCCATATTCGTCTTCGGCGAGGAATGGCTTGATGCCTTCCATGATGCCGAGATCCTGCGAGACGTTGACGACGCGCTTCAGCGACGAGCCAAGCAGCAGCACCTCGCGGCCGGCTGCTTCCGCGGCCTGCGCAATCGAGCGGATGCGACCGACATTGGAGGAGAAGGTGGTGACGGCCACACGACCCTCGGCGTTTTCGATGATCTGCCGCAGGCCTTCGGAAACCTCGTGTTCGGAGGGCGATACGCCATCGCGCACCGAATTGGTGCTGTCGCACATCAGCGCCAGTACGCCCTCTTCGCCGATGGCGCGGAAGCGGGCCTCATCCGTCAACGGACCGAGCGACGGGGCCTCGTCGATTTTCCAGTCACCGGTGTGGATGACATTGCCGAGCGGTGTGCGGATGACCAGCGACATCGGCTCCGGAATGGAGTGGTTGACGCCGACCGCCTCGATTTCGAACGGGCCGACATTGATGCGGTCGCCCGCCTTGAAGATCGTCACCGGAATTTCGGCACGCGTGCCCTCATAGGCGCGCTTGGCTTCCAGCATGCCGGCGGTGAAAGGCGAAGCATAGACCGGCACGTTGAGGCCGGGCCAGAGATCGTTAAGCGCGCCATAATGGTCTTCATGGGCGTGGGTGATGATGATGCCCTTGAGGTTCTTTTTCTGCTCGGCGATATAGCTGATGTCCGGCAGTACCAGATCGACGCCCGGCAGGTCCGGGCCGGCGAAGGTCACGCCGCAATCCACCATGATCCATTGGCGCTTGCTCTCCGGCCCGTAGCCATAAAGCGCCAGATTCATGCCGATTTCACCCACGCCGCCAAGCGGCACAAAGACCAGTTCGTCCTGTTTAGCCATTGTTTTTCTTATCCATTCACGAAAGCATGCAGGCGACGGCAATTGGCCGCGCCCGCCGCTCTTAAGCATCGGACCTGTTGAACCATCTGATCGACCGGGCCGATGCGGAACCGGTTTTTCACCCTGCTTTTCATGAGCCGCAGGAAAGCTCCAACCCGTCGAAAGCGGTTCGGCGCGGGCCTTCGGGTCGCGCCGTTCACCTCATCCGAAAAACACGTCGCCGGCGGCAATCGAGCGCCTTGCGCCCTCATCCTCATCCAGCAGCAGATAACCATTATCATCAATCCCGACGAAACGCCCGCCAATCGAACGGTCCGGGAAGTTGACGGTGATATGTTCGCCGATACCACAGGCGGCGGCACGCCAGCCAGCCATGATGCCGGCAACGCCCCTGCCCTCGTCCCAATCCCCCAGCACCTCCGCCGTCTCACGGAAAAGATGGGCGAACAATTCGTCGGGCGAGCAAGAAGCCCCATGTTCGGAAAGCATGGTGACGGGGTAAAGCGGATTTTCCGGCTTATGGGCGATATTGATGCCGATGCCGATGACGATGGCGCGTCGGCCATCCGGCAGCAGCTCCGCCTCCATGAGAATGCCGCAGGTCTTGCGGCGTCCGATCAGCACGTCGTTCGGCCATTTGATTTCGAGCGGCTCACCACCCGTCGGCAGCACCGCGCGGATGGCGCGATAAACAGCCAGCGCGAAGGCAAGCGGCAGGGACCCTATACGGTCCATCGGAGCGGGATCGATCAGAAGAAGCGAGGCGTAGAGATTGCCGGGTTCGGAGACCCATGGCCGGCCGCGACGGCCGCGTCCGCCGGTCTGGCGGATGGCGGTGATCCACAGATTGCCGCCATCGCCCGCCCTTGCCTGGGTGAAACATTCCAGATTGGTCGATGGCGTTTCCGCCATCGCCTCGTGCCGGAAGTCATCGATGGACATCCGGCCCGTATGCTTGTGTGTGCTGCTCAAAAGAAGGTCTTCGCCGCAGCAGTGACCGCGTTGCCGAGTGCACCGCCGAAGACGATGAAGGCCACGGTGAAGAAGGCCGAAAGCGCATAAACCACTTTGAGTTCGCCCGAAGGACGCTCGAACTTGTCCTTGGCTTCATCGAACCACATGACCTTGACGACGCGGATATAATAATAAGCGCCGACAACCGAGCCGATGACACCGATGATGGCGAGCGGATAGAGCTTCGCCTCGATGGCTGCGAGGAAGACATAATACTTGCCGAAGAAGCCGGCGAGCGGCGGAATGCCGGCAAGCGAGAACATCAGGATCGTCAGCACAACCGCCATGAAGGGGTTGGAGGACGAAAGACCGGCCAGATCCTCGACAGTCTCGACATTGCCGATTTCCTTGCGGCGCATGGAGAGAATGCAGGCGAAGGTGCCGAGCGTCATGACCATATAAACGGTCATGTAGAGGATGACGCCAGCCACACCGGCTTCGGTGCCCGCAGCGAGACCGACCAGCGCATAACCCATGTGACCGATGGAGGAATAAGCCATCAGGCGCTTGATGTTCTTCTGGCCGATTGCGGCAAAGGAGCCGAGCAGCATGGAGGCGATGGAGATGAACACGACGATCTGCTGCCAGTCGGCGAAGACCGGCTGGAACGCCTCAATGACGATGCGAACGAGGATCGCCATAGCGCCAATCTTCGGCGCAGCCGACAGGAACGCCGTTACCGGGGTCGGCGCGCCTTCATAAACGTCCGGCGTCCACATGTGGAACGGCACGGCCGAAATCTTGAATGCGAGACCGGCGAGAACGAAGACCAGACCGAAGACCAGACCGAGCGAACGGGTTTCCGAGGCCAGAACCTGCGCTATTTCGGTAAAGCCGGTATTGCCGGTGAAACCATAGACCAGCGACATGCCGTAAAGCAGCATGCCGGAAGACAGCGCGCCCAGCACGAAATACTTCAGGCCCGCTTCCGTGGAGCGCAGGCTTTCACGGTTGATGGCGCAGACGACATAAAGCGCCAGCGACTGCAGTTCCAGCGCCATGTAGAGCGAGATCAGGTTGTTGGCCGAGATCATCAGCAGGATGCCCAGCGTCGCAAGAACCAGCAGCACCGGATATTCGAAACGGCCGATGGGTTCGAAACGGCCCTGACCGACGGCCAGGATCATGGCGGTGATGGAGCCGATCAGCGCCAGTACCTTCATGAAGTTGCCGAAGGCATCGGCGATGTAGACACCGCCGAAGGCCACGCCCGAAGCGGGGGCAAAGATGATCCAGAGACCGACGACGAGCAGGAGGGCAACGGCAAGGCCGGTGACCGTCGTTGTCGACTTGTCGCCCGAGAAGACGCCAATCATGAGCAGCGCCAGCGCGCCGACCGCAAGGATCAGCTCGGGCGTCGCAATGTGCAGACTGGCAAAAAGGATTTCAGCGGTCATGTCCAACGGGTCCTGTCGTCAATTCATAGAGAGCGCAACATTTTGCGCCGCCTGCAGTGCAGCCGAATAGTTGTTTACCAGAAGATCGACCGATGCGGCTGTCGCATCGAACACCGGTGCCGGATAGACGCCGAAGAAGATCGTCAGCACAACCAGCGGATAAAGGATGACCTTTTCGCGGGTCGACAGATCGAGCATCGACTTCAGGCTTTCCTTCTCAAGCGCACCGAAGATCACGCGGCGATAGAGCCACAGCGCATAGGCGGCCGAGAGGATGACGCCGGTTGCCGCAAACAGTGCGACCAGCGTGTTGGCGCGGAAGACGCCGATCAGCGTCAGGAACTCACCGACGAAGCCGGAGGTGCCGGGCAGACCGACATTGGCCATGGTGAAGATCATGAAGGCGACGGCATATTTCGGCATGTTGTTGACGAGGCCGCCATAGGCCGCGATTTCGCGGGTGTGGAGACGGTCGTAGACAACGCCGACGCAGAGGAAGAGCGCGCCCGACACGATGCCGTGCGACAGCATCTGGAAGATTGCGCCCTGCACGCCCTGAACGTTGGCGGCGAAGATACCCATGGTCACGTAACCCATGTGGGCGACGGAGGAATAGGCGATCAGCTTCTTGATGTCGTCCTGCATCATCGCCACCAGCGAGGTGTAGATGATGGCGAGAACCGACAGCGTGAAGACGAAGGGGGCGAAATAATCCGAAGCCAGCGGGAACATCGACAGCGAGAAGCGGATGAAACCGTAACCGCCGAGCTTCAGCATGACGCCAGCCAGGATGACCGAACCTGCGGTCGGGGCCTGAACGTGGGCGTCCGGCAGCCAGGTGTGCACCGGCCACATCGGCATCTTGACCGAGAAGGCGGCGAAACAGGCGAGCCACAGCCAGGTCTGCATGCCGGCCGGGAAGCCGTATTTCAAGAGTTCTGTCATGTCGGTGGTGCCGGCCTGCCAGTACATGGCCATGATGGCGAGCATGGTCAGAACCGAACCGAGCAGCGTGTAGAGGAAGAACTTGTAGGAGGCGTAAACGCGATCCTTGCCGCCCCACACACCGATGATGATGAACATCGGGATCAGCGTCGCTTCGAAGAAGACGTAGAAGAGAACCGTATCCAGCGCCACGAAAACGCCGATCATGACGACTTCCAAGAGCAGGAAGGCGATCATGTATTCCTTGATGCGCTTCTCGATCGAATCCCAGCTTGCCAGCACGCAGAAAGGCATGAGGAAAGTGGTGAGGATGACGAAGAGCATGGAGATGCCGTCGACACCCAGATGGTAGGCGGCGATGTTGCCGAACCATTGATGCTTCTCGACCATCTGGAAACCGGGGTTCGAATTGTCGAAACCGATCCAGATGAACAGCGACACGATGAAGGTGAAGACCGTCGTCAGCAGCGAGACATTGAGAATGTTGCGGCGACCATAGGGGCCGTTCTCATTCGTCAGAAGCAGGAGCACCACGCCGACGAGCGGCAGAAAGGTGACCGTTGAAAGAATGGGCCAATCGGTCATCAGAGGGCACTCCCGAGCATCATCCAGGTGACAAGCGCCGCGATGCCGATCAGCATCGCAAAGGCATAATGATAAAGATAACCGGATTGCAGGCGGACCATGCGGTTGGTCACGTCAACCACACGCGCTGCAATGCCGTTCGGTCCATAGTGGTCGATGACGGCGACGTCGCCCTTCTTCCACAGGAAGCGGCCGAGCGCCTTTGCGGAACGTACGAAGAGGAAGTCGTAGAGTTCGTCGAAATACCACTTGTTCAAGAGGAACTGGTAGAGGCCGCGATGGGTCTCGGCCAGACGCTTCGGCGTCTCCGGCGACTTGATGTACATGTACCATGCGGTCACGAAACCAAGCGCCATCGCGAAAAACGGGCTCCACTTCACCCACAGCGGCACGTGGTGGAATTCCTCGAGGATTTCGTTTTCCGGAAGCGTGAACAGGGCACCCTTCCAGAATTCGGCATATTCATGACCGAAGAAATAACCTTCGAAGGCAACACCGGCAAAGATCGCGCCGACGGTGAGGATGAAGAGCGGGATCAGCATGACCATCGGCGATTCATGCACATGGTGCATGACGTCGGCGGAAGCGCGCGGCTTGCCGAAGAAGGTCATGAAGGCCAGACGCCAGGAATAGAAGCTGGTGAACAGCGCGGCGATGACCAAAAGCGTGAAGGCGAAACCGGACAGCACCGAATGGGACGCGTAAGCGGATTCGATGATGACGTCCTTCGAGAAGAAGCCGGCAAAACCGATCATCGTGCCCGGGATACCAACGCCGGTCAGCGCCAGCGTGCCGACAGTCATGGTCCAGAAGGTGATGGGGATATGCTTGCGCAGGCCGCCCATGTAACGCATGTCCTGCTCGCCATCGACGGCATGGATGACCGAACCGGCGCACAAGAACAGCAGGGCCTTGAAGAAGGCGTGCGTGAAGAGGTGGAACACGGCGGCACCATAAGCGCCGACGCCGAGCGCCACGAACATGTAACCGAGCTGCGAGCAGGTCGAATAGGCAATCACGCGCTTGATGTCGTTCTGCACGAGACCGACGGTCGCGGCAAAGAAGGCGGTGATCGCGCCGATCAGCGTCACGACGGTCAAGGCATCATGCGACAGTTCGAACAGCGGCGACATGCGGGCGACAAGGAAGACGCCGGCGGTAACCATGGTTGCGGCGTGAATGAGGGCAGACACCGGGGTCGGGCCTTCCATCGCGTCCGGCAGCCAGGTGTGCAGCAGGAACTGCGCCGATTTACCCATGGCGCCCATGAAGAGCAGAAGGCAGACGCCCGTCATCGCATTTGCCTTGTCCAGATGCATGCCGAACAGGTTGATGACGGTTTCCGAGGAGGCAGCGCCTTCTGCCGGCAGATAGGTTGCGGCCGCAGCAAAGATCGTCTCGAAATTGATCGAGCCGAACAGCACGAACACGCCGCCAATGCCGAGGATGAAGCCGAAGTCACCAACGCGGTTGACGATGAAGGCCTTCATGGCGGCAGCCGAGGCGGATGGCTTCTTGAACCAGAAGCCGATCAGCAGATAGGACGCCAGACCCACGCCTTCCCAGCCGAAGAACATCTGCAGCAGGTTGTCGGAGGTCACCAGCATCAGCATGGCGAAGGTGAAGAGCGACAGATAGGCGAAGAAGCGCGGACGATGCGGATCGTGATGCATATATCCGATCGAATAGAGGTGCACCAGCGTCGAGACGGTGTTGACCACGACGAACATGACGGCCGTCAGCGTATCGATGCGGAACGCCCATTCGACATCGATGCCGCCGGACTGGATCCAGCGAAGCACGGTGACCTTGATCACCTCGCCCGGCTCGCCATGGGCGAGTGCTACGGTGAAGAAGACGATCCAGGACAGGATGGCGACCACGATCATCAGACCGGTGGTGACATATTCGGAAGCTTTGGCGCCGATGGAGCGGCCGAACAGGCCGGCGATCAGGAAGCCGATCAGTGGAAGAAAGACGATAGCCTTGTAGATCATAGCCTTATCAGCCCTTCATCATATTGACGTCTTCGACGGCGATCGATCCGCGGTTGCGGTAGAAGACAACGAGTATTGCAAGACCGATGGCCGCTTCGGCGGCTGCAACGGTCAGAATGAACAAAGCGAAGACCTGGCCGACGATATCGTTCAGGAAGGCCGAAAAGGCCACCATGTTGATGTTGACCGCAAGCAGGATGAGTTCGATCGACATGAGGATGACGATGACGTTCTTCCGGTTAAGGAAGATGCCGAAGACGCCGATCGTGAAGAGGATCGCGCTGACCGTCAGGTAGTGGGAAAGACCGATTTCCATATTCTGTTTCCTTGGATCCGTTCGCGCCTCAGATGCCCTGGCCCGGCTTGACCTTGACCGTGGTGACGGCGGTCTTCGGGTCGCGGCCGACCTGCGTGGAGATATCCTGCCGCTTGATGTCGGTGCGATGACGCAGCGTCAGCACGATGGCGCCGATCATGGCCACCAGCAGCACGAGGCCGGCGAGCTGGAAGAAGTAGACGTAATTGGTATAGAGCACGTCGCCGAGTGCGGCCGTATTGGTACGTTCGGTGACAGGCGGGATCGGCATGGTAATGGACTTGGCCGCAATCGGGTTCAGCATGCTGCCGCCGACCACGACGATCAATTCCGCCGCAAGGATGACACCGATCAGCGCACCGACCGGGGCATATTGCAGCACGCCCGAACGAAGCTCTGCGAAATCCACATCCAGCATCATGACGACGAAGAGGAAGAGCACCGCCACGGCGCCGACATAAACCACCAGCAGGATCATGCCGAGGAATTCGGCGCCCGTCAGCAGGAACAGCGCGGCTGCGTTGAAGAAGGTCAAAATCAGGAAGAGCACCGAATGAACTGGGTTCTTCGATGCGATGACCATGAACGCAGACGCCACGGCGACGAAAGCGAATATATAAAAGAATACAGCGTGCAGACCCATGTTGGTGCCTTCTTGTCCTCATCGGGCAAAGATGGCTCGAAGGCCCCTCACCCGTTTCGTCCCCGCCGGCGAAAACCGCGCAGGCATTTTACTTTTCATCGCTCTCCGGGGCTTCCCCCGGAAAGACGGTTGCGCCTTAACGGTAAGGCGCATCCAGTGCGAGGTTGCGTGCGATTTCACGCTCCCAGCGGTCGCCATTGTCGAGAAGCTTCTGCTTGTCGAAATAAAGCTCCTCGCGGGTTTCCGTCGCGAATTCGAAGTTCGGGCCTTCGACGATGGCATCCACCGGGCAGGCTTCCTGGCAGAAACCGCAATAGATGCACTTCACCATGTCGATATCGTAACGCACCGTGCGGCGGGTGCCGTCATTGCGGCGCGGGCCGGCTTCGATGGTGATCGCCTGAGCGGGACAGATCGCTTCACACAGCTTGCAGGCGATGCAGCGCTCTTCACCGTTCGGATAACGGCGCAGCGCATGTTCACCACGGAAGCGCGGAGAGACCGGGCCCTTTTCGAAAGGATAGTTCACCGTTGCCTTCTGTTTGAAGAAGTGGCGCATCGTGAGCAGGATCGCGCCGACGAACTCCTTCAGGAACAGCGAATTGACGGCTTGGGAGAGGCTTGCCATCTCAGTCTCCAGATTTCTGAGCGAGGAGTACGGACATCAACCGGCCCACCCCGTCAGCTTCAATACGAATGCAACAATAACGACCATGGCGAGCGACAGCGGCAGGAACACCTTCCAGCCGAGACGCATGAGCTGGTCATAACGGTAACGCGGAACGAAAGCCTTGGTCAGCGCGATCATGAAGAAGACCATGCAGCCCTTCAATGCGAACCAGACAATGCCCGGAACCCAGTTCAGGAACCACACATCCACGATCGGCAGCCAGCCGCCCATGAACAGGATCGTCGTCAGGCAGCAGATCAGGACGATCGCAGCATATTCGCCGAGCATGAACATCATGTAAGGCGTGGAGCCGTATTCGACCATGTGACCGGCGACCAGTTCCGATTCCGCTTCCGGAAGGTCAAAGGGCGGACGGTTGGTTTCGGCAAGGCCCGAAATGAAGAACACGATGAACATCGGGAAGAGCGACAGCCAGTGCCAGTCGAGGAACGAGGCCGGCAGGCCGAGCATGGTGCCGAGGCCGGTCTTCTGGGCCAGAACGATGTCCGTCAGGTTGAGCGAACCGACGCAGAGCAGAACGGTGACGATGACGAGGCCGATCGACACTTCGTAGGACACCATCTGCGCGGCAGAACGCAGCGCGCCGAGGAACGGGTACTTCGAGTTCGAAGCCCAGCCGCCCATGATGATGCCGTATACTTCAAGCGAAGAAATCGCGAAGATATAGAGAATGCCGACATTGATATTGGCGACAACCCAGCCTTCATTGAAGGGAATCACGGCATAGGTGGCGAGCGCCAGCGTCACCGCTACCAGCGGCGCCAGAAGGAAAACGGCCTTGTTGGCGCCGGCCGGAATGACAGGCTCCTTCAGAATGAACTTCAGAAGGTCGGCGAAGGACTGGAAGAGACCGAAGGGACCAACGACGTTCGGACCACGGCGCAGCTGCACAGCCGCCCACACCTTGCGGTCGGCAAGCAGCAGGAACGCGATGGACACCAGAAGGCAAACGAGAAGCAGCAGGGACTGGCCGACCATGATCAGCGCGGGCCAGACGTAGCTCCAGAAAAACTGTTCCATAAATCCCCTACCCTTACTCTGCCGCAGCCTGGAAATTGTTGCGGGCCAATGCGGAGCACTCGGCCATGACGGCGGATGCGCGCGCAATCGGGTTCGTCAAATAAAAGTCTTTAACCGGCGAGGCAAACGCCGACTTGTTGAGCGAGCCGCTTTTGCCAGCCAGCGCTTCGATATCTTTGCCGTTGCCGGCGACGATCTCGTCCGTTTCCGCCAGATGCGGATGCGCTACATAGAGCTGGCCGCGGAGCGCCGACAGCGAATCGAACGGCAGCTTCTTGCCGAGAACATCGGACAGCGCACGCAGGATCGCCCAGTCTTCGCGGGCTTCACCCGGTGCGAAACCGGCGCGGTTGCCCACCTGCACACGGCCTTCGGTGTTGACCCAGATACCGGATTTTTCGGTATAGGCCGCACCCGGAAGGATGACGTCGGCATTCATCGCGCCCTGGTCGCCATGGCTGCCGATATAGACGGTGAACTTGGCGCCCTTGTTCGACAGGTCGAGTTCATCGGCGCCGAGCAGGAAGAGAACGTCCATGGAGGCGACCATGTCAGCGGCGGCAACACCGCCCTCGCCCGGCACGAAGCCGATATCGAGACCGCCGACGCGGGAAGCGGCGGTGTGCAGGACAGAGAAGCCGTTCCACTCTTCGGTGACAGCACCTACCGAGGTAGCGAGCTTGGCGGCGGCAGCCAGCACGGCTGCACCATCGGCGCGCGCCAGAGCACCCTGGCCGATGATGATCAGCGGGTTCTTGGCGGATTTCAGCTTGTCGATGAAGCTGTGCGAGCCATTGGCCAGATCGGACAGCGTTTCAGCGCCGGAACCGAGATATTCGTAATTGTAGCGCAGTTCGCCAGCTTCGCCGATTACGCCGATCGGGAAACCGCCGCGACGCCAGCGCTTGCGGATGCGGGCGTTGAGCACGGCCGCTTCGTAGCGCGGGTTGGAACCGACGATCAGCAGGGCGTCGGCCTGCTCGATGCCTTCAATGGTGGAATTGAAGATGTAGCTGGCGCGACCGAGCGAAGGATCAAGCGCAGCGCCATCCTGACGGCAATCGACATTGGCCGAACCGAGCGAAGCGAGAAGAGACTTCAGCGCGAACATTTCTTCGACGGAGGACAGATCGCCGGCAATCGCACCGATCTTGTTGCCGGACGTTGCGGCAACAGCCTGCTTGATCGCGCCGAAGGCTTCGCCCCAGGTTGCGGGCTGAAGGCGACCATCCTTGCGGACGTAAGGCCGGTCGAGGCGCTGCGTCTTCAGGCCGTCCCAGATGAAGCGGCTCTTATCGGAAATCCACTCTTCGTTGATCGCCTCGTTGACGCGCGGCATGACGCGCATGACTTCGCGGCCACGGGTATCGACGCGGATGGCCGAACCGAGCGCGTCCATCACGTCGATAGTTTCGGTCTTGTTCAGTTCCCACGGACGGGCGGTGAAGGCGAAAGGCTTGGAGGTGAGCGCGCCGACCGGGCAGAGGTCAACAACGTTGCCCTGAAGCTCCGAGGTCATGGCCTGCTCGAGATAGGTGGTGATTTCGGCATCTTCGCCGCGGCCGATGAGGCCGAGTTCGGCAATGCCGGCCACTTCCGTGGTGAAACGGACGCAGCGCGTGCAGTGGATGCAGCGGTTCATGACCGTCTTGACGAGCGGTCCGATATATTTGTCTTCAACCGCGCGCTTGTTTTCCGCATAACGCGAACCGGCGATACCGAAGGCCATGGCCTGGTCCTGCAGGTCGCATTCGCCGCCCTGGTCGCAGATCGGGCAATCGAGCGGGTGGTTGATGAGCAGGAATTCCATCACGCCTTCGCGGGCCTTCTTGACCATCGGCGTGTTGGTGAAAATTTCCGGCAATTCGCCGTTCGGGCCGCCGCGAACGTCGCGAACACCCATGGCGCAGGAAGCGGCGGGCTTGGGCGGTCCGCCCTTCACCTCGATGAGACACATGCGGCAGTTACCCGCGACCGACAAGCGCTCATGAAAACAAAAGCGCGGAACTTCGGCGCCAGCCTCCTCGCACGCCTGCAACAGCGTGAAATGATCCGGAACCTCGATCTCTTTACCGTCAACCTTGAGCTTTGCCATGGTTCTACTTACGTCCTGTTGCCTGTTCGTCCCATGTCTCACACGGTCCGCAACAAATCCTTAATCGCGCCCGGCACTCGTATCGTCTGCCAGACGTTTCATGGTGTCGCGAGGCCGGAAAATTCCGGCTCCGCCTGAAGCCTCAATGCTTATTCAGCGGCTTCCAGAACAGCGCCATCATCCATGGCCCTGTAAGTATATTGGTCGATGCGCTTTTCGATTTCCGGACGGAAATTGCGGATCAGCGCCTGTACCGGCCATGCGGCGGCGTCGCCGAGCGCACAGATGGTGTGGCCTTCGATCTGCTTCGTCACTTCAAACAGCATGTCGATTTCGCGCTTCTGGGCATTGCCCTTGACCATGCGTTCCAGCACGCGCCACATCCAGCCCGTGCCTTCACGGCACGGCGTGCACTGGCCGCAGCTTTCATGCTTGAAGAAGGCCGCGATGCGGGCAATCGCCTTGATGACGTCGGTGGACTTGTCCATGACGATCATGCCGCCGGTGCCGAAGGAAGACTTCACTTCGCGCATGCCGTCGAAATCCATGATGGCGTCCTTCATGTCCTCACCGCGAACGATGGGGCAGGATGCGCCGCCGGGGATGACGCCGAGCAGATTGTCCCAGCCGCCGCGAATGCCACCGCAATGGTGTTCGATCAGCTCGCGGAAGGACAGGCCCAGCGCGTCTTCGAAGGTGCAGGGACGCTCGACATGGCCGGAGACCATGAACAGCTTGGTGCCGACATTGTTCGGACGGCCGATGGACGAGAACCATGCCGCACCTCGGCGCAGGATGGTCGGCGCAACGGCGATGGATTCAACGTTGTTGACGGTCGTCGGGCAGCCGTAAAGACCCATATTGGCCGGGAACGGCGGCTTGAGGCGCGGCTGGCCCTTCTTGCCTTCAAGGCTTTCGAGTAGAGCCGTCTCTTCGCCGCAGATATAGGCACCTGCGCCGTGATGGACGTAGATGTCGAAATCCCAGCCGTTCTTGTTGTTCTTGCCGAGCAGGCCGGCATCGTAGCACTCATCGATAGCCGCCTGCAGCGCCTCACGCTCGCGCATATATTCGCCGCGAACGTAGATATAGGCGGTATGCGCGCCCATGGCGAAACCGGCGATCACGCAGCCTTCAATCAGCGTATGCGGATCGTTGCGCAGGATTTCGCGGTCCTTGCAGGTGCCGGGCTCGGATTCGTCGGCGTTGACGACGAGGTAATGCGGGCGGCCGTCATTTTCCTTCGGCATGAAGGACCATTTGAGACCCGTCGGGAAGCCAGCGCCGCCGCGACCGCGAAGGCCGGAAGCCTTCATCTCGTTGATGATCCAGTCACGGCCCTTTTCGATGATCTGCTTGGTGCCGTCCCAGTGGCCGCGCGCTCTCACGCCCTTCAGGGACTTGTCCTTGAGGCCGTAGAGATTGGTAAAGATGCGATCCTGATCTTTTAACATGCTTCACCTCTTACCGCGGCTTCTTGCCGAAGACCCTGATATACTCGGCTTCGCCACCCTTGGCGAGCGCCTCGGCCTGCTTGACCCAGTCATCACGGCCGATACGGCCCTTGAAATTCAGATATCCATCGACCCAGTCGCATTCGGCCTGCTTCCAGCCGGCGATCTGCGCATAGGTGAAGATGCCGAGCTCGTTCAGCGTACCCTCAATCTTGGGGCCTACACCGGAAATCAGCTTCAGGTCGTCGGGCGTTGCGGGCTTTTCGATGCCTGCCGGACGATCCTTGGAATCGAGCGACGGCTTCGCAGATCCCGAAGCTTCCTTTTCGGCGGTCTTCACATTGGCTTCGGCAGCCTTGGGCGCGGTCACCGGCGTCTTCAGCTTCGGATCGGTTTCAGGCGCATCCGTCTTCGGCTTGGCGGCGTTGGAGGGCGGAACCGGTGCGGCGTCCGCAGCCACTTCGGCCGGCTTGTCGAGATTGGAGCGATCCGGCTTGATCTCTTCCGTCAGCGTCGTCAGGCCGCCGACCGGGACCGACTGGTGACGGTCGATCTGCGGGCCGGTCTTGACGGTGTCGCCCTTGCCTGCCTCGAACGTATCGATGATCTCTTCCAGACGCTCGGGCGTCAGGTCCTCATAGGCGTCCTTGAAGATGATGACCATCGGCGCGTTGACGCAGGCGCCCTGACATTCCACTTCTTCCCAGGACAGCGTGCCGCTCTCATTGGTGTGCAGCGGATCGTGGTGGATCTTCTTGCGGCAGACGTCCATCAGCGCTTCCGAGCCGCGCAGCATGCAGGGCGTGGTGCCGCAAACCTGAACGTGGGCGCGCGTGCCGACCGGCTTCAGCTGGAACTGGGTATAGAAGGTCGCCACTTCCATGACGCGGATATAGGCCATATCCAGCATGTCGGCGATTTTCTCGATGGCGGCGCGGGTAACCCAGCCGTCCTGCTCCTGCGCACGCATGAGCAGCGGGATGACCGCCGATTGCTGGCGTCCCTCGGGATATTTCTTGATCGTCTTTTCAGCCCATGCGGTATTTTCCGCATTGAAGGCGAACGCCACGGGCTGGAACTGATCTTCGGCTAGTCGACGAACGGACATACTTCCTCACGCCTTTTCAGTTTAACGTCTCACAACGCGATCTCGCCACCGTGACGAATTCGCAGGCGTAAGCCGCCTTGTCTTTCTGCATGAACACGATGAACTTGCTGCCATTGGGAACCGAGGCCTTGATCTCGTATCCCGACGACAGAAGCTGCTTGATGGTCGAAGAGCCGCCGCTCGACAGCGATATGCCGCCCTCGTCCGTCGCCGTCTGGGCGAGAGCGGAGGCAGACATCGCAGCGAGAAAAGCCGGTATGGCCAGCGGCAGACGCATCAGCGGTCGACCTCCCCGAACACGATGTCGAGGGAGCCGAGCACGGCTGTAACGTCAGCAAGCTGATGGCCCTTGCACAGGAAATCCATGGCCTGCAGGTGTGCGTAGCCCGGCGCGCGGATCTTGCAGCGATAGGGCTTGTTCGAACCGTCTGCGACCACGTAAACGCCGAACTCGCCCTTCGGCGCTTCGACGGCAGCGTAAACTTCGCCGGCCGGAACGTGATAACCTTCGGTGTAAAGCTTGAAGTGATGGATCAGCGCTTCCATCGAACGCTTCATCTCGCCACGCTTCGGCGGAACTACCTTGCCGTCTAGCGACGAGACCGGGCCGATGCGATGCTTGCCGGAGAGAAGGTCGACGCACTGCTTCATGATCTTTACGGATTCGCGCATTTCCTGCATGCGGATCAGGTAACGATCATAGCAATCGCCGTTCTTGCCGACGGGAATGTCGAATTCGAGATCGGAATAGCACTCATAGGGCTGCGCGCGGCGCAAATCCCAGGCAGCGCCCGAGCCGCGCACCATCACGCCCGTGAAACCCCAGGCGAAGGCGTCTTCAAGCGAGACGACGCCGATATCGACGTTACGCTGCTTGTAGATGCGGTTGTCGGTCAAAAGGCCCTCGATATTGTCGAGAACGGTGAGGAACGGGTCGCACCACTTGCCGATATCATCCACCAGTTCCGGCGGCAGGTCCTGATGCACGCCGCCCGGACGGACATAGGCCGAGTGCATGCGGGCGCCGCAGGCGCGCTCATAAAACACCATCAGCTTTTCGCGTTCTTCGAAGCCCCAGACCGGCGGCGTCATGGCGCCGACGTCCATGGCCTGCGTCGTGACGTTCATGATATGCGACAGGATGCGGCCGATTTCCGAATAGAGGACGCGGATCAGCTGACCGCGCATCGGGATTTCGAGGCCAAGCAGCTTTTCGACGGCGAGCGCGAAAGCGTGTTCCTGATTCATCGGCGCGACGTAGTCGAGGCGGTCGAAGTAAGGAACGGCCTGCAGATAGGTCTTGGTCTCGATCAGCTTTTCGGTGCCGCGATGCAGGAGACCGATATGCGGATCGACGCGCTCGACGATTTCGCCATCCAGTTCCAGAACCAGACGCAGCACGCCGTGCGCGGACGGATGTTCCGGACCGAAGTTGATCGTGAAATTGCGGACGTTATGCTCAGTCATTCTAGTGCTCCGCCGAGGTGATCATGGCGATGAATTCGGGGCCGGTCATGTTCTGCGTGGTTTCCGCGAAAGAATAGCTCGAAGGCTTCTCATCCGTGAAAATCTGCGACGCGAACTTGAAACTGGAAGGGTTATCGAAAGCCTGCAGCGAAACGGCGAAATGCTTGCCGTCCTTCGAGCGCCACATCAGCGTGCTGCCGCAGTTCTTGCAGAAGCAGCGCTCACCCCATTCCGACGAGGAATAGACGCCGAGGTTCTCTTCGTTCTCAACGGAGATATCAGCGCATTCGACAGCCAGAAAGGCACCGCCGGACCAGCGGCGGCACATGGAGCAATGGCAAACGCCGAATTCGCGGGCACCGATGACGGCATTGAGGCCGACGGCGCCGCAAAGACATTGTCCATGCTCTGTCGCGGGGGCTTGGCTCATTGCTTGGCCTTTTCGTCACCCGGGAGAACATATTCGGTCCCTTCCCAGGGGGAGAGGAAATCGAAGTTGCGGAATTCCTGTTTCAGTTCAACCGGTTCATAAAGAACCCGTTTCAGCACGTCATCGTAACGCACTTCCACAAAGCCGGTAACCGGAAAATCCTTGCGCAGCGGATGGCCTTCGAAACCGTAGTCCGTGAGGATGCGGCGGAGATCCTTATGGCCTTCGAACGGAATGCCATACATGTCCCAGGCTTCGCGCTCGAACCATTCGGCACCCATATAAACCGAGGTCGAAGACGGTACGCCCTCGTCTTCCGCCACCTGCAGCTTGACGCGTACGCGCAGGTTCTGGCGCGGCGACAACAGATGATAGACAACGTCGAAACGCTTTTCGCGCTGCGGCCAGTCGACACCGCAAATATCGATGATGTTGACGAAACCGCACTGCACGTCGTCACGCAGGAAGGTCAAAAGCGCGATCACGCTTTCAGGCGTCGTGTTCAGGGTCAGCTCGCCATAGGCGATATCAGCCGACACCACGAGGGAACCACGCGCTTCCTTAACGTAAGCAGCAAGATCGTTGAGAGCTTCGCTCATTCTTAATCCGTCCTTTGCCCTTAGCGCTCGATCGTACCGGTACGACGAATCTTCTTCTGCAGCAGAAGCACGCCGTAAAGCAGCGCCTCCGCCGTGGGGGGACAGCCCGGAACGTAGATATCCACCGGCACGACGCGGTCGCAGCCGCGCACCACGGCGTAGGAATAATGGTAATAACCGCCGCCATTGGCACAGGAGCCCATGGAGATGACGTAACGCGGCTCAGGCATCTGGTCATAGACCTTGCGCAGAGCGGGCGCCATCTTGTTGGTCAGCGTGCCGGCGACGATCATCACGTCCGACTGGCGCGGTGAGGCGCGCGGGGCGACGCCGAAGCGCTCCATGTCATAACGCGGGCCGGACGCCTGCATCAGGCCTTCGACGGCGCAGCAGGCAAGGCCGAACTGCATCCACATCAGGGAGCCGGTGCGTGCCCAGGTGATCAGCTCGTCGGTCGAGGTGACGAGAAAACCCTTGTCGGCCAGCTCGTCATTGATTTCCGTGAAGTAGGCATCGTTGCTGCCAACCGGCTTGCCGGTGGAGGGATCGATGATCCCCTTCGGCTGCGGCGCAACGAGCGTGGTGTTGTTCTGGCTCATGCCCATTCCAGCGCTCCCTTCTTCCACTCATAGATAAAGCCGATGGTGAGAACGAGAAGGAACACCATCATCGACCAGAAACCGAACCAGCCCATCTCGCCGAAAGACACCGCCCAGGGGAACAGGAAGGCGACTTCCAGGTCGAAGATGATGAACAGGATCGACACGAGATAAAAGCGGATATCGAATTTCATGCGGGCATCGTCGAAGGCGTTGAAACCGCACTCGAAAGCAGAAAGCTTTTCCGGGTCCGGCGCCTTGTAAGCGACAGCGAACGGCGCAATGAGAAGCGCCAGGCCGATGACGAGAGCGATACCGATGAATATTGCGATCGGAATGTAGGAACTGAGGAGTTCAGTCATGGTCTCTTCCCTGCCCGGCCGGGTGCCGGGCCTGCCTTTGTGACCTTAAGTCTCAAAGAGCGGACAATATGTTGCAACGCCAAAGTCGTTAGCGCAGCCGCGCTCTCTCTGCAAGAGTTTAGGCACCATTTCAAGACACCTGCCGCATTGATTGGCAACAATATTGCCGGAATTGACGCAAATTTGGGCCACAATTCCGACCTAAGCCCCTCAAATACAATAATAATCGATTGAACGACGCAACCGCAAAAAAGTCACACGAATTTTACGTCCGGATGGCGGCGAAGTGACGATATTCGGGAATCGAAACTTGACTAAAAAATGCAGGAAAAATCGCGTTTAAGAAGCCCGGAATCAGGCGCTGGAATCGTCAATAGACGAGCGCGCAAATCGCGCGTCGATCTGTTTTTGAGGAGACATTTCAGGATAGAGAAATGGCGCGAGTGACGGGGCTCGAACCCGCGACCTCCGGCGTGACAGGCCGGCACTCTAACCGACTGAGCTACACCCGCGCACCACAGACATTCATCTGCGTTTTCCGAGGGACAGGATGGCGCGAGTGACGGGGCTCGAACCCGCGACCTCCGGCGTGACAGGCCGGCACTCTAACCGACTGAGCTACACCCGCATCTCCTGACGACAGGAACCAGTCCCGCCGCTCGAACCAGCCTCGGCTGTTCGATGAGCGGCTAACTACGGCGTTCGTGCGGGGGTGTCAAGCAGGTTTCACGACAAAAGAATAAGCTTCTTCATTTTGATCAGGAAAAACCGAAAGGCCTTGGAACGCGATTGCGGCAAACGCCCTGTTTTTCGGGCTTTTCCCAACGAAAACAAAAAACTTGTCCACAGCCGGAGGCTTCCGTAGCGGGATTTCCACATGACCATCACGGCTTCCTCGGTTCCTGTTTCAGGCAAAAAGCCCGCAGTTCCCGGCTTTTTGCCCCCGTCCCCCGGCGACGGAAAATTCTCTCGGCAAAAAAAACAAAAAAACTTCACAAAAGCCCTTGCGGTTTTTTTCCGATCCGCATACATCACGGCCACCGACGCGGCGGACATGATCCGCAAGACGCGAAGGGCGATTAGCTCAGTTGGTAGAGCGCCTCGTTTACACCGAGGATGTCGGGAGTTCGAGTCTCTCATCGCCCACCATTTTCCCAGAAGATTTAAATATCACCCCCTGATACCGAGATTGTTCGTGTTTGCTTTGGCTATGCGATAAGCCCTCCAGTATTCGGAATCATTGCCCCCTGCCCTAACTACGGTCGGTAGAGCGTCGTCACGATTCCCAACCGCTGGAATCGCTTTTCTCCAGTTGCGCCATGCCAAATCGGCACCACTGTTCCAAAATCCGACAACTTGACCACCCCCTGTATCACCCCGCAACATACCGGAAAATAAGGAAGATTCAGACTTTCTAAAGAGATTTCAGGCATTGTTTGCGCACCGTTTCATGATGAACGGTTGAACTGATGGATGAAACCATGTCGATCGACGCGTTTGTAACACTCGCGCTTATTGCGCTGCCTGTTTATATTTTTTTCCGCTGGGTCCAGCAGGACTCGGAAAAACAAGATACTCCCAAAAGCAAGAATTCCATGGGGCGGTGATCCGTTACGATCGATCCGCAGCATTTTCCCGGATGGCTCCGGACGAATCCTTCACAATCCGATATCGAAGCGGCAACGCCGATTTTAACGGCTTGCATCGTCGGGCATCGTGCAAGATCGGGAAACGCGGCCAAGAGGCCCCTCGCCGTACAAAAAAGCCGGGCATAGCCCGGCTTTTTTCATTTGCGGCGCCAATCGGCTCGATCAGTTGATCGCCTTCATATTGACGGTGAAGAACAGCGTTTCGCCGGAAGAATCGTCCACGCCGTCATTGTCGGTCACGGCATAGGCCGTTCCCGCCTTGTCGAAGGTGAAGCCTTCCAGCTTGTCGACGACATAACCGTTGGTCTGGGCCTTGAGGTCAGGCAGGAAGTCATGGGCTTCCTGCTTGGCCACCAGCGGCAGTTCGCCGCCGATCTTGCCCGGCTTCAGGTCCGCGATCGCAACACGGTAGAGCTTCTTGATCTTGGCCTTGTCGCCGATCTGGTTGTCGCGCTCGACGATATAGACATAGTCGCCCTGCGCGGCGATTTCGGAGAGGCCGACCCAGCCTGCCTCGGTCTTGTCGAGCGGGTAACGGACGGCGCCCCACTCCTTGGATTTCGGATTGTAGGAGACCAGCTTGACGAAGCCCTTTTCGTCCGTGCCCCATTCACGCTGCACAGCCATCCACAGCGTCGCGTCGTCGCCCTTGCCGATCATGGTCACGCCTTCGAAACCGAAGCGGGTGTCGCCGGCGAGAAGTTCCTTCGGCAATGCGATCTCGGCCTTGATCTCGCCCTTGGCGTTGACGTTATAGAGCGCGTGCGGAACGAGCTTGGCGCTGTCGCCCTCAGAAGCCAGCCAGAAACCGCCCTTGCCGTCCAGCGTGATGCCTTCGATGTCTAGCTTTTGAGCGGCGATGCCGTCACGCTTGACGCGCAGCACGCTGGTGATGGTGGCGGGCTTTTTCGTCGCATCGATGGTGAAGATCGACGGCTGGTTGCCATAGACCGAGTCGGACACGGCATAGAGAATGCCGGGCTTTTCGGCATCGCCGACCAGACCCGAAAGAGCGCCCCAGCCGATCGGCGCACCATCGACGGTGGCGGAAGCCAGCTGCGGATAGGCTGCTTCACCTTCACCGCGCTCATAGAGCATGACATGCGAGCGGACGCCGCCGTCTTCGATCAGATCGACCTCATTGGCCGTGGCAAGGAGGTTGCGCGACGGGATGGCGACAGCGCCTTCCGGCGAAACGCCCGAAGGCAGGAGCTGCGTCAGTTCCGGCTCCTTGCCGGTGTCCTTGTAGACAGCGACGACAGAGGCGCGCTCCGACAGCACGAAGAAATATTTCTGGTCGCCGAAGGTCGCCGCTTCCAGACCTTCCGGCTCGATGCCCTTTGCCTTGGAGCGCTTTTCCGGATAGTGGCCGATGGCCGCAACCGCGTGTTCGAGCGAGGAGCCGGATTCGTAGACGAGCTTGCCGGTCTTGTCGAAGATGGTAAAGCCGCGCGAACCGCCCTGCCAGTCGCCCTCATTGGCGATGACGATACGGTCGTTGTCCAGCCACTTCACGGCGTCCGGCTCGCGCTTGCGGCCTTCCTGCTTGTCGGTGAACTTCAACTGGCCATCGGTCTTCGTATCGATGCCTTCAAGATCGACCTTGCCGGCGGAGAAATGCGTCTTCACCGTACCGGTCTTGCCGTCGAGAATGACGATATGATTGTTTTCCTGAAGAGTCAGCGCGATCTCGCCATTGGCGTTGATCGACACGAATTCCGGCTCCGGATCCTCAGGAGAAATTTCGGCAAGACCGGTGAGCTCGATCTTCTTCAGCGTCGCGCAATCGGCAACGCCGTCCTTCAGACCGACAGTCACCAGATAACCGGCGGGCATCTGCGGCAGGGCGCCTTCGTTCACCTCTTCATCGCGCTCGTTTTCGATGGCGATGGAGGCGAAGGTCTTGTCTGGGGAAACGGCGACGGAATCGGGCTGGCCGCCGAGATCACAGCTTGCTTCGATCTTTTTGGTAGCAATATCGACCGTCACCAGCTTGCCGGAGGGCTTGGCGCGATTTTTCGACGTATTGACGCCGGCCAGCACCTTGAGACCGGCAACGGCAACGGAGGTCGGTTCGCCTTCGAGCAGCAGCGCGCCGCCGGCCTTGGGAGCCTTGGCGTCGGTGATGTCGATGAAACCGATGCCGCCAAGCGGGCTGTCCGAATATATCAACGTCTTGCCGTCTTCGCTGGCGGTAATGATTTCAGCCGAGGTGACGGACTTGGTGTCCTTGTCCGCGGGAAGGTTTTTCGCCACGGGGAAAGATGCGATGCGGTTGAAAACCGGCTCGGCCGCGGCCGGGATGGCTGCGGACGTGAGCAGCGCGGCGGTCAAAGCCATTTGAGAAAATCGGAACGCCATTTTAATCCCCCTTGGGTCCAGAAATACCCCAAGGCTTCTGCGTTACAGACATGACAGTGGCATGACACTTCCTGACCGCTGAATCAAAAAGCCCGGCCTGGAAGGCCGGGCTTTCGTGTTTATGCCCACATTCCGCGTCGAAAAACGCCGTGTGTCCGGATGGAAGCTACACAGGCGCTTCCCTGCTTTCATTCACATCTTGACCGGGAGAACCCGGCCTGTCCGAAAAGAGCTTTTCGAAACACCGCCCGCTTTTGGCGGCGATGTGACGGCGTCAGGGCGTCAAAACATGTTTCCTCGTGAACCTGAAAAGCCGCCCGCCCGCCGCCGGGCGTTGCGGCTTTCCGGAAACCTTACGAGTTGACGGCGTCCTTCAGGCCCTTGCCTGCGGAAAACTTCGGTACGTTGCGAGCCGGGATATCGACTTCAGCACCCGTGGAAGGGTTACGGCCCTTGGAGGCTTCACGACGGCTGACGGAGAAGCTGCCGAAGCCGGCCAGGCGAATGTCGCCACCGTTCTTCAGTTCGCTCTGTACAGTTTCGAATACAGCATCAACAGCGGAAGCAGCATCTGCCTTCGTGAGACCAGCCTTTTCGGCAACAGCAGAGACGAGCTCGTTCTTGTTCATGTTTCCACCCCTTTCAATGGTTTGAAACGACTCAAATTAAGCCGGCGCAGAATACGTTCGCATCCGCGCGCAGCAACCCAAAAGCGCTGGAATCGCCTGAAAAACAAGGGGTCTGCGTTTTTTTTCACAAAAAAGGCCGACATTTCTGCCGGCCTTCCACATATTCGTGCCAAATTCGCATCACTTGTGCGCAGCTTTACGCCACATGCGCCTTCCGACACCTAAGACATTGAATCTATGCAGCAGCCGTCGCGAAAGGCGATTCCCGCCCCTCGCGACGATGCATTATCAATGCGCGATGGTCTGGCTGCCGTCGTCGACGCCTTCGACGGTTGCGATCACCGGCGTCTCGATGCTGCCGTCCCACTCGATGGGCTCCGGCTGGCGGATAAGGGCGTGCTTGATGACCTCGCCCATCCGCGACACCGGGATGATTTCCATCTCGTTCTTCACATTGTCCGGAATCTCCGCCAGATCCTTGGCGTTTTCTTCCGGGATCAGCACCTTCTTGATGCCGCCGCGAAGGGCCGCAAGCAGCTTTTCCTTCAGGCCGCCGATAGGCAGCACGCGACCGCGAAGCGTGATCTCACCCGTCATCGCCACATCCTTCGAGACCGGGATACCCGTCATGATGGAGACGATGGCGGTCGCCATGGCAACACCGGCGGACGGACCGTCCTTCGGGGTTGCCCCTTCCGGAACGTGCACGTGGATGTCGCTCTTGTCGAAGCGGGGCGGCTCGATGCCGAAGTCCACGGCGCGCGAACGGACATAGGATGCCGCCGCCGAAATGGATTCCTTCATCACTTCCTTGAGGTTGCCGGTCACCGTCATGCGGCCCTTGCCCGGCATCATCACGCCTTCGATGGTGAGCAGCTCACCGCCGACTTCCGTCCAGGCCAGACCCGTGACGACACCGACCTGATCCTCGCGCTCGGCCTCGCCGTGGCGGAACCGCGGAACGCCCAGATAATCCGGAACGTTTGCTGCGGTGACTTCCACGGACTTGACCTTGCCCTTGATGATCTCGGTGACAGCCTTGCGCGCCAGCTTCATCAGCTCGCGTTCGAAACTGCGCACGCCCGCCTCGCGGGTGTACTGCTGGATGACGACCATCAGGGCGTCATCGGTAACCGAGAACTCTTCCGGACGCAGAGCATGTTCCTTGATCGCCTTGGGCAACAGGTGACGCTTGGCGATTTCGCGCTTTTCGTCTTCCGTGTAACCGGCGATGCGGATCACTTCCATGCGGTCCATCAGTGGGCCGGGAATGTTCAGCGTGTTGGCCGTTGTCACGAACATCACGTCGGACAGGTCGTATTCCACTTCAAGGTAATGGTCCATGAAGGTGGAGTTCTGTTCCGGATCGAGCACCTCGAGCAGTGCCGACGACGGATCGCCACGGAAGTCCATGCCCATCTTGTCGATCTCGTCGAGCAGGAAGAGCGGGTTCGCCTTCTTGGCCTTCTTCATCGACTGGACGATCTTGCCCGGCATGGAGCCGATATAAGTACGGCGGTGACCGCGTATTTCCGCCTCGTCACGAACGCCACCCAGCGCCATGCGCACATATTCGCGGCCGGTCGCCTTGGCGATCGACTTGGCGAGCGAGGTCTTGCCGACGCCGGGCGGGCCGACGAGGCAGAGGATCGGACCGCGGATTTTCGTCGCACGGGCCTGCACGGCCAGATATTCGACGATACGCTCCTTGACCTTGTCCAGACCGAAGTGGTCCTGATCCAGGATCTTCTCGGCATTGTTGAGGTCGGCCTTGATCTTCGACTTCTTGCCCCAGGGTAGACCCAGCAGCCAGTCCAGATAGTTGCGCACGACGGTCGCTTCCGCGGACATCGGGCTCATCTGGCGAAGCTTCTTCATTTCCGCCTCGGCCTTTTCCTTGGCCTCCTTGGAAAGCTTGGTCTTGGCGATGCGCTCTTCCAGTTCGGCCATCTCGTCACGGCCGTCCTCGCCGTCGCCGAGTTCCTTCTGGATCGCCTTCATCTGTTCGTTCAGGTAATATTCGCGCTGCGTCTTCTCCATCTGGCGCTTGACGCGCGAACGGATACGCTTTTCGACCTGCAGCACGGAAATTTCGCCTTCCATGAAGCCGAGCGCCTTTTCAAGCCGCTGCTTCACGCTGACGGTTTCCAGCATTTCCTGCTTTTCGGTGATCTTGATCGACAGGTGCGAAGCGACCGTATCGGCAAGCTTCGAATAATCGTCGATCTGGCCGGCAGCGCCGACAACCTCGGGCGAAATCTTCTTGTTGAGCTTCACATAGCTCTCGAATTCAGAAACGACCGAACGCGACAGCGCCTCGATCTCGACCGGATCTTCGGCAGGCTCCTGCAACGGCGTCGCAGTGGCTTCATAGAAGTCTTCACGGCCGGTGTAGCTGTCGATCTGGGCGCGGCCCTTGCCTTCCACCAGCACCTTCACGGTGCCGTCGGGAAGCTTCAGAAGCTGCAGGACATTGGCGACCGTGCCGACCTTGTGGATGGCCTCCGGGGCCGGATCGTCATCGCTGGCGTTGATCTGGGTAACAAGCATGATCTGCTTGTCCGACCCCATGACTTCCTCGAGCGCACGGATGGATTTTTCCCGCCCGACGAACAGGGGAACGATCATATGCGGGAAAACGACAATGTCGCGCAGGGGAAGTACCGGATAGGTACCGCCAGATGCCGCAGACGTGATGTTCGTCATATCATTTCCTTTCCATGGTCCCTTTCGGGACACTTTGCCGGACAGCTTGGGGCATCCGGCACATTCATTTCTCGAGACTGAAAGTGGAGTTTCGAAACACCGATTTCAAGTCGCCGGAACAGACGGCCTTACGCGAAGGCAGGACCGTGAAATTCAACAAAACCCAGCGCCGGCTAATACTACCGACATTTCCGGTTATCCTTGAGGGCTCAGGAACCGGGTCGCCGACGAAATTCACATTTCCGTCATATCGCGCTGCAAATCAGTTGTAAGACTTTATCAGCAAAGCGCAATCCGCTCCAAACGCAAAATCGGGCTTCGCCAAGTTAGGCGCAAGTTTCACACCCGGCGACAACAGAAAAGGCCCGCACGGAGGCGGGCCTTCTGACTTCATCGAAGCACCGGACCGGCCGATCAGGCCGAAACGTTGGTCTTTTCTTCCTGACGATCCGCATAGATGTAGAGCGGGCGTGCAAGGCCGCTGACGACCTCGTCGGAAATGACCACTTCGCGCACGCCTTCCAGCGTCGGCAGTTCGAACATGGTGTCCAGAAGGATTTTTTCCATGATCGAGCGCAGGCCGCGGGCGCCGGTCTTGCGGGTGATCGCCTTGCGGGCGATTTCGCGCAGCGCGTCCTCGTGGAAGGTCAGTTCCACATCTTCCATCTCGAACAGGCGCTGATACTGCTTGACCAGTGCGTTCTTCGGCTCGGACAGGATCTGGATCAGCGCATCCTCGTCGAGGTCTTCCAGCGTGGCGAGAACCGGCAGACGGCCGATGAATTCCGGGATGAGACCGAACTTCACCAAGTCTTCGGGCTCCAGCTCACGCAGCACCTCGCCGACGCGGCGATCGTCTTCCGCCTTGACAGTCGCACCGAAGCCGATTGAGGTCTTTTCACCACGGGCCGAGATGATCTTGTCGAGGCCGGCAAACGCGCCGCCGCAGATGAACAGGATGTTGGTCGTATCCACCTGCAGGAATTCCTGCTGCGGATGCTTGCGGCCGCCCTGCGGCGGAACGGAAGCGACCGTGCCTTCCATGATCTTCAGAAGCGCCTGCTGAACGCCCTCGCCCGACACGTCGCGCGTGATGGACGGGTTGTCCGACTTGCGGGAAATCTTGTCGACTTCGTCGATATAGACGATACCGCGCTGGGCGCGCTCGACATTGTAATCCGCAGCCTGCAACAGCTTCAGGATGATGTTTTCCACGTCCTCGCCGACATAACCGGCTTCGGTCAGTGTCGTAGCGTCCGCCATGGTGAAGGGAACGTCGATGATGCGAGCGAGCGTCTGGGCAAGATAGGTCTTGCCGCAGCCCGTCGGACCGACGAGCATGATGTTCGACTTCGCAAGCTCGACATCGCCATTCTTGGAGGCGTGCGCGAGGCGCTTGTAGTGGTTGTGAACGGCAACAGACAGGATTTTCTTCGCCTGCTTCTGGCCGATGACGTATTCGTCGAGGATCTTGATGATGTCCTGCGGGGTGGGAACACCCTCTCGCGACTTCACCATCGACGTCTTGTTCTCCTCGCGGATGATGTCCATGCACAATTCGACGCATTCATCGCAGATGAATACCGTCGGTCCGGCAATGAGTTTCCGGACTTCGTGCTGGCTCTTGCCGCAGAATGAACAATAGAGTGTATTCTTAGAGTCGCCGCCGTTGCTGCCGCTGACTTTGCTCATATCACTTTCCTTCCAGCACGCCGCAGGTCCGCCAAACGGATCGCGGTCAACTTACCGCCCGCCGATACGGCAGCCCTTGGGGTGCATCGCCGTATCCGCCTCGTTTCCCGGGGTACTAACCGGTATCAGATACATGAGCTGACAACCGGCTGCAACGAATTCCCCATCAAACCAAAGGCCACGTCATAAAAATTCAACATAGCCTTTATATATACTAATATCGCTTTCTGTTGCGGTTGAAAGCCCCGAAATTACTTTTGCGGGTTCAAACAAACGTCAAAAAGCGGCGCGCCTCAATTCGCGGCGGCGCCTTCGATTTCCTGGCGCGAGGTCAGGATCTTGTCGATCACGCCCCAGTCCTTCGCCTCGTCTGCATCCATGAAGTGGTCGCGATCGAGGGTTTTTTCAACCTCTTCGAGCGTACGGCCCGTGTGCTTCACGTAGACTTCATTGAGGCGGCGCTTCATCTTGATGATGTCGCGGGCGTGGCGCTCGATGTCCGATGCCTGCCCCTGGAAACCGCCGGAAGGCTGGTGCACCATGATGCGGGCGTTCGGGGTTGCGAAACGCATTCCCTTTTCACCGGCAGCCAGAAGCAGCGAGCCCATGGAGGCAGCTTGGCCGACGCAGAGCGTGGAGACCGCAGGGCGGATGAACTGCATCGTATCGTAGATCGCCATGCCGGCGGTCACAACGCCACCCGGCGAATTGATGTAGAGCGCGATTTCCTTCTTCGGGTTTTCAGCCTCGAGGAAAAGCAGCTGCGCGCAGACGAGCGAAGCCATCTGGTCTTCCACCGGGCCGGTGAGGAAAATGATGCGTTCCTTGAGAAGACGGGAAAATATGTCGTAGGAGCGTTCGCCGCGATTGGTCTGCTCAACGACCATCGGCACCAGAGCCATGGCGGTATCAACTGGATTTTTCATGTCCGTCCTTTGTCAAACTCTGCCCTTCGCGAAAAACCGCTCCGGAATCACTTCTAACCTTCATACTCCCTACATAGAGTGTCCCTGCCCCGTACTTCAAGACACGAAGCCGCATATCCTTAACGGCTCAACAGCGTTTGCAGGCCTTTCGGGCCGAGGTTGACAGGGCTTTCGGACCGGGCGGCGCCAGCCGGGCCTCTTTCCCCGCTGCCACCATTTTTTTACTATGGCAGGCGACGACGGCAAAAATCGCCCGCCATGCACAGATATAACTTCTCACCGGCAAGAACTCGTTAGTATTTGCTGCCGATACTGGCCAGCGAATTTCCGGTTCCCTTTGGGGAATGGGCCCACCGGGCGAAATGGCAGCTCAACAATTCCAGCGGGCATAACGCACCTCGTGCGAAAGAGCCCGCTTTTATCGCATTATGGCGCAGATAGGATTTTGCAATGCTGGATGCAAAGACGAGCACGCTACTGTGGGCGGCGGAAACGTTCACCCTTGCCGTGCTTTTGGGAACGCTGTGGCTGCACCGCCCTTCCCGCCGGCATAATCTCTTTTTCGCCGCCGGTTTCCTCGCCACGGGCTTCGGCGCTGTCATGGTGGCGTTTCGCGGGGATATTTCCAGTTTTCTGTCCATCCAGGTCGGCAATACGCTCGCACTTTCCGCCTTCGGTTTCTGGCTTGCGGGCCTGCTGTGCTTCGAACAGCGGAAAATCGGCGGCTGGGTCGCCATTCCGGCTCTCCTGTGGATCGCCGGAATGTTCCTGCCGCCCGTGCGTGAAAACATGGTGGCCCGCATCCTGCTTTATCACGCCAGTGCGGCCACGGGTTATTTCATGCTCGCCGGCGTCCTTCTGGCCAGCAAGGCGCGCGCCTCACGCAGCCGCCGGGTTCTGGCCGCGATCCTGATCCTGCAGGCTTTTGCCGGGGCGTTCGTCGCATCCATCGTCATCCCCGTCAATGCCGCCATCCCCAACGCCATTCCCATGACATCGGCGCTTGCCCTCTCCGGCATGCTCGGCTTCACGGCCATCATCATGATCAGCGCCAAAATCATCATGGAGGATACGGAAAGCCGCCTCCATCGCCTCGCCATGACCGATCATCTGACTGGCGTTCTCAACCGGCGCGGCCTGCTGGAGGAGTTCGAGCGTATCAAGAAAAGGTCGCCGGCCTCGAGCCGTTACGTGGCTCTGGTGCTGTTCGATATCGACCATTTCAAGAAGATCAACGACAGATACGGCCACCAGTCCGGCGATGCGGTCCTCGTGCATTTTTGCAATATCGCCCAGCGCGCAATCGGCGATCGCGGCCTTTTCGTCAGGATGGGAGGCGAGGAATTCGCGCTGGTTGCCGAAGTCGAAAGCCCTTCCAGCACGGCGACGCTTGCGGAAGCCATCCGCAGCAATCTGCGCCTTTCGAAGATCAGTTCGCGCGGTGAAGCCATCGAGGTGACCACCAGCGTCGGCATATCGGAAGCCATGATCAAGGACGCCGACCTCAACACGATGATGACGGAAGCCGACCGCGCGCTTTATGCCGCCAAGAAGGCCGGGCGCAACCGGACCGTCATCCATGTCAATTCGGCCAATGTCGTCGTGCCCGCCTCGGACCGTGACGAAAATCCGATGGACAACAATGCCGACCGTCAGGTCGCGGCGCTGAACCGGATATCCGCCATCGCCAGCCGGTAACGATGTAACCACCCAGTGACAGACATAGAATATCCGGAGGGGATTTCCCTCCCTTCCCAAAGCGCCGCGCGCGGAATAGACCATGGGCATGACAGCGACATTTCCGTTTCTCAAAATCGATCCCGCCACCCGCCGCATTTCCCTTGATGCCCGCGACCCGGCTTTCTACAGCGATCCGAACCCGGTCTATGCGGCCCTGCACGCTGAATGTCCCACCTTCTACTGGGAAGAACAGCGGCAATGGTTTTTCACCGGATACGACCACGTGAGCGCGCTGTTGCGCGACCGCCGCTTCGGACGGCAGATCCTGCATGTGGCAAGCCGCGAAGAGATCGGTTTGGCGGAGCCGCTCGACCATGTAAAGCATTTCGATGCTGCCGAGCAGCATTCGCTTCTGGAGCTCGAGCCGCCGGAGCACACGCGGCTGCGCACGCTCATCAACCGCGCCTTCGTTTCGCGGCACGTCGACAAGATGAAGCCGGAAATCGAGGAACTCGCCAACCGTCTGATCGACGCCTTCGAAGCAAATGACGAAACGGAGTTGCTCTCTTCCTATGCCGATATCATTCCGGTGACGATGATCGCCCGCATGATCGGCATTCCCGAGGAGATGGGGCCGCAGCTTCTGAAATGGTCGCACGCCTATGTCGGCATGTATATGTTCAAGCGCACGCCGGAAGACGAGCTGCTGGCCGACAGGGCCGCGCATGAGTTTTCAGACTATGTGCGCAGCGTGATCGCCGAGCGGCGGGCGGAGCCGAAGGACGATCTGCTGAGCCACATGATCCATACGGAGCACAAGGGCCAGTATCTGACCGACGACGAACTCGTCTCCACCACCATCGTGCTGCTGAATGCCGGGCACGAGGCGACCGTGCACCAGATCGGCAATTCCGTGCGCATCATTCTGGAAAGCGGCATCTCCCCCGAGACGCTGTTTAACGACGATGCCGCCACGGAACGCACGGTGGAAGAAACCCTACGCATCTGCGCGCCGGTGCATATTTTCCAGCGCTGGGTTCTGGAGCCCGTCGAAATTGACGGCGTCGCGTTCAGGCGCGGCGACAAGGTCAGCCTCATCCTCGCCGCCGCCAATCTCGATCCGGCAAAATTTTCCGATCCCCTGACCTTCCGGCCGGACCGCAACGAGGGCGCCAACGTCTCCTTCGGCGCCGGCATCCATTTCTGCATCGGCGCGCCGCTGGCAAGGCTGGAGCTCAATCTTGCCCTGCCCCTGCTTTTCAAACGCCTGCCGGGCCTGAAGATCGCCGAGCCGCCCAGGGTCAAGGATGTCTATCATTTCCATGGTTTGGAGCGGCTCGATCTCAGCTGGTGAGATTTAGCCGGTAGAGCACTCGCAAGGATCATCCGGTTTCAGAGCCGGATGACATAATCCTTCCGCGTCGTCTCGACGACCTCCCACGTGCCCGTAAAGCCCGGACGCAGGATAACGCGGTCGCCCGGTCTCAGATCGCGCGGGGCACCGCCGTCTTCGGTCAGGATGGAATGGCCTTCGAGAATGTTGAAATATTCCCATTCCTCATAGACCACCCGCCATTTGCCGGGCGTGGACTGCCAGATGCCGGCATAGATGCCGCCGGGAGCTTCCTCGAGATTCCATGTGGTGAATTTGGGATCGCCGGAAATCAGTCTTTCCGGGGCGGGTGCACCGTATTCCAGCTCGGCGATATCATCGAAGGACAGAAAATTCGTCATGACGTCCCCTGTCCGTCAAATATGGTTGGCCACACAGCTTTGCTCAATTCTGAGCGCTTCGTCAAATAGTCTTGGGCGTCCCGGTTGGGCGTTACCGCCGAGGAAATGAGGCGCCTACTCCATCTTCGTCCAGCCGAAAACCAGCCAGCTGTATTTCGACTTCTTGTCGGGTTCGGCGGTGTACGTCATCTGTATATCGCCGTTCTTCGCGTAGATATCGAGCCGGGGCGCGGTATCCAGCTTCAGCCACAGCGAACTCTTGTCAAAGGACCATGTGCCGCACCAGACGCATGAACCTGAGGGATCGCCGGGTTGATGAAAATTGTAGCGACCGTCCGCGGTGATCTCCAGATAATCAAACGCGGAGTAAAATGTCGTCACCGTTTCCTGGAACAGTGTCGCATCCGCTTCCTGCTGGGCGGCGGGCGCAGTCCTCATATCGCGCGGCGGGCGGCTGGTTGCACCGGTGAGCTTCCATTTTCCGACAAAATCCTGCTGCGTGGGCAAATACTCCGCCTCGGCCTTTGCCGGCGAAACCGAAGCTACGACCTGTATGTCAGCCACACCCGCAACCCCGATCGCAAGGAGAAGGGCGACAATACGGAGCATTCCGGTTCGGGTTTTCATATGGCGTATCTTTCGCGATGGGACGGCGGGGGCCTTCACTCAAATCCGCTGCCGCCGAAAGCACCCTGTTTTCATGGTTCCGGCGGCCGCTCAATCACACTAAAATTTGCTTGGTGTCACGCGGTCACCAGACTCGCATGAGCCGCCACATCAGACCTTGGCGAGCGATTGCTCGAGATCGGCGATGATGTCCTTGACGTCCTCGATACCGACCGACAGGCGAACCACATCCGGCCCGGCGCCGGCGGCCGTCTGCTGTTCCGGTGTCAGCTGCGCATGGGTGGTGGAGGCCGGGTGGATGACGAGAGAGCGAGTGTCGCCGATATTGGCGAGATGGGAGAAGAGTTGCAGCCCTTCCACCAGCGCCTTGCCGGCCGCATAACCACCCTTGACGCCGAAGGTGAAGACGGAGCCTGCGCCCTTTGGCGAATAATGCTGCTGGATAGCGTGGTTGTCGCTGTCTTCCAGCCCCGCATAATGCACCCAGCCAACCTTGGGATGCGCCTTCAGCCATTTCGCGACGGCAAGCGCATTGTCGGAATGGCGCTGAACGCGCAGCGGCAGCGTCTCGATGCCGGTCAGGATGAGGAAGGCGTTGAAGGGCGAGATCGCCGGGCCGAGGTCACGCAAGCCAAGCACACGGCAGGCGATGGCGAAGGCGAAATTGCCGAAGGTCTGGTGCAGCACGACGCCGGAATATTCAGGCCGGGGCTGTGACAGCGCCGGATATCTGTCCGTCGCCGACCAGTCGAAGGTTCCGCCGTCCACGATGATGCCGCCCATGGAGTTGCCATGGCCGCCGAGGAATTTCGTCAGCGAATGCAGCACGATATCCGCGCCGTGTTCCAGCGGCCGCAGCAGATAGGGGCTTGCCATGGTGTTGTCGACAATCAGCGGCAGGCCATGCCGATGGGCAACATCGGCGATTGCGGCGATATCCACGAAAGTACCGCCCGGATTGGCAAGGCTTTCGATGAAGACGGCACGCGTGCGCTCGTCGATCTGCGCCTCGAAGCTGGCCGGATCGGTGGCGTCGGCCCAGCGGACCTGCCAGTCGAAGCCCTTGAAGGCATGGCCGAACTGATTGATCGAGCCGCCATAGAGCTGGCGGGCGGCGACGAAATTGTCGCCGGATTGCAGCAGCGTATGGAAGACCAGCAATTGCGCGGCATGGCCGGACGCGACGGCAAGCGCGGCCGTGCCGCCCTCAAGTGCTGCCACGCGCTCTTCCAGAACCGCCTGGGTGGGGTTCATGATGCGGGTGTAGATATTGCCGAACTCTTTCAGTCCGAACAGGGCGGCGGCGTGATCGGCGTCGCGGAAAGCATAGGCCGTGGTCTGATAAATGGGCGTGGCACGCGCGCCGGTGGTCGGATCGGGTTGCGCGCCCGCATGAACGGCCAGCGTCGAAAACCCGGGATTGCTGCTCGGCATGATGTTTCCTCCAATTGGAATTTCGGAGGGATCATAATGCCTTGCCGCCAAATGATAAGTCCGATCCGTACCAACTATCGCACAATATTGAGACGCGGATACTCAATTGCAGGGCAACGATCCATCACGACTTCCATACCGTAGGCTTCCGCCTTGGCGGCGGCATTGTCATCGCGAACGGAAAGCTGGCCCCAGATTACCGATGGCCGCTCCGGCAGCAAGATCGCCTCCTCGACGATTGCCGACAAATATTCCGGCGCCCGGAAAACGTCGATCATGTCCACCGGCTCGGGAATATCGGCGAGTTTGGCATAGACCTTCTGCCCAAGTATCTCCTTGCCTGCCTGGCCGGGATTGACCGGAAACACACGATACCCCCTGGACAGCAGGAAGCGCATCACGCCGTGGCTCGGCCTGTCCGGGTTGGGCGAAGCACCGAGCAGGGCGATGGTTTTGACATCGGTCAGAATTCTTCTGAGGTAGTCGGGCTCGTAACTATCATGCTGCATGTCAACTTATCCCTTCTGGAGCGTCGCATGGTTTGAAGAATACCAATGCAGCTGCGCCATTTAAAAGCGCCGCGAGCATAGCGTCTCCCGCATAATTCCACCGACACATACCTGACGCTACCGGTTGCGTCCCCCCCTCCATCTAGGAAGGTTCTTCGCTCTCTGGAACCCCTGCACGGCTGAAAAATTGCCGCTGCGGCAGACACCTCGCCGCGCAGCGGAACGGTTTCGCCCACGCAAAATGATTTCACCAAACGCCGGAATGGCGGTTGTACTGACTATTTTTGTCCAGTTTTCAAAACGATGCGAATTGACGCAAATATGGGCCAAAACAACATTAGCGTGCAATTCATGCGCTCTTCGTCTCCTGTTTGTTTTCATTCCGTTCACAGGAAAATTAGAGATACCTAATTTTCAGAAAGTTATTCTGCAAATCAAACTACATACAAGTCTACAACGTTACAGATTACAATTCATGGAAGATATGAAATTGTTTTTCACGCGCACCGTGGTCCGATTGATACATCTTGCGCCCAAAGCGTCACGGCGCACTGCGCACCAATATTTGACAAATTTGGTAGTATTTTCAGTGAAAATTCGCTTCGAGGCGAAACCAGAAGCTGTGCGTCGGACGCTCATGCCTCCATCTGGCGGATGAAATCATGAGCAGAACGTCATATGATCCCGGCGCAAAATCATTCCCCGGCGCCATGACATGCACAAAGCATAAATTTTACGCGCGTTGCAGTTTCCGCGGTGACCACATGCCGTTTGCGGGTGGCTTCCCGGGCGCAAAACGCGTGCTCGAGCAATCGGCAAATGCTTACCGCCCGTACCGAAAATCGATTCCGGTTTTCAAGCCGATGCTGTAGGTTGCCCAAAGTAGCCCGCGAGCGAGTCTCTATTGTGACATTTGACATTCTTCTTCTGGTGCTCCTGGGCGCGATGCTGCATGCCGGATGGAATGCGCTGGTCAAAGCCGGATCCGACAAATCGCTGGACGCCTCGCTGATCGCGGCGGGCGCTGCGGCCTGTTCGCTACCGTTTCTGCCTTTCCTGCCATTTCCCGCGCCGGTCGCCATTCCTTTCCTGATCGCTTCGGCCGTTCTGCAATTCGCCTATTTCCGGCTTGTCGCCGCCGCCTATACGATCGGCGACATCGGCCTTGTCTATCCCGTCATGCGCGGCGTGGCGCCCCTGATCGTCGCGGCGACGAGCAGCCTGTTCCTGAGCGAGATTTTAAGCCCGCTGGCCCTTGCCGGCATCGCCGTCATCTCCGGCGGCATTCTGACGCTCGCTTTCGAGGCGCGGCGCGGTGGCGGAAAGGCGATCATGGTCGCCCTGCTCAACGCCTTCGTGATCGCATCCTACACCTTCGTCGACGGTGTCGGCGCAAGGCTTTCCGGCAACGCAATCTCCTATACGCTGTGGATGTCGCTTCTGCCGCCCGTGCTGCTTTTCGGCTTTGCCTTCTACCAGCGCGGCGTGGGCCCGGTCGCGGACCATGTCCGGCGCAACTGGTGGCGCGGCCTGATCGGTGGCGGCGGCTCCATTCTCTCCTATGGGCTGGCACTTTACGCCATGACCAAGGCGCCCGTCGCCGTGGTTGCGGCGCTCCGGGAAACCTCCATTCTCTTTGCGCTGGTGATCTCCGTGGTGATCCTGAAAGAACGTGCCAGCATCTGGCGTTATCTTGCCGGAGGCATCATTGCAGCGGGCGTTCTGGTGATGCGACTGGGGTAAAACAGGGTCGCCCGGTGAGGTAAAATAATACCCCATTATCAAACCATTGTTTTTGCTATCTTATTTTTGCGACCTTCAGAATCCGTCATATTGACGCTTTCGCCCGCGCACCGTATAAGCGCGCCAGATCGGATTCCAGCCGGAATAGGGTCATTTGCGGTTGCCTTTGACGGCAACCAAACCAAGCAACAAGAAACGCCCGTATGCTCTTTCATAAAGAGGATGACGGGTCCACATTAGAAAGTGAAATCCATGTCTACTTTCGTTCAGAAGCCTGCTGAGGTGGAGAAGAAGTGGGTCATCATCGACGCCGAAGGCCTCGTTGTTGGTCGCCTCGCCACCATCGTTGCAACCCGCCTGCGCGGCAAGCACAAGGCTACCTACACCCCCCACGTTGATGATGGCGACAACGTCATCGTTATCAACGCGGAAAAGGTTGCCTTCACCGGCAACAAGTACTCCGACAAGAAGTACTACTGGCACACCGGTCACCCGGGTGGCATCAAGGAGCGTACGGCTCGCCAGATCATCGAAGGCCGCTTCCCGGAGCGCGTCGTTGAAAAGGCCATCGAGCGCATGATCCCGCGCGGCCCGCTCGGCCGTCGCCAGATGAAGAACCTGCGCGTTTACGCCGGCTCGAACCATCCGCACGAAGCACAGCAGCCCACCGTTCTCGACGTGGCCGCGCTTAACAAGAAGAACGTAAGGAGCGCCTGATAATGGCCGATCTTTCCTCTCTGAAAGACCTCGCCCCGGCATCGGAAGCTTCGGCTCCCGTGCATGTCCGCAAGGTTGACACCCTCGGCCGCTCCTACGCGACCGGCAAGCGCAAGAACGCCGTAGCCCGCGTATGGGTGAAGGCCGGTTCTGGCAAGATCATCATCAACGGCCGCGATTTCACCACGTATTTCGCACGTCCGGTTCTGCAGATGATCCTTCAGCAGCCGATCGTCGCCGCTGCCCGCACGGGTCAGTTCGACATCATCGCCACCGTTGCCGGTGGTGGTCTGTCCGGTCAGGCCGGCGCCGTTCGTCACGGCCTGTCCAAGGCCCTCACCTACTTCGAACCGGGCCTGCGCTCCGTTCTGAAGAAGGGTGGCTTCCTGACCCGCGACAGCCGCGTTGTCGAGCGTAAGAAGTACGGTAAGGCCAAGGCCCGCCGTTCGTTCCAGTTCTCGAAGCGCTAATTGCTTCTCAGAACGGTTCATTCAGAACTTCGAAAGGCGGGGCCTCGGCTCCGCCTTTTTTTATTTTGTCCCCGACGGCATCTTGAATTATTCCCTCAAGGGAATAATATTGCCTCATGAATTATGTCGTCGAGTATACGGACGAATTCGGAACATGGTGGGAAACGCTTGAAGAAAGCGAACACATCAGCATCGACGCTCATGTTCAGAAACTGGAAGAACGCGGCCCTCGACTGCCGTTCCCCTATTCGAGCGGCATTTATGGATCGCGTCACGCGCATATGCGCGAATTGCGAATCCAAAGTAGCGGAAAACCGTTGCGGATTTTTTATGCCTTCGATCCCCGTCGAATGGCGATCCTCTTGATTGGCGGCGACAAGACGGGAGACAAACGGTTTTATGACCGCATGATCCCGATTGCCGACGACCTTTATGACGAGCATCTGGCCGAGCTTGAAAAGGAGAAACACAATGAGCGGTAGGCACAGTTTTGCGCGGTTGCGCAACCGGATGTCGGACGACGCGCGTGTTAAGTCGAAAGCCGAAGCAGATCGTCTGGAAGAAGAAATGGACCTTGCGGATGTTCGCAGGGCGCTGAAACTCTCGCAGGACGAAATAGCGCAGGCGCTGGATATCGGCCAAAGCTCCGTCGCAAAACTGGAAAAGCGCGCTGATATGTATGTTGGGACCTTACGCCGGTTCATCGAGGCGATGGGCGGCGAACTTGAAATCGTCGCGCGCTTCGACGGCCGCGCGATCAAAATTCGCAACTTCGCCGATCTTGCAGAAAAGGCGGATAAATGATGCCCAGCAAAACCATCGACCATGCCTTCACCGCAACGACCCTGACATCGGCCGCCACCGACCCGACCCATGCGGGCGTCCTCTCCTTCATGCGGCGCAAATATACCAAGAACCTCAAGGGCGTATCGACGGCCATCTGGGGCATTCCTTTCGACGCTGCCACCTCCAATCGGCCGGGCGCCCGTTTCGGGCCACAGGCGATCCGCCGCGCCTCGGCGATCTTCGACAACGATCCGCAATATCCTTTCGCGCGCGATCTTTTCGCCCATATGCCGACCATCGACTATGGTGACTGTCTGCTCGACTATGGCAATCACTGGAAAACGCCTGATACGATCGAAAAGGAAGCGCGCCGGATCATTTCCAAGACGGATTACCTGCTGACGCTTGGCGGCGATCACTTCATTACCTGGCCGCTTTTAAAGGCGCATGTGGCCAAGCATGGGCCATTGGCGCTGGTACAGTTCGATGCGCATCAGGACACCTGGTTCGATGACGGCAAGCGCATCGACCACGGCTCCTTCGTGGCCCGCGCCGTGCGCGATGGACTGATTGATCCTGATCGGTCGATCCAGATCGGCATCCGCACCCATGCGCCTGACGATTTCGGCATTCGCATTCTCCACGGTTACGAGGTTGAGGAAATGCGGGCGGGCGACATCGCCTCGCTGATCGTCAAACACACGGCTGGGATGCCCGCCTATCTGACCTTCGATATCGATTGCCTCGATCCTGCCTTTGCGCCGGGAACCGGAACGCCGGTGGCCGGTGGGCCGACCAGCGCTAAAATTCTCTCCGTTCTGCGCGGGCTTGGCCAGCTCGATATTCGCGGCTCGGACGTCGTAGAAGTCGCGCCCGCTTACGACCATGCCGATATTACCGCCATTGCCGGAGCCACCGTTGCAATGTATATGCTTGGCCTGCGCGCCGAACGGCTGGCCAAGGCCGGCTGATAGAGAAACCGGCGCCTGCCAAACTGATTCCGATTACCCTCGCAACCCTTTGAAAAGTCAGGACAAGGACATGACAGCGAAGATCTTCATCGATGGCGAACACGGCACCACGGGTCTGCAGATCCGCACGCGCCTTGCCGGTCGCCGCGATATTGAGCTGCTGTCCATACCCGAGGCCGAGCGCCGCAATGCGGCGATGCGCGAGGATATGCTCAACAATGCCGACATTTCGATCCTCTGCCTGCCGGACGATGCTTCCCGGGAAGCGGTCTCGATGGTGGCCGGCAATAACAATGTCCGCATCATCGATACCTCGACCGCCTATCGCGTTCACCAGGACTGGGCCTATGGCTTTGCCGAAATGGACAAGGAACAGGGCGAGAAGGTTCGTTCCGCCCGTCTCGTCGCCAATCCGGGCTGCTACCCGACCGGCGCGATCGCCCTTCTGCGCCCGCTGCGCGCCGCACGCCTGCTGCCGGACGGTTATCCGGTCAGCGTCAATGCGGTTTCCGGTTACACCGGCGGCGGCAAGCAGATGATCGCCCAGATGGAAGACCAGAGCCGCGATGACGCGATCAGCGCCAATAATTTCCTTTATGGCCTGACGCTCAAGCACAAGCACGTGCCGGAAATGACCATTCATGGCCAGCTCGACCGCGCACCGCTGTTTTCGCCTTCCGTCGGTCGTTTCCCGCAGGGCATGATCGTGCAGGTGCCGCTGTTTGCCGCCGACCTGAAGGAAGGCGCGACCGTGGAAACGATCCATGCGGCGCTGACTGCCCACTATGCGGGACAGGACATCGTCAACGTGGTGCCGCTTGCCGAAAGCAAGGGGCTCGCTCGCATCGACGCCGAGGAACTGGCGGGCAAGGACACGATGAAACTCTTCGTCTTCGGTACGCCGGGCGGCGAACACATCAACCTCGTCGCGCTGCTCGACAATCTCGGCAAGGGCGCATCCGGTGCTGCCGTGCAGAACATGGAACTGATGCTCTCCGCATGAGGCTTTTCTCATGAAGATTGCCCCACCCTCTTTTCCGGCCTCGTGGAATATCGAGGCCGCGAAACCTATTGCCGATACGCCGGCCGGGGTGGTTTACGAGCTTACGCGCGGCGCCGGTTCCCTCGCCGTCGCCAAGGTTCTGAAACAGAGAGTACTGAAGGACAGCCTTCGCGGCGCGGATTTCATTAAATGGCGCGCCGGCATCGGCTGCGTGGAGCTGCTCGACCGCTCCGACGATATTCTGCTGATGGAACATGCCGGCACGGAGACCCTGCGCGACGTGCTGTTTCGCGACGGCAACGACGATGCCACCACGGAAATCGCCGCCGATGTCCTGCTCAAATATCACCAGCCATCGCAGCAGCCGCCGCCCTCAAGCCTGCTGGCGCTGCCGCTCTATTTTGAGAGCCTGTTCCGCAAGGCCGAACAGGACCGTACTGACGGCGTGGACAGCCCTTATATAGAGGGAGCCGCGCTGGCGCAGGCACTGATCGACCGGCAGCGAGATATCAAGCCGCTGCACGGCGATCTGCATCACGAGAACATCATGCGCAGTGAACGCGGCTGGATCATCATCGACCCGGCCGGCCTGATCGGCGATGCGGCGCTCGATGTCGCCAATATGTTCTCCAATCCGCTTGACCGTTTCGACCTCACCCGCAGCGAGGCGCGCATCGCCTCCATGGCGGCGATTTTTGCGAAGGCTCTGCAGCGGGACGAACGGCTATTGCTGCAATACGCCTTTGCCTATGGCTGTCTTTCTGCCGCGTGGCATGAAGAGGACGGCAATGCGGAGGAACGCGACAACGAACTCGCCGTCGCGGCCACCATCAAAACGGTGCTCGGACAGTTCTAAGCCGCTTCAATCCCTGACTTCGACCGCAACGGGCGCCGGATATTCGCCGATGAAACCGCGCCAATGGGCGACGGCGAAACCAAGCACGATCAGCGCCATGCCCTGATGAGCGAGCGCGACATGAATATCTACATGCATGAGCAGCGTGGTGATGCCGAGCGCCGCCTGAATGGAGACGAGCACGAAGAACAGCACCGCGCGGCGGGCATGCGGTGTATTAGGCAAGGCGCGGGCCATAGACACCATATGCCATAGCGTGGCGGCAAACAGCGTATAGGCGCCGAGGCGGTGGACGAATTGCACCGTCTTGGGGTTCTCGAAGAGGTTGATCCACCAGGGCTGTTGCAGGAAGAGATCGCCCGGCACCAGCGAGCCGTCCATCAGCGGCCAGGTATTATAGGAGAGGCCGGCATTCAGCCCCGCTACCAATGCGCCGAGATAGATCTGGAAGAGACAGAGCACCGTCAGCAGCGCGGCAAAACCCCTGCCCGTCTTTTCGTCGGCGGCATCAGGCGAATGATGCGACAGCCCGCGCAATATCCAAATGCAGCCCGCAAAGATGAGGCAGGCGATGGTCAGATGTGTGGCAAGGCGATATTGCGAGACATCCGTGCGGTTAACGAGGCCGGAGGACACCATCCACCAGCCGATGAAGCCCTGAAAGCCGCCAAGCGCCAGAAGGCCGACCAACGGCAGGCGCAGGCGCTTTTCGACGCGACCGGTGAGCCAGAAGAAGGCGAGCGGCAAAGCGAAGATGACGCCGATGGTGCGGGCAAGCAGTCGATGCGCCCATTCCCACCAGAAAATCGTCTTGAATTCGTCGAGCGACATGCCCTTGTTGATTTCCTGATATTGGGGAATGCGCTTGTAGAGCTGGAATTCCTCTTCCCATTCGGCGACTGAAAGCGGCGGAATGGCGCCGTGGATCGGCTTCCACTCGGTAATCGACAGGCCGGATTCGGTAAGCCGCGTGGCGCCGCCGACGAGGACCAGACAGAAGAGCGTGAAAAGCACGACGCGCAGCCAGATGCGCAGCAGGCGGCGGTCCTTCTCCTGTTTCTGCAGGGCAGCCTCCACCACCATTTCCGCAGAACCATTTGCCATCGTCATGCCGCTCGAACGCATCTTTCAGGTCTCCCTCATACAGTCATGTTGATTAGGCCCAACCGGCACCACAAAACAAGGCCTCAGGGTTTGCGGCATCCGGTCGCGGCGCTATAGTCCCGCAAAGATATTCAATGACGGAAGACTTCATGCACCCTCGCCTCAGATCGTTCATCGGCACCATCGTCATCATCTGCCTCGTCGTCGTTTACGCCGTGGTGGCGACGGCCATTGCATCGGCGGCGCTGGCGCAATCGCCCTGGTGGGTGCATCTCGCTTATTTCGTGCTGACCGGAATCTTGTGGGTTCTGCCGGCGATGCTGATCATCAAATGGATGGCCGGACCCAAAAAGCAGGGTTAAGCGCCGGCCATTGCATGACACCCTGAGGTCGCAATTTTATAAACCGATTGTTTGCCGCTCAGCGATATAGTCCGACCGAAACAACCGGAGAGAGTGGATGGCGGCTGAGGGGCCGGTCTTTATCAGCGAGGAGCAAGCACCAGCCGCCGTGCAAAACGAGCGGCGGAGTGCTGATCGTCTGTTGATCGATCTGGTCGATGACGCCTCCACCATCCGCTCCGACTGGGAGCGATTGGAAAACGACCCGCTCAATTCGCTGCATCAGGGTTTCGGCTGGTGTTCCATCTGGGCGCAGACGCAGGACAGCGCGCTCCTGACGCTTCGCGGCCGTCAGGGCGGCAAGACGATCTTTCTGCTGCCGCTCGAAATCGTACTGGAAGGCGGCATCCGCAAGGCGCGTTTTCCCGGCGGCCGTTTCAACAATATCAATACGGGGCTTTTCGACCCCTCCTTTGCCGAACAGGCCGGACAGGAAATCGCAGCAGCGATTGCCCGCGAGGCGCGCAAGCTGCTGCATGGCCGGGCGGATATTTTGGCTTTGCAGAACATACCGCTGACGTGGCGCAACAGGACCAATCCCCTCTCGCATCTTGCTTCCGTCGAAAACCAGAATCCGGCCTTCCAGCTTCCCCTGTTCGAAAGCTTCGAAGCCACGCTCCGGCAGGTCAATGCCAAGAGGCGACGGAAGAAATTCCGCATCCAGAGCCGAAGGGCAGAGGAAATGGGCGGTTACAGCCATGTGATCGCACGGTCGCCACAGGAAAAGTGCGAATTGCTGCAGGCGTTTTTCCGCCAGAAGGCCGCCCGTTTCGCCTCGCAGGGCATTCCGGATGTGTTTCGGGATCAATCGGTGCGGGATTTCTTCTACGATCTGGCCAATTTTCCCGAGACGGGCACGGACAGTCTGCTGGAACTGCATGCCATTCGCCTGCATGGCGAAAGCGATGGCGTCATTGCCGCGATAGCAGGCCTTTCGCGCAAGCAGGATCACATCATCTGCCAGTTCGGTTCGATCGATGAATCCGTTTCGGAACTCAGCCCCGGTGAATTGCTGTTCTGGCTGATGATCGAACGGGCATGTGGCGAAAAGGCGGCGATCTTCGATTTCGGCGTCGGCGACCAGCTTTATAAGCGCAGCTGGTGCCCGCTTTTCACCGTGCAACACGATATATTCCTGCCGGTGACGTTGAAGGGTCGTGTTGCGGCCTCGGCCTATGTCGCCATCGCCCGGACAAAAAGCCTGATCAAATCCAATCCCGCGCTTTATGCGCTCATTCAGCGTTTTCGCGCTGGACGCTCGAAGTTGGACACTGCCACCGACTGAGCAGTTTTTTTGCCGCGTCTCAGGCCGCGCTCAGATGGTCCGGCTTGCGCATGCCGGTCATCGGCAATGCCTGTTCATAGCCCTCAGCAACCAGTTCACCGAGCGTCTTTTCCAGCAATTCGCTATCCTTACCGGGAACCGAGACGATGATTTCCGCCGGCAGGTTGCGCAGCATTTTCCCGAGGCTCGAAATCTGCACCGCGCCGCATTCGACGAGGACGGTATCATAAGCGTCGGAGAGCGCGCCGAGGATCATCGTCAGACGGTCTATCGCGCGCATGGCCTCACGCGGCTGCGCATTGCCGCGCGGCACGATATGGGCGTCGGACAGGCGGTCGCCGTGAATGGTTTCACCGAAGGCGGCCGCGCCCGCCAGAAGGTCCATGACACCGGGAAGCCCGGCTTCCGGCGCCATCAACCGCGTCGGACAGGCTGACGCCGTCATGTCGACGAGAACGACCGAACGGCCCATTTCGGACAAAGCACGCGCCAGCATGACGGACGTGGTCGAGCCGCTATCACCGGCCGGCGACACGATTGCGGCGACCGGTTTGGCAAGGCGGGTGGCCAGGAAACCTGCGACCGCGTCGATGGAGAAATCGTCATCGGTATCGATTGCCTCCTCTTTCGCAGCCGTGACATCTTCCACCGGCAAGGCCGGCATGGCAGCAGCAGCGACGGCCGGTGCATGCCGTTCTTCCTCTTCGGCAACGGGCTGGTATGCCGCGACCGGCATGGTCCGCGCAGCAGGCTGCACGGTTTCAGGGCGCGCCGCTACAGGCTGTTCCGGCACATCCGTTGTCTTGTCCGGATCGGCTGGAGCACGCGGAGGAGAAGGCGGATCGGAGAGCGGCGGAACCTGATTCCTGCCCATCGGTTTCAAGGCCCGGCCGGTGAAAAGCTCCACCAGCATGACGACGATGCAGGACAGCAGAAACGCCGCCAGCGTCACGACGATGGTGATGGCGCCGGTCTTCGGGAAATAGGGTTCACGCGGCTCCACCGCCGTCGAGATGACGCGTGCATCGGCTGGCGTGGAATCCACCGAGCCGGCGCGCGACGTCGCTTCGCGATAGCGGGCAAGATAGGTTTCCAGAAGCTGCCTTTGCGCCGAGGCTTCCCGCTCCAGATCGTTGAGGCCGACCTGCTGTTCGCCCGCCCGCACGCTTTCCGATTTCAGCATGTTCAGCTGCTGGACCAGCTGTCGCTCCCGCAGGCGCGAAACATTGGCCTCGTTTTCGAGACTTGCCAGCACCTTGCGGGTCTCTTCCTGAATCTGCCGCTGTATGCCGTCGAGCTGGTTGCGCAGCGCGCGGATGCGTGGATGGCCTTCCAGCAGCGAGGACGAGAGATCGGAAATCTGGCTGCGGATGGTCGTTTCGTTTTCCTTCAGCCTCTGGATCGTCGGGGAACCGACGACATCGGGAAAAGTATCGAGCGGGCGGCCGCTTGCAAGCGCGCTGCGCACGCCTTCCGCCCGCGCCTCCGCATTGGCGCGCTCTCCGCGGATACGGCCGAGTTCGGTGGAGATATCGCTGAGCTGGCGGGTGGCGAGCGTTTCGCCCTGCCCCGCCGAGAGAAGATCGGAGGAGGCGCGGTAATCCGCGACCTTCCTGTCGGCCTCGCGCACCTTTTCGCGCAGATTGGCGATTTCCGGCTCCAGCCAGCGCGCCGCTTCCGTGCTTGTATCCAGCTTCGCGCCGCTTTGCAGGGCGATATAGGCCTTCATCATCTCATTGGGGATGGCGGCGGCCAGCTTGGGGTCCTGCGAGGAAAATTCGACCGTGATGACGCGCGAGCTTTCGACCTGATAGACCTGCAGCTTTTCCCGGAAGGCGCTCAGCACCCGCTCTTCGGGCAGCACCTGAAGCGGGTCCTTCTTGACGCCGACGGCGACCAGGAGCTGCGAGATGAGCGAAGGATGGGCCTCCGGATCGAACTCATCCAGCTCGTAAAGCTTCATGTCTTTGGCGACCTGCTTGATGAGGTCGACCGATTGCAGGATCTGCACCTGGCTGGAAACGGTCAATTCGTCGAGCACGGGTTCGGCGGGCGCATTGGACTGCTGCGAGGCACCGAAGGAGGCCGCGCGGGATTCGATAAGCACGCGCGCCTCGCCCTTGTAGGCGGGCGACATCATGCTTGAGATCACGAAGGCGGCGCCCCCGGCAAGAAGCGTGATTGCCGCGATCCGGCCCTTGCGCTGCCAAATGGCCGCGACAAGCTGCGCAAGATCGATATCCACATCCCTGTCGTCAATGCGATCGCCGTTCATGCGGGCTCCGTAACCGAGACAAACCTCGGGCGCTCAAATATAGATGGTCAATTTTCGCGAAGTTTAAGTCTTGCCGGTAACACAACAGTTAATCCCTGCGAATCCGACGAAATAAAGCCGATATTACCAACGCTCGCGCCGGTCGTTTACCGCACATTAACCCTAACAGAACGATAAGAATGATCAAAGTTCGACTCGGAGCCAGATGAGATGCCGCTCGCCGGATCACGACATGTCACCGCACTGACGCTCGCCGTTCTGACGGCCCTTTCCGGCTGCGCGGCATATCAACCCGCTCCGAGGTCGTTCAACGAAGCCGCCCTGCAGCCCTATCATGTCGATAGCGGCGACAGGCTGCGCATCAACGTGTTCGAGCAGGCCGGGCTGACCAACACCTATACGGTCGATCAGGCCGGTTATGTCGCCTTCCCGCTCGTCGGCCAGGTTCCGGCACGCGGCAAGACCCTGCCGCAGCTCGAAGCCGCCATCGCCGCCAAACTGCGCCAGGGTTATCTTCGCGATCCGGACGTGACGATCGAGATCGACCGTTATCGCCCGGTCTTCATCATGGGCGAAGTCGGCCGTCCCGGCCAATATTCCTATGTGCCGGGCATGACCGTGCAAAACGCCATCGCCATTGCCGGCGGCTTCACCCCGCGCGCCAATCAGGCCGATGTCGACATTACCCGCAAGATCAATGCCGAGGTGATGACCGGCCGGATCGGTATCACCGCCCCCATTCTGGCCGGCGATACCGTCTATGTGCGTGAACGCTTCTTCTGAAAACGGAGTGGCGAACGTGTCGGATGACGGCCCTCCCCTGCGCATCATTCACTGCTTCCGCTCCCCGGTGGGCGGTGTCTTCCGCCATGTGCGCGACCTCATCGAAGAACATGTGAAACAGGGCCACAAGGTCGGCATCGTTTGCGACAGCTCCACCGGCGGCGCGCATGAGGAACGGCTTTTCGCACAGATCACCCCGATGCTGGAGCTTGGCCTCACCCGCCTGCCCATCCGGCGGTCAATCAGTCCCGGCGACCTCATGGCGCTGTGGAAATCCTACAAGCACATCAAAAGTTTGCGGCCGGACATTCTGCACGGGCACAGCGCCAAGGGTGGCGCTCTTGCCCGACTGATCGGCTCACTCCTGCGGGCGAACAGGTATCGCGTAGCCCGCCTCTATTCACCACATGGCGGCAGCCTGCATTACGCCAGAAACAGCCTCAAAGGGCAGCTTTTCCTGCGGCTGGAGCGGTTTCAGGAACATTTCACCGATGCGCTCTGTTTCGTCTGCAATTTCGAGCAGGCGACTTACGAGGCCAAGGTCGGCAGGCCGCGCACCCGCACCGCGATGATCTATAACGGCGTGCAGGAAAGCGAGTTCGAAACCGTGCCTGCCCGCGAAGATGCCGCCCGTTTTCTCTATATCGGCATGTTGCGCGACCTCAAGGGACCGGACGTCTTCATCAAGGCATTTGCAAAAATGGAACGCAGCATCGGCCAGCCGATGACCGGCGTGATCGTCGGCGACGGACCGGACAGGGACAAATATGCCGCGATGATCGACAAAGCCGGGCTTTCCCGACGGATTTCCATGCATGCGGCCATGCCCGCCAGGCAGGCCTTCGAACTGGCAACGACAGTGGTAGTGCCGTCGCGCGCCGAAGCCATGCCCTATATCGTGCTCGAAGCGCTTGCGGCGGGAAAAACGGTCATCGCCTCGCATGTCGGCGGCATTCCCGAAGTCCTTGGAAAAGACAGCGAGGCGCTCGTGCCGGCTGGCGACGCCGATGCGCTGGCACGGATCATGGTCAAGGATGCCGAGGATGCCGGCTGGGCGCAGCGGATCATGCCTCGCCCGGACAGCTTCAAGGCGAAATTTTCAACCCCGGTCATGGCGGATGAGATGATGAAACTCTATCGCGACCTGTTATCGACCTGATAGTCATTTCAAAAACACGATTTTTAATTGTATATTCCGGCCGTCCTGTAGAAACTCATCATAAACGTTTCTTAGCATGTTTCGGCTAGTTTTCTGCTCGTAGAGCGCCGCGTGTCCGTTCGGATGCACGAAGGGCGCTCTACCACTTTGAGGTTGCGCATCGTTCCGGTCGAAAATCCAATGCGATTTTAAGGCCGATGCGCTGGAGGGTGCGGACCAAGGCAATGACCAAGACTGACAAGGACAGGCTGCAATTCGATCTGGCGTCATTGCGCAAGAAGCTCTCCGACCATGAAGCCGGCGGGGCTTCGGCCTCCGAAACCGTCGTTCTCAATCCGCTTGCTCGGCAGATCGCCAACCAGCTTCGCGCCGGCAACCATTCGCCCAACATGGTGATCGGGCAATTGCGGCTTCTGGAATTCACGATGCTCGTCGTCATCGCCGCCATCGTCAACGGCATCGCAGCCGATCGCGGTCTCGAAACCTTTCTGTCGGTTTTCGGCGGCGGCGTGCTGGGGGCGGCGCTCTGCGTGTTTCTGTTGCAGGCCGGTGATTGCTATCAGCTTCCGACACTGCGCACGCCGCTGAAGATGTTCGCCCGCATTCAGGGCGCAGTGTGCCTCTCCTTCGTGGGAATTGCCTGTTTCCTTCTCCTCTTCTTTCCCGATGCGCTGCATTCCTGGCAGGCCTTCGGCATCTGGTATGCAACGGGTGCGGTGGCGATCTTCGCCGGGCGGCTGATCCTCGGCTTCGCCATTCGCCACTGGGGCCGTAACGGCGTCATGGAACGCCGTGCCGTCATCGTCGGCGGCGGCGATACCGCCAAGGACCTTATCCGCTCGCTGGAGCAGCAGTCCGATAACGATATCCGCATCTGCGGTATCTTCGATGACCGGAAAAGCGCCCGTTCTCCCGAGGTTGTCGCCGGCTATCCCAAGCTCGGCACCTTTGCGGAGCTGGTGGAATTTGCCCGCCTGACGAAGCTGGACATGCTGATCATCGCCCTGCCGCTCAGCGCCGAGGCGCGCATTCTCCAGCTTCTGCGCAAGCTGTGGGTGCTGCCGGTCGATATCCGCATTGCGGCGCATGCCAATAAATTGCGTTTCCGCCCCCGCGCCTATTCCCATGTCGGCAAGGTGCCGATGCTCGATGTGTTCGACAAGCCGATCCGCGACTGGGATTCGGTGGCGAAACGGGTGTTCGACATCACCTTCAGCCTCATCGGCATCGCCCTTTTATGGCCGGTGATGGTGGGCGCGGGAATTGCCGTGAAAACAACCTCGAAAGGCCCGGTCCTTTTCAAGCAGAAGCGCCACGGCTTCAACAATGAGACCATCAACGTCTGGAAGTTCCGTTCCATGTATACGGAACTCAGCGATCCGACCGCGAAAAAGGCCGTGACGAAGAACGACCCGCGCGTCACGCCCGTCGGCCGCTTCCTGCGCAAATCCTCGATGGACGAACTGCCGCAGCTTTTCAACGTTCTTTATGGCGATCTTTCGCTCGTCGGGCCGCGTCCGCATGCCGTTCATGCCCAGACGGGCGACCTTAAATATACCGAGGTGGTGGAGCACTATTTCGCGCGCCACAAGGTCAAGCCCGGTGTTACCGGCTGGGCGCAGATCAACGGCTGGCGCGGCGAGATCGACCATGGCGACAAAATCAAGTTCCGTACCGAATACGATCTCTATTACATCGAGAACTGGTCGCTGTTCCTCGATCTGAAAATCCTGTTCCTCACGCCGATACGGTTGCTGAAATCGGAAAACGCCTATTGACCCACACCGGCTACCAGCACGCACCGGATTTCGACGCGCCGCTGGCCGCCATGCGGCTCGTCGGTTCGTTCTTCATCGCATTCGGCGTGTTCCTTTCCGGTTTCGTCATTTCCGAGCCGGCGCCCTATGAGCTGATGATGGTGGGACAGGTGGCCCTGTGGTTCCTGCTCGGCCTTCGCCTTTCACGCACCGTCGTCCTGCTTCTGTGCCTGCTGCTTGCCTTCAATGTCGGCGGTTATCTTTCGCTCACCACCATGGCCGATCTGGACGAGGGGCCGCTTTATCTCGCCGTCTCGACCTTTCTGGCGCTGACCTCGGTTTTTTATGCGGCGATCGTCGAGGACAAATACCAGCGGCTGCTTTTGATTTTCCGGGCCTGGCTTGCGGCGGCGCTCATCACCGCCCTGCTCGGCATCATCGGATATTTCCACGCCATTCCGGGTTTCGAGGTCTTCACCCTTTACGACCGCGCCAAGGGCGCCTTTCAGGACCCGAACGTTTTCGGTCCCTTTCTGGTGACGCCCTCGCTTTACCTCATTTACGGCCTTCTCACCGGCAAGGCGATGCATGCGCCCTGGCGGATCGCCGGGCTGCTCATCCTGTCGCTTGCTGTGTTCCTGTCGTTCTCGCGCGCGGCCTGGGGCCTGTTTCTGTTCGCCACCATCCTCCTCGTCTTCGTGATGCTGCTGAAGGAGCGCACGGCCGCGTTTCGCCTGAAGATACTCGTGCTGTTTCTTGTCGCCGCCGGGCTGATGGTCGCGGCGGTCATCATCGCGCTGCAGTTCAAGCAGGTGGCGGATCTGTTCTCCAGCCGCGCTTCGGCGGTGCAATCTTATGACGGCGGCCATCTCGGGCGTTTTGCCCGCCACTATCTCGGCTTCCTGCTCGCCATGGAACACCCGCTCGGCATCGGCCCCATGGTGTTCGACAATATCTTTCCCGCCGCCGAACATAATATCTGGCTGAAGAGCCTGACGACGCATGGCTGGTTCGGTTTCGTGATCTATCTCGTGTTGATCTGCTGGACCATCGCCGCCGGTTTCAGGCACCTGCTGCGACCACGGCCCTGGCAGCCGTTTCTCATCATTTCCTGGGTAACCTTCGTCGGGCATGTAATGATCGGCGCCGTCATCGATACCGACCACTGGCGACACTTCTTCCTGCTGCTCGGCATATTGTGGGGATGCATGGCGCTTGAAAAACGCGAAAGCCTGCGCCGCCGCACGCGTGCCGCATAAACCGCTTACCCTTACGGAACCTTACGCCATTTCATGCGTTTAGCCCCGGATTCTGATTGTCAAACGGGGAGACATCTTAATGACGCAGACCAATAATCTCTATCTCATTATCGGCGCACTCATCGTGGTCATCGCAGGCCTTGGCGTCTATGTCTGGCACGAGGAAAGCAAGCCGAAGGGGATCGAGATGAATATCGGCCCGAACGGCGTCTCCGTTCAGGAGAACTGATCCGCAAGCGTCGCGCAAAGTCCGGCCATTAGGACCGGGTGCATCCCAAGCCGAACACGGCAGGGATTCGCCCGGTCTTCTTATGAGAGGAGACGAAAGGCGGGAGCGATGCCCGCCGAGCCGGTTCGGTACGAATGATGCGTATCGCCCGATCAAGGAAACAGCTAGCGCAATGGTCTCCTCCATCGACCTGTCCACACGCCTCACCGCCACCAGACTGGCCCTCAAGGCCATCAAGGAGCAGGAAGACAATTCCGCCGTCACATCCTCCTCCACAACGCGGACGTCTCTCCTCGATTCCTACGGGCTGGACACCACCTCCTCCTCGTCTTCCACCAACACGCGGCTCACGCAGCTTCTGGCGCAATATGCCCAGACCTCGAACGAGGATACGCAGACCGACGACACGGATACCCAGCTTTCTTCCGGCGATATTACCACGGCCGATTTCATGAAGGAGCTGAAGGAGACGCTGGAAGAACTGACCGCAGATCCGGACAAGGCTTCGCAGGCCAAGGCCATGCTGGAGGCTTTGACGGCCGGCACGCTGACCGTCTCCGATCCCGCCGAGGGTGCGCAAATAAAGGCCTGGGATGTGGCCTCCGATAAAGAAACCACCTCCAGGCCGGCCACGGATATCGCCATGACGGGATGGAGCGACTTTCTGAAAGACCATCTCAAACGCGACGGCTCGGCCTATGCGAGAAGCGAGACCGGCGCCTATGTCGATACCGTTTCCGGCGACAACGCGTTTTTCGGCAGTGTCGGCAGCCGCTATTATTATCTCACCTGGCCGCAGGCGAAAAACGGCACTTTGACCGTATAAGCTGAATTCCCCGATGCCCGAGCGGATGGCCGCGACATGGAAAATGCCGCAGCCTCGCTTTCAACGTCTGCTCAGACGGCAGGTGCGGCAGCCGTTTCGGCTCCGCCGGAAAGCGCCTTCTGCAACTGCGCTTCCTGCGCCGGCGACAGCGACGTCTTGATGACCCGCCCGCGCAGGCCTTCGAATTCCGCCAGCACCTTTTCCGGCTGCACCTTGCGGATCAGCACGAACAGCGCTGAAGAACCGTTGGGAATGGTCTCGCCGAGCGATTTGATGAAATCGTCGTCGATGCCGAAATCCGTTAGCGAACCCGCAAGAGCCCCCGTGCCGGCACCGATCGCGCCGCCGATGGCAAATCCCGCCAGTGGATTGAGGAAAAGCAGGCCGACGAGGCCGCCCCAGAGACCGCCGGACAGGAAACCGGAGCTTGCGCCGATCGCCGTCAGATTGACGCTTTGTTTCAGATGCACCTTGCCATCTTCATCGCGAACGACAACCACGGCATCTTCCAGATCGACCAGATATTCCTTTTTAAGGCCTGCAAGCTTCAGAAGCACCCTGTCGGCCACTTCCGTTCCGTCAAAACCAACAACGACGAGTTCGGACATAGTTCGTCTCCCTGAGTTTCAATTCCGCTGCGATTGAACGCCGAAGCGGGCGGCTTGTTCCGGCAATGATGGAAAGGGGATGTGTCATGCGTTTGACGGCCGCCCATCCGGGCTGCTTAGCCCTCTCTAGGCCATCCACACCCTTTGCTCCTTTTTTTATGAAAAGACCATTTTCCGCTTGCGCCCTAACAGGCTTATATATAAACGGCTTTCAGGTTCGGAGCGTAGCGCAGCCCGGTAGCGCACTTGACTGGGGGTCAAGGGGTCGTGGGTTCGAATCCCGCCGCTCCGACCATTAAAATCAGATAGATAGCCAGTTCCCCCAGAGCTGGCTATATTTGTTTCAGCTATCTGGTAACCTGCGCCATGCGCGAATTTAAAAGCCCGGATTGGGCTATGCGTTTGTCCAGGCCTGAGAATGAGGTGTGCCGAGATGGCCAAAAAAACGAAGATAGAACACTCAGAATTCTCGGGCGAGTTTGAAGACGACGGCATCACGGTTCTGGTTGATATCTACCGGCCCGCTGGCACCCAGCAGGACTGGACGCTCGAAGTCATCAGCGAGCATGACGATGTCACCACCTGGGACGAACCCTTCGCGACCGACAAAGATGCCTGGGAAGAATTCCTGGCAACGTGTGAGAAGGACGGGATTCGCAGCTTTCTGGATGGCGAAGAACCGTTTTTTCACTAACGTTCAATTCCGCAGTGCCGGACTGTAAAGGGCGACGCCCATTGCGTTGTTGACTCTCTGCTAAAATTAGAACATTTAGTGAACAAAAGAGAGGTCATCCACTATGTCCGACGCTGAAAAAACCACCCCCATACGGCCTGACGACATAGCCGGATATGTCATCCAGTGTCACGACGGCGATGCAAAGGCAGCTGTCGAAGCCCTTCTCGGCGAAATCGAGCATCTGCAGGAACAGCTTTCCCTGGCGGTCGCCATTATGGGAAGGGGATATACGCGCGGATGGACGCCGCTGGACGGGATTGGGCGCTGATAAGCCCTGTCATTGCACCAGACCGGAGAAGCCGATAACTTCCCGCAGATAGCGAACCTTCACTGCCAATCGTCGCGAGGTGTTGAATGGATATCGATGAAGAGAAAATCGATGACACGGTGCTTGCACTGTTATGGCTGACCCTTCACAACGACTACTACGCTTGGAAGGGGCATGACTGGGATGTGCTGGAGCGTTTGCACCAGAAGGGCATGATCGATAACCCTGTCAATAAATCGAAGTCGCTAGGGCTGACGCATGAAGGGCGTCAGCGTTCGGAGGCGTTGTTTCGGCAACTCTTTACGCGACAGTGATCGAGTTAAGTCGCCGTCACGCAGTATCGCCTGACAGATTGGAATGGCCGCAGCTTTTCTGAGGCGATGCCGAGTTCACCCGGCATCGTGGTACGTGATTTACCCGATCATGAATCGTATACTATTGAGAGTTGGGACTGGCGCAGCAATCAGCCCTTGTCCGCCAGCTGACCGATTTCGCGGTCGATCAGGTAAAGCGCATTGGGGCCGTCGCCGATCAGCTCGATCTTGCCGAGTATGGTGCGGCAAAGGCTGTCTTCCTCATGCTGCTCATCCACGAACCATTGCAGGAATGAGGTTGTGGCGTGGTCTTTTTCCACTTGGGCAAGATCGACTGCCGCGTTGATGGCGGCGGTGACGCGGGATTCGTGCTCCGTCACGATGCTGAACAGCCCCTTGATGTCGTTTGCCGTGACCTGCGGCGCCGGCAGTTCGGAAAAGGTGACGCGTGCGCCAAGATCGTTCAGAAAGCCGAAGATGCGGTGCATGTGCTCCAGCTCTTCCGCCGCATGGCCGAGCAGGAATTTATAGCAACCGTCGAGATTCCGTTCCGCCGCCCATGCGGCCGCCTGAAGATAGGCGTGGTGGGCGCGCAGCTCGCCATTGAGGAGATCGTTCAGCGTCGTTTCGATAACTTTGTTTGCCATGGTTTCATCCTTGGTTTCGGGGTTGAAGAAGCGGATTTGCGGTGCGGATTGGCGCGGCCTGAAAGGCGGGGCGTTATTGTGCGGGCGTCACCTGCCCGAGCGCCGTCTCCAGCCTTTCGCTCTTCATGACGAGCTTGGGCCGCAGCTTCTCGGCCTTTTGTCTGACGGCTTCGAGATTGACGGGCTTGCCGACCTGAATGATGCCGATCATCGCCATCATCAGATGCGGCGGGCAATAATAGAGATAGACGCCCTCCTTCTCGACAGTGACGGTGAAGGCCTCATCGAGCTTGCTTTTCCAAGGGCTAACGCCTTCCGGAACCGCATAGGACTGCACATAGTGGCTGGAATTTTGCGGCACGAAGGTAATGGTGTCGCCCGGCTCCGCCTTCACGTATGAAGGCTCGAACACCATGCCGCCATCCTTGCCGTAATTGAGCATCAGTATCTTGTGTTCGGCGGCAAGGGATGGCGTGACGGGCAGGATTACGGCCAAAGCCGTGGCAAGCGTCATCAAAAATCGTTTCATGCAATTATTCCTTCAAGGGTTTTGAAATGTTCGAGCGGCGGGTCGCCCGTTGGCTGGATGACGGGATTGCCGCGCCGGTCGCGCAACACCTCCACGGCAACGCCATAGGTCTCGGAAATGAGCTTCGGGGTGACGATATCGCCCGGTGCGCCTGCCGCCTTCAGCGCGCCATCCGAAATCACCAGCAGCTTGTCGGCATATTGGCAGGCGAGATTGAGATCATGCAGCACGACAAGCGTCACCCGGCCATTGACGCGGGTTTCCTGCCGCACCAGATCGAGAAGCGCCACCTGATGCTTGAGGTCCAGCGCGCTGACAGGCTCATCGAGCAGCATCGCCTGCGGTTCACGCATCAGAACCTGCGCAAAAAGCGCCATCTGCCGTTGCCCGCCGCTGAGCGAGGCGATCTCCCTGCCCGCCAGATGGGCTATTCCGGCCTGATGCAGGCGTGTCATCGCCAGATCGAGCGTTTCGTCGTCGATATGAAGCGAAAGCCGGCCGAAGCGGCCGAGCGCCACCACCTCCAGCACACTGAGCGCTATATCGGCGGCCGTGTCCTGCGGCATATAGGCGAAACGATCCCGCCATTCCCTTCTGTGCCGCCCTGCCCTTTCCCCGGCCTGAAGGCGACGATCACCGAGGCTGATCGCGCCTGCAGCGAGCGGCAGGTCGCCGAAGATCGCTCTGAGAAGCGTCGTCTTACCTGTGCCGTTCGGGCCGATGACGGCGTGGATTTGCCCGGGCTCCAGGCGTGCCGAGAGGTCTCTCACAATAACCTGCCCGCCCCGTTCGACGGAAATATTATCCAGAACCATCATCGGCCGCGCCTCTTCGGAGCGAAAATCAGCCACAGGAGAAACGGCACGCCGACAATGGCGGTGACGATGCCGACCGGGAACAGAGCGCCGGGAATGATCGATTTGGAGAGAATCGAGGCTGCCGAAAGCATCAGCGCGCCGCTCAGTACCGACATCGGCAAAAAGAAGCGCTGATCCTCGCCCACCGTCATACGGGCGATATGCGGCGCGACCAGCCCGATGAAACCGATGACCCCGACAAAACTCGTTGCCGTCGCTGTCATGATGGCGACGATGATGAGAACCTTCATGCGCAGCAGGCGCACATTGATGCCGAGGCTGGCTGCCCGCATTTCCCCCATCCTCAGCGCCGTCAGTTTCCAGCAATCCGCCATGAGCAGGGCGCAGCAGAAAGCGGTGACGGCGGCTGTCAAACCAAGCGTTGGCCAGGTCGCCTTGGTCAGGCTGCCGAACAGCCAGAAAAGAATCTGCTGCGACAGTTCCGGCGAGGACAGGAACTGGATGAGCGACAGCAGCGACTGAAACAGGAAAAGAAGCGCGATGCCGCCGAGAATGATGGTTTCGGCCGTCATCTGCCGCATGGAGGCCAGCATGAAGAGAAAGAGCGCGGCGAACATGGAAAAGACGAAAGCGCCGAGCGGAACGGCAATCATGGCATCCAGCCCGAGACCGCCGAGCGAAAGCACCAGCGCGGCGCCAAAGCCCGCCGCAGCCGCCATGCCGAGCGTATAGGGGCTCGCCATGGGATTATTCAGCAAGGTCTGCATCTGCGCGCCGCCGGCGCCGAGCGCCGCTCCAACGGCGAGCGCCATCAGCGCCATGGGCAGGCGAAGGCCGCGCACGATGGAATCGGTCATCGCCGCCCGTTCGCCAAGGCCGGTCAGCGACTTCACCACTTCAGCGGGCGACAGCAGCGAGGGACCGGTGGCGATATCGAGAACGAGGCTCACCGCCATCAGCACGAAAAAGACCAAGACGACGCGCCAGCGACGACGTTCACGCAGCCGGTGCGCACCGATGGCTTCGGCATTGCGGGCGGCAATTGTCATGGAAAACCTGTTTGAAAAAGACGGTGAAAAACGGACGCCGTGCCGTGGCGTCCGCGGAATTTAACCTTCAGCGGCAAGCAAATATGCTTTTCCGCCGCCGGCCACAGAACCATCAATCCTTGACGGCGATGGCAAAGGTGCCTTCAGGCGTGACCGGCAGGTACTTCCTGTAATAGCCGAGATAGTTGGCGATCGGATCGACATCCTTGAACTGCTCGGGATAAAGCTGCTTGGCGATATATTGCACCATGGCGAAATCGGAGAGTGTGCGCGACGCCCCCTGATAGACACCGAACAGTTGACCGTTCTTGATGGCCGGCACTTCACTCCAGCCCTGACGGGTTTCGAAGGCCTTAAGCTTTTCGCGGGCATCCGCTGCCTTCACCGCCTGCCCCATCGGCAGCGCCGCGGGGTTCTTGTTGTTTTCACGGCCGGAAATAAAGATGGCGTCGGGCTTCGAAGCCAGAACCTGCTCGGGATTGATCGGTCCCCACCACTCAACGAAAGGTGCTGCGATATTGTCGCCGCCAGCGGCGGTGGACATGGCGCCCCACATGTTCTTGCCATAGGTGAAGGAATATTCGGCCGGTCCCTTATTGCCGAATTCGACATAGACCTTCGGTTTCGGCTGACCGGATTTCGCCACCCGTTCGGCGACATCCTTCAGAGAACCGGCGTAGAATTCCGCAATTTCCTTGCCGCGCTGCTGCTGGCCGGTGAGTTCGCCGAAAAGCCGGGTGGAGGCGACGTGGCGCTCGACCGTCTGGGCGTTGTAGTCGACGACAACGACGGGAATGCCCTCTTCTTCCAGACGGTCGGCATCGAGACCGAGCGCCTTGTATTGCCAATCCGCCAGAATCACCAGATCGGGATTGAGGCTCAGAACTTTTTCGACTGAGAAGGTCTGGGCTTCGACTTCGCCGACATCGGCAATATCCGCAAGCGAGGCGCGGTGAGCGAGATGCATTTTCCAGTTGGCGGGAACCCAGCCTTCCCACGCTTCGCGGGAAATGCCGACAACGGAATCATAGGCCTTTTCGCCACCCACCGCCATGTAGTCCTCGAAATAGAAACCGAGAACGACGCGTTTTGCAGGAAGATCAACCTTCACCTCGCGTCCGATGACGTCGGTGATGGTCTTCTCTGCAGCGGTGGCGGAAGGTGCGATAAAGAAAACGGATAAGAACGATGCGGCAAGGCCGCCGATAAATGTTTTGCGGGTCATGATGCGATCCAGAAGTTGAAACAATGCCGCTCTATAAAAGGTGACACTACGAGTCAACTTAAATCGCTAGATCACATAAGTTGCTAATATAAAAATGAAAATTGTCATTTCCGGTAAAATGCACACCGGGAAATATCCGCCGGGCGGCGGCGATAGATGCTGCGCCGCCGCGCCCTCAGCCGGCCAAGATCTCTGGGTTGCGCCCGTCCCGATAACCTCCGTCATCCAGACAGGACGCAAGATCCCGTTCAGATCATTGAAGTGTGCCCTGTGGGAAATGCGCCCGAGCCGACTTCAGAACTCGTTGGAGGCGATGGCGAAATCGTCGATGACAGGCATCTTTTCCGCGTTCTCCCAAGTCCGGTCCATGGCGTAAGTTTCCGAGAGATAGGGAATGCCGATATGGCCGAAGCGGAAGGAAAGCTGGCTTTCCGCCTGTTCCTCATCAAGCTTTGCCACGCGGCTGAGATAGAGCGCGGTGGCGAGGCCTGTCCTGTCCGCCCCGGCCTTGCAATGAATGAGAATTGGCTTCGGCGCATCGCGCATGATGGCGACCAGCTCGTTGACCCTGTTCATGTCAAGCTCCTGGCTTGCCGACATGCCGAAATCGATATGATTAAGTCCCAGTTCGCGGGCGGTTTCGACCTCATCGCGATACCAGGCCTTGGATTCGTTCGCGCCGCGCAGATTGATGACCGTCCTGATACCATGGTCTTTGGTATAGCGGACGAGTTGCTCATTGCTCGGCTGGTTGGAGCGATAAAGCTGCCCCGCGACAACCTCGTGAAAATTGCCCAGGAGCTGAATGGCGTAGAGGTAACCGCCTGCGGCAAGCACAGCAATACCCATGCCCCAAAAGGAGCACTTCCAAAATCTTCGCATAATAAAACGGTTCCCTCATTCGACGAGAGAACCGATACAGACGGATTCTGACAGTAAGCTGAAAGTTATGCGACAGTATTGTAAGAGTAGAAAATTTGCGCTTGATCAACGCACGAAAACGTAAACCGCATAGACCGCGATGAGCGCGGCGGCGGCTGCCGCGGTGATGGCGCCAAGGCGTTTTTCGATGAAATGACGCACCGATTCCCCGTATTTCTGCAGCAATCCGGCAAGGATGAAAAAGCGCGCGCCGCGCGTGACGACGGCCGAAAGAATGAACAGGCCAAGGCTGATATTGGCCGCGCCGGAGAGGATAGTCACGACCTTGATCGGCGGCAGATGCGCGAGCCCCGATGTCACCAGCAGGAGAACGATGGTTTCGTAGTCAACGGAGTTCTTCAGATGCTCGAAGCTGTCGAGCTTGCCGTAAAATTCGAGAATGGGCCGCGCGATGCTTTCAAAGGCATAGTGGCCGAGGAACCAGCCGGCGATTCCGCCAAAAACCGAGGCGACAGTTGCCACGAGCGCATAAAACATCGCCTTTTTCGGCCTGGCCAGCACCATGGGCAGGAAAAGCACATCGGCAGGCACAACGAAGATGGAGCTTTCCACGAAAGCCACGATTGCCAGCCACCACACGGCGGTTTTGCGCGCGGCGAGCGCCATCGTCCAGGCATAGATGTTTTTCAGCATGTCGTGTCCCCGGGGAAGAGTGTTGCGGAGTGAAGGAAGGCGGGAGCAAAGGCATATCGGCGGTGATTCATGCGGTTGCCGACGGGCCGGAGAGACCGGCCCCGAATGAGGATTAGAGACAACGCAAGAGAATGGCAAATGTTGGAAAATTTATTTTTGCATCGCAAAAAATCATAAAGACGAGCATTTCCAGCCCTCACCGCAAGCCGGTTGTTGCAATGCGAAATTTCAGCCTGTGGTAGATGAACTCGCCTTTTTGCTGTAGAATAAGAGGTGGAGGAAAGAGGAGGAAGTTATCATGGACTATGTAAACTTCGTTACATCGATCAATCCGGTCATACTTGTCATTCTGCTGGTGGTTCTTCTTGCAGGCGCCTACAGTAGCTGGGTTTCGCACTAATCCAAGCGAACCACGCGACCAAATGAGATGAGGCTCTTTTTCTATCGGCGATAGGCATCGGGCCGGATGGATGTTATCAATCCCGGAGTTAAACAACTTCCGGGAAGCCGCATGACGAACGAATTCGCATTTACTGATACGTCTGAAAAGCTGAGCACGACGCTTGAGAAGCTGATAGGAAAGCTGCAGGGTCAGACGATCACGTTGCGCGAGTTGATGGAAGCGATCGGCGAACAGGGCCTTTTGCTCATCTGCGCAATCGCCTCCCTGCCCTTTCTCATCCCGGTTTCCATTCCCGGCGTCAGCACGGTCTTTGGTGCGGCGATCATTCTTGTCAGCCTGGCAATCACCCTCAACCGCCTGCCATGGCTGCCGGCAAAAATCCTCGACCGGCAGATGGAGACGGCAAAGCTCGTTCCCGCCCTTCAAAAAGGCGTCGCCATTGTCTCCAAGCTCGACGGTTTCATTCGCCCGCGCATTCCCGCGCTGACGACCGGCATCATCGCCAACCGCATAAACGGACTTGCGCTGATGACGGCGGGCGTATTGCTGATGATGCCGCTCGGCTTCATTCCCTTCTCCAACACCCTCCCAGGCGTTGCGATCCTGCTTTTTTCGGCAGGGATGATTCAGAGGGATGGCGTCACCGTGCTCGGCGGCTACCTGTTTCTGGGGCTGACGGCGATTTATTTCGCAGCGCTCGCCTATGCGGCCTTCTGGGCCGGCCAGGGCATCAGCAGTTCCATCGGCGCATAAGACCTATTGCCGGTCGCCATTGCGGGTGTCGCGGCGGTTCTGCCGCGATGCCCACCAGACCGCCAGCCGTCGCCGCTGGCGGCGAACCGCCGGCAGATCGTGGGAAAGCACGACGAGACCGAGCGGAACCATCCAGAAGCCGAGAACGGGCAGGAAACCCAGCGTTCCGCCCACCACCAGCGCCGAGCCCGTCGCAATCCTGCCGACACGCGAACGCGGCATGGCAAAGCTCCATTTTCCGACATGGAGGCGGTGCGTTCTGTGGTCGATACCGAATTTCATTCCATCCTGCCCTTTTGCATCTGGCCTGTGGATAATTTTTTCACCGGCGATAAGCCCGGAAAATCGGGACTCTGGAGGGATAAAACAAGAGGAATGCGTTTTTTTTGAAAAAACCGCTTGGCAAATCGGAAAAGCATTTGTATTACCCCGCTCACACCGCGCCAAGCGGTGGACGTTCCCTGGTAGCTCAGCGGTAGAGCATTCGACTGTTAATCGACAGGTCGCCGGTTCGAATCCGGCCCGGGGAGCCATTTCTCTCAAAAACATGTTTTGAAGAGCGAAGTGCAGCTGCAATTCGCCCCTTTCTTCTGGGGGATTGTCGTGACTTCCCCATCATCCTACGCCAAACGATCAGTTCTTTTTGACCGCCCGCTTCGTCGCCTTCGTGGCGTTGGTAAGCGCCGGAGGATCGCTTGCCGGAAAACTCTCCTCAAGGCTCTCGGTGAGATCGTCTTCCTTGTTCTTATCCGTAGATTTCCGCTCTTTCTCAAGCGATTTTACCGCGGGTGATTTGGCATTTGCCGGAGTTGCCTTTTTCGCTGGCGTCTTCTTCGCAGGCGCCTTCGCGGCAGCAGCCTTCTTCACGCCATTTCCGCTTTTGGACTTCGCCGCTTCCGCATGTGCGGAAAGCTCCCGTTCCGCCTCGATCCAGTGTCTTTCATGGTGCCCGTCGGGTCTTCCTTCCCTCTCCCATATTGCGCGCGCTTTTTCACGGATTGCGGCTTCGCGGTCATGGCTCATAACGGACCTCCCTTTTTACGTTGCACCGGTTTTGATTGTGCCATTGAAAAAACAAAAAAAGCCAGAGTTAGTTCCGCTTTGACCTGCGACGAATGAGCATTTCCGCGAGAAACGGAACCGTCATCGGCCGCCGATCGTTTGGCCTGCAGAAACCAGCAGGAGATCGCTTCATGACCACCCCGCAGAAGCCGAAAACCGAACCGCTTGATATTGAGGACGATGATGTCGCGCGGTTCGAAACAGACAGCGAGCTGAAAGCCAAAGATGTCGAGATTTACCCGGACGAGAGCGTGAGCCTGCGTGCGCGCCGGCAGGCCGCAAGGCAGCACGAGGACGCCTTCATCGTCGCCATAGACCTTGAGGACGACGACCAGCGCGACGCAGCACCTGGCACCAGAGAGCAGCCTTAGGCCCAAACATGGAAAAGGCGGGTCAAAGCCCGCCTTTATCGAAAAAATGCCGTCAAAAATGTCAGGAGATTTATCGGCGGACCGAAACGATGGCCTTGCGGTTGAAGTTCGACACCTGCACCCGGCCGGACTGGTTGCCGCCGAGGATTTGGGCGGTCTTGCCGCTCATGCTCTTCAAAATGCCGGCGTGGTAACCACGGCCGTTGCGAATGACGACGACATCGCCGGGCTTGGCCTGACTGACGGGCACTGCATAACCGAAGGATGTCCAGGACTTCGCAAATCCATAGGATTTGGGAGATTGCCGGCCGGCCTTGCTGGCGACCGCATGCAGGAAAAGGCCGCACCATGGGGTGCTGCGGGGATTTGCGCCAAGAATGTTCTTGAGGCTCTTGTTGTTCTTGGACTCATGCAGTCCGGTGTATTTTTCTGCCTGGTTCAGCATGCCGGCAGAGGCCGATGCAACGACTGTAAAAGACAAGGCAACCGATAGAATTAACGCGGATACTCTCAAACGTCTCGCCCTTATGTTAGAGGGCGCCCGTGTATTGTGACAATTTAGCGACAATTTGACGAGAAATGGGCAGAAATCAGACGCCTATTCATGTGCGCTGATCTGTCATTGCTTCAAAACAGGCTGCCCTGCGCCTCGTCAGTGCGGCTGCGGCCGGCATTTTCGAGATCCAGCATACGCAATTTGGTGGTGGTTCCGCCCGGTGCGGAGAAGCCGCCAAGCCTGCCGCCGGCGGCGAGAACCCGGTGGCAGGGAATGATCAGCGGCACCGGATTTTTCGCCATGGCCTGACCGACATCGCGGGCCTTTTCCATGCCGAGACCGAGGGTCTTTACGATGCCGCCATAGGTCGTCGTGTCACCCCAGCCGATCTGCCGCGCAACGGCGTAAACATCGAGGAAAAAACGCTCCTGCCCGGCGAGATCGAGTTCGACGGCGGTAAAATCGATCTCCTCGCCGCCGAAATAACGGGTGATCATCGCAATCACCTCACGCATGCGTGTTTCGGGAACGGCGATTGAGGCGGATGGCAGGCGCTTCTGGAGAAGTTTTTCGGTCTCGCCGGCATCAGAGCCGGGCAATTGCAGACGCACGATGCCCCGCCCCGCCCATGCGAGACCGCAATGGCCGAGGGCTGTGGGAAAAACAATATAGCCGTAGTGGTTGCTCATTGCCGTCGCTCATCCGCTTTTTCGCATGCACGATGCCATATCCCGCATTCGAAACAACCCGTTTCCTGCTCCTCAACAAACAAGGCCACCCGTTTTTGGCGGGTGGCCTTATACACATCAGTTCCGAAAATCCGTTCAGGACGCGATTTTGCCCGGCTCTTCCACAAGGCACCGTGCCTGCCGGCTGGCGGCAACGAAGGCCGTGCGGGCAATTTCCCCCGCCACGTCGCCCATCAGCGAGGCGCGGCACAGGCGCAGCGCCTGTTCATGCACCTTGTCGCCACGCTCAGGCCATTCGTGCTGGAGAAAATCGAAGGCTTCGTAAACGCCATTGAAAATACGGGGAGCACCGTTTTCAAGGGAGATGGTAACGGGCTTTTCCCACTTAACGTCATTCAGCAACATTGATTGCACTTCCATGCTCTATTAACCCGCGACAAACGCCGGCTCCTCCAGTTGGTTCCCTTTATCAGCGGTTTCAAGGGCGAAAAAATAACCCTCGAAAAACCATGCCCTCCATCTTTCCATTCTAGCCGATTTGCGGAACAAAGCGTTTCAACACTCGTTCAAGCGGAAGTGAACCGGGTCCTTTCATGCCGACAACAGCCTCCCCCGCCATCGTCTGGTTCCGCAAGGACCTGCGCCTTTCGGACAACCTCGCTTTGCTTGCCGCCGTGGAGCATGGCGGCCCCGTCATCCCCGTCTATATCAGGGAAAAATCATGCGGCCCGCTGGGCGGCGCACAGGAATGGTGGCTTTACCACTCCCTCACGTCCCTTACCGCTGCACTGGAAAAAATCGGCAGCCGCCTCGTGCTTCTGAGCGGCGACGCCGGCGAGACATTGCGCCATCTGATATCCGAAACCGGTGCAGAGGCGGTATTCTGGAACCGCCGATACGATCCTGCCGGCATGGCGACGGACAAGGCGCTGAAACAGACGCTTCGGGATGACGGCCTGACGGTCCGCAGCTTTTCCGGCCATCTGCTGCATGAACCATCGAGGCTGCAGACGAAATCCGGCGGTCCATACCGGGTCTATACGCCTTTCTGGCGGGCGCTGGAGGGCGGCGAGGAGCCACATGCGCCGGCGGATGCGCCGAAGGGTCTCAAGGCGCCGAAGACGTGGCCAAAATCGGAAAAGCCTGGCGATTGGAAACTGTTACCCACCAAGCCCGACTGGGCGAAACACTTCAGCGACATCTGGTCTCCCGGCGAAGGCGGGGCGCGGGAGAAACTCGACGATTTCATCGATGGCGCTTTGAAGGGTTATGAAGAAGGCCGCGATTTTCCGGCAAAGCACGCCACCTCTCTGCTTTCGCCGCATCTGGCGTCCGGCGAAATATCGCCTTCTACCGTCTGGCACGCGACGAAGGGGCTTTCCCGCCATATCGCCTCCAACGATATCAGCCGTTTTCGCAAGGAAATCGTCTGGCGGGAATTCTGCTATCACCTGCTGTTTCATTTTCCCGAACTCGATGAAAAGAACTGGAACGACAGTTTCGACGCCTTCCGCTGGCGAGACGATGAAAAATCCTTCACGGCGTGGACCCGCGGGATGACGGGATATCCGATCGTCGATGCCGGCATGCGGCAATTGTGGAAACACGGCACCATGCACAACCGGGTGCGCATGATCGTAGCCTCCTTCCTCATCAAACATCTGCTGATCGACTGGCGGAAGGGTGAGAAATGGTTCCGCGACACGCTTGTCGATGCGGACCCGGCCTCCAACGCAGCCAACTGGCAATGGGTGGCGGGATCAGGCGCGGACGCCTCGCCGTTTTTCCGCATCTTCAACCCCATATTGCAGGGCGAAAAATTCGACGCCGATGGCGATTATGTGCGCCATTTCGTGCCGGAGCTGGAAAAGCTTGAGCGAAAATACATACACAAGCCGTTCGAAGCGCCGAAAGAGGCCTTGAAGAAGGCGGGCATCGAACTTGGCAAGACCTATCCGCTGCCGATTGTCGACCATGGAAAAGCACGGGAAAGAGCGCTTGCGGCCTATGCCGACGTCAAGAAGAACGCATAAAATTGGGTATCGGCAAAATTTTGCGTGGCTAAGCCAAAGCCGGGAAGATAATTTCTTGCCTTGAAGCGGTTGTAACGGGACATAACGGCACCTAATTTCCGCTCAGACAAGAAGGCTCAATCATGACCATTCACTCCTCTGCGCTCAGTGCTATCGGCAACACGCCGCTCATCCGTCTGAAAGCCGCCTCTGAAGCGACGGGGTGTGAAATCCTCGGCAAGGCGGAATTCCTCAATCCCGGGCAATCGGTGAAGGATCGCGCCGCACTCTACATTATCCGCGATGCCGAGCGGCGCGGTCAGCTGCGACCGGGCGGCACCATTGTGGAGGGTACTGCGGGCAATACCGGCATCGGTCTTTCGCTGGTCGCCAATGCACTCGGTTACAAGACGGTCATCGTCATTCCCGAAACGCAGAGCCAGGAAAAGAAAGACGCGCTGAAACTTCTCGGCGCGAAGCTGGTCGAAGTTCCGGCCGCCCCCTATTCCAACCCGAACAATTACGTGAAGGTTTCCGGCCGGCTGGCAAAACAGCTTGCCGCGACGGATGAAAACGGCGCGATCTGGGCCAACCAGTTCGACAACATCGCCAACCGTCAGGCCCATATCGAAACGACGGCCCCCGAAATCTGGGACCAGACGGACGGCAAGGTCGATGGCTTCATCTGCTCGGTCGGTTCCGGCGGAACGCTTGCGGGCGTGGCCGATGGCCTGCGCGACTTCAACCCCGACATCAAGATCGGCCTTGCCGATCCCGAGGGTGCGGCTCTCTATGAATTTTACAAGCACGGCGTGCTGAAATCCGAAGGCTCGTCCATCACCGAAGGCATCGGACAGGGGCGCATCACCGCCAATCTGGAAGGTTTTACGCCTGACTTCTCCTATAGGATTTCGGATGCGGAAGCGCTGCCGGTGCTGTTCGATCTGGTGACGAAGGAAGGGCTTTGCCTTGGCGGCTCCTCCGGCATCAACATTGCCGGCGCAATCCGCCTTGCCCGCGAGCTTGGTCCGGGGCATACAATCGTGACGATACTGTGCGACTACGGCAATCGTTATCAGTCGAAGCTGTTCAACCCGGATTTCCTGCGCTCAAAGGGGCTTCCCATTCCGCAGTGGCTGGCGACGAAAAGCGAGATTGCGGTTCCGTACGAAACCGTTTGAGGACATGCCGAAATGCCTGTGAATGCCCTGTTCCGTGACGATTTTTATCTTTCCACCGCAGAAGCGATCGTCACGGCGGTGCATGAGGATGGCGGCATAGAACTGGACCAGACATGCTTTTACGCCACCTCCGGCGGCCAACCCGGTGATAGCGGTTTTCTCGAGCGGGCCGATGGTTCACGCATCGAACTCGGTATCACCAAAAACGGCGCCGACAAGAGCGTGATCATCCATGTGCCGCTCGAAGGCCAGCCTTCTCCTGAAGTCGGCGAAAAACTCACCCTGCATGTGGACTGGCCGCGTCGCTACAAGCTGATGAGGATGCACACCGCCTGCCATCTGCTCTCCGTCGTCTGCCAGTGGCCGATCACCGGAGCCGCCGTCGGCGAGGATGAATCGCGTGTCGATTTCGACATGTCCGAGACCATCGACAAGGACGAAGTCACGGCAAAGCTTATGGAGCTGGTGAAAGCCAACCATCCCGTCTTCCTGCAATGGATCACCGACGAGGAGCTGCAGGCCAATCCGGGCATCGTCAAATCCAAGAATGTGCGCCCGCCAATGGGCCTTGGCCGGGTCAGCCTCGTCTGCATCGGCGAAAATTCCAGCATCGACAGCCAGCCCTGCGGCGGCACCCATGTTTCCGAAACGCAGGAAGTGGGCGATATTCACATTGCCAAGATAGAAAAGAAAGGCAAGGAGAACAGGCGGTTCCGCATTCGTTTCGGCGCGCCTGAAGCTGTTGCCTGAGATTGGGAGAAACATCGTGAGCACGGATAAGAGCCGTTTCGTCGTTTCGGCGGACTGGGTGGAAAAACAGCTCGGCACGGCCGGGTTTCGTGTCGTTGATGCCTCCTGGTATCTGCCGGCGCACAAGCGCAACGGCGCGGAAGAATATGCGGCGGGTCACCTGCCCGGTGCGGTATTCTTCGATCAGGACAAGATCGCCGATCATACCACCGGCCTGCCGCATTCCCTGCCCTCGCCGGAATTCTTCGCGGAACAGGCCGGTGCGCTTGGCCTCAGCGACACCGATACGATCGTGGTTTACGATGGCCCCGGCTTCTTTTCCGCGCCACGCGTATGGTGGATGCTGCGGGTGATGGGCGTGCGCAAGGCCTATGTGCTGGATGGCGGCCTCGATGGCTGGAAACGCGAAGGCCGCCCGCTCGAAACCGGCACGCCGGAAATCGAGCCGGCAACCTTTACGCCTGATTTCAACGAGAAGCGCGTGACCTCGCTTGACGCCATGCGCGGCATTGTCGACAGCGGCGAAAAACAGATTGCCGACGCCCGTGGCGCCGGACGCTTTACCGGCGACGAGGCCGAGCCGCGTGCTGGCATGCGCTCCGGCCACATGCCCGGCGCGCGCAGCCTGCCCGCGACAGCCTTTTCCGAAAACGGCCACTTCAAGGACCTCACCGCCATCCGCAAGATGGTGACCGATGCCGGCATCGATCTTTCGAAGCCCGTCGTCACCAGTTGCGGCTCGGGCGTCACCGCCGCCGTTATTACGCTTGCGCTGGAATCGCTCGGTCACAAGGATAATTCGCTTTACGACGGCTCATGGTCGGAATGGGGCGGATTGCAGGATACGCCGGTGGTTACCGGTCCGGCAGACGCAATCCCCACATTGTCGCACGGACCGCTGAAGGCGCATGTGACGCAGCTGGAAATGACGGCTCCGCCCAAGGTCAGCCTGCCGATCCCGGTCAACATCCAGACGGCGCTGATGCGGGTCAACAATATTCCCCTGCATTTCTACCGCTATCTCTACTGGCGGGTGGGGAAACGCTGGCACTGGCAAAAGCGCATGCGCATGAGCGATGCGGAGCTTTCCGCCATTCTGCGCGATCCGAAAAACAGCGTTACGGTTCTTTATATGAACGGTGCGCCCGCCGGTTTCTTCGAACTGAACAAGGCGAGCGACGAGGTGACCGAGCTTTCCTATTTCGGGCTGCTCGAAGAGGCGATCGGTGCAGGCGTCGGCAAGTGGTTCCTGTTGCAGGCGCTTTACGCCGCCTGGCAGGACAATCCACAACGGGTGACGGTGACCACCAACACGCTCGACCATCCGCGCGCGCTGCAGCTTTACCAGATGATGGGCTTTTCGCCCGTCGGCACCTATGAGGCCTGGGTGGAGCCGCTTGCCGATACCGAGCTTCTGGAGATATCGCTGCGCAACTGAGTAGCGCCCTTGAGAGCAGCGCTTGCCATTCTCCGATAAGGAGTGCGTGAGGGAAATGTCAGCGCAGGAACCGCTGCGCAATGTTGGTGGGGATACCTTTAACGGCGCAGCATTCATGCCCTGTCGATAATCAGATGGGTAGCGCCCTCGCCCGCAACGGTCCCGGTACAGCGGTAACCGAGCGCGGGCAGGTCCATCCCCTCGAACAAATGTTCACCCTTGCCGAGAAAAACCGGCGCCAGCGCCAGATGCAGCTCATCGATCATGCCCGCCGCCATATATTGCCGGATGGTCGAAACGCCGCCGCCGATGCGGACATCCCTTCCATTTGCCGCCTTCAGCGCCATGTCGAGCGCCGCCTCGATACCGTCGGTCACGAAATGGAATACGGTGCCGCCCTTCATCTCGAAGGACGGGCGCGCATGGTGCGTCATGACGAAAACTGGAACGTGATATGGCGGCTCTTCGCCCCACCAGCCCTTCCAGTTTTCATCCGGCCATGCGCCGCGCACCGGCCCGAACATGTTGCGCCCTAAAATCCAGGCGCCGATATTTTCGAAGCTCTTTTCGGAAAAATCCTCGTCCGTCCCGGTCGAGCCGCCGTCCTTGCCGAACATGCGATGAAAGGTGCGGGTCTTGAAAGCCCATTGGTGCAGCTCCTCGCCGTTCACACCCAGCGGGTTCTGCAGGCTCTGGTCTGGGCCCGCGCCGTATCCGTCAAGCGAGATGGCGAAATTGCGAACGACAACCTTTGGCACGGCACTCTCCTCCCATATCGGGAAGCCAGATTGCCAGCGTTCGGCAATCCGGCTTCAGATTTCCCGTTCCAGATTAGCGGCGGCCGTCGGGATTTGCCCGCCGGCAGCGCCCTTGTCTTCCGTGACGGTGTTTAACAGGTGATCGGCAATCAGTTCCGCCTGGAACTTGCCGAGTTCATAGCAATAGGTGATCTCGCGCTTTTCCGCCGACCAGTAGACGTCGGGACGGCCGCAGGACTTGGCCGTCAGCCTGACGTCCCCCTTCAAGCCATAGCCGCTAAAACTGCGGCTGATGAGATCGAGAACCTTCGATTCCTTGATCATGATGGCGTAGGGCTCAAGCTCCGGGTCGCGCGGCGGCACGTAGCTGACGGAGAATCTGGAAGGGGTCTGGCTGCGGTGGGGGCTCAGAAAATTCTCCCAGGCCGAAGCAACGCCCGGATAGGCGGCGGCGCATTTGTCGAATTCGGCATTGTTGAGCCCCATCATGGCGGCCAGATCGCCATAACCGTCCTTGTCACGGCCGACCATCAGGCAGGCCATGTTGCGATCTCGGCTCCTGTCGGGCACCAGCGCGGAGAAGACCGGGGCTTCATGCTCAGGCAAGGTCTCCGCCTCACGCGCCAGATACCAGCTGTCCGTGGCATTGACGAGCGCGGTGTCGAGCCATTCCTCGTTGGCCTGGAGGATGAGCGTGCCAGCCAGTTGATCGGCCGGCGCCTGCACACTTGCCGTGTCCGCCGTTCCGAAATCCGAGATCAGCATGCGCGCGCCCTCGTGATAAAGCGAGAAGATCGCATTGCCGATGACGAAATTGACCGCCTGCTGAAGCTGTTCGTCGGACAGGCCATCGAGACCGGAAGCGACCTGCGCCTCGGCCTCAAGCGGAGCCGTCAATGAAACGAAAGCCAGCGGAACGGCGGCCAGAAAACGACGGAACATAAAATCAGACCTTCCGGGAACGAGGAGCGTCACTGATTCCCGAAGCTAACGAGTCACGCAATGGGCTGGTTGCATCGCCTGTCAAGAATCGGGTGGATAGTGATCCGTTTCGGGACCATAGCTGCAAAGAAGCAACGCCGAACCCAACCCAGGAGGTCTCCGTCATGACCGATCTCGTTTTCACTGCAATGCCGGCTAAGGAAGCCGAAGCCTACCGGGCGGGAGCCGCCGACGCCTATGGCAATCCGCCGGAGAGAGCCGTTTCTCCCGGCGGCATGCCCTGCCGCCACTGCCTTTCCCAGATCGGGGAAGGCGAAGGGATGCTGATCCTCGCCTACCGGCCCTTTCCCTCGCTGCAGCCCTATGCGGAAACAGGCCCGGTGTTTCTGCATGCCGACGCCTGTGAGCGCTATCCGCAGACGCAGGCCATTCCGCCGATGCTGGACAGCCCCGATTATATCGTGCGCGGTTATGGAGCCGATGGCCGCATCGTCTACGGCACCGGCGCGGTGACGGCCACAGGCGAGATCGTTTCGCGCGCGCGGCACCTTCTGGAGCGCGCGGATGTCGCTTATGTGCATGTGCGCTCCGCCCGCAATAATTGCTATCAGTGCCGTATCGACACAGCATAATCGGCAATTACATGCAATTTTAAGAGAAGAACTAAACGGCTCTCAAGTTTTTCGCGCCATGATGCAGGTATCGGAAACAATTGATTTGAGCAGCAAAATGACAAACAACCTTAATATGGCGACCCGGACCGCGCCCCGCAGCAAGACCAGGATTTTTGCGACCGTGCATTATTTCAGCCAGTCGACCAGAGGGCGTGTGGTCGATCTTTCCGCCACCGGAATGGCGCTCGAGCTGGATGGACCTTTCGCCGCCGCCAAGGGCAGCCGGGTCAAGGTGCAGAGTGAGGATCTCGGCTTCATCGAGGGCGTCGTGCAATGGCAGCACATGAACCGCCTCGGCCTGCAGCTCAAGCTTTCCACCAACACGCTGGCGCAGCTTTCCTCCTATTTCCGCTTCTTCCACGAAGAAGTGAAACCGACGCTGGCCCGCTGATCTAAAGCGCAGCAATGCAAAGAACGTAGGATGCGCATTCTCCGGTGCGGCGACACCTGCGCCGCACGCCCGTGATAAAAAATTTATCAAACGGTTGAAAACCGGTCCATCTGTCACGGGCCTGTCATTTTGGTGATGGACTCCTCTGCGATTGCTTCTACCCTGTCATTTTTTCAAGACAGAGCAAGCTTCATCCGAAGGAGTTCCCATGTCGTCGCTTCTCGCTCTCCACCCCATTACCCGGCGTTCGCTTCTGGGCGGCATCGCAGCCTCCTCGGCGCTGGTGATGCTGCACCCTTTTGCTGCGCGTGCGGCGGCCAACCAGGCGCATCTGCGCATCATGGAAACGACCGATATCCATGTTCACGTCTTTCCCTATGATTATTACGCCGACAAGCCGAACGACACGATGGGACTGGCGCGCACGGCCTCGATCATAGACACCATCCGCGCCGAAGCCGGAAACTCGATGCTGGTGGACAATGGCGACTTCCTGCAGGGCAACCCGCTCGGCGACTATATCGCCTATGAGCGCGGCATGAAGGCCGGCGACAAGCACCCCGTGATCAACGCCATGAACGTGCTGGGTTACGATTGCGGCACGCTCGGCAACCACGAATTCAATTACGGTCTCGACTATATGTCGAACACGCTGGCGGGTGCGGGTTTCCCTTACGTCTGCGCCAACCTCACCAAGGGCCAGCTTGCTTCCGATCCGAAGAACGACGAGCTGTTTTTCAAGCCCTATGTCATTCTGGAAAAGCAGATCCGCGACGGCGGCGGCGTGACGAGCCCTGTCAAGGTCGGCATCATCGGCTTCGTGCCGCCGCAGATCATGATGTGGGATTCCAAGAACCTCGAGGGCAAGGCGCAGACGCGCGATATCGTCGAGGCGGCAAAAGCCTGGGTTCCAGTCATGAAGGAGGAAGGTGCGGATATCGTCATCGCCCTTTCCCATTCCGGTATCGACGGCAAGGGCCAGACCGAGCGCATGGAAAACGCCTCGCTTTATCTGGCGGGTGTCGAAGGCATCGACGCGATCTTCACCGGCCACCAGCATCTGGTCTTCCCCGGTCCGAAGACCTGGGACGGCATTGAGGGTGCGGATGCCGTCAAGGGCACGCTGATGGGCAAGCCGGCGGTAATGGCCGGTTTCTGGGGCTCGCATATGGGCCTCATCGACCTGCTGCTCGAAAAGGACGGCAAGAGCTGGAAGATCGTCGACTTCACCTCCGAAGCCCGGCCGATCTACCACCGCGACGAAAACCGCAAGGTCGTCGCCGATTTCACGGACAAGGCGGAAGTTCTCGCCGCCGCCAAGGCCGATCACGAGGCGGCCCTCGCCTATGTGCGCCGTCCCGTCGGCAAGACCTCCGCGCCGCTCTATTCCTATTTCGCGCTGGTGGCCGACGATCCTTCCGTACAGATCGTCTCCAATGCCCAGACCTGGTACATCAAGGACATGCTGAAGGAAGGGCAATATAAGGATCTGCCCGTGCTTTCGGCGGCAGCCCCCTTCAAGTCCGGCGGTCGCGGCGGTGCGGATTATTATACCGATGTCCCCGCCGGTGACATCGCCATCAAGAACGTCGCCGATCTCTACCTCTACCCCAACACGGTGCAGGCGGTGCTGATCAACGGTGCGCAGGTAAAGAACTGGCTGGAAATGTCGGCCGGCATGTTCAATACGGTCGAGGCCGGCGCAAAGGATGCGCCGCTGCTGAATGCGGATTTCCCGTCCTATAATTTCGATGTCATCGACGGCGTGACCTATCAGATCGACATTTCCAAACCGGCGAAATTCGACAAGGATGGCAAGGCCATCAACCCGGACAGCAACCGCATCGTCAACCTGCAATTTGAAGGCAAGCCGATCGATCCCGAGCAGAAATTCGTGGTGGCGACCAATAATTACCGCGCCAGCGGCGGCGGTAAATTCCCCGATATCGCCGGCGACAAGGTGATCTTCGTGGCCCCCGATACCAACCGCGACGTGATCGTGCGCTATATCATCGATCAGGGCACCATCAACCCGTCTGCGGATGCCAACTGGTCCTTCGCGCCGGTGGCCAATACCACGGCGATCTTCGAAACCGGCCCCAGGGGCCGCCACTACGCGGCCGATATCAAGGGCGCAAAGATCGAGGATGCCGGGGACGGCGCGGAAGGTTTCGCGAAGTTCCGTCTGGTTCTTTGAGGGCTGCGGCCTTTCGGCTGTTGGCGGCAGGGGGAAGCTCTGCCGTCATCCTTGGGCTTGTCCCAAGGATCTAACCACGTCGAATTAAATCAATCCGTAGCAGATCCTCGGGACAAGCCCGAGGATAACGCCGAGTTTGGTCGAAACTATCGGCACTACCGAGGGCTATCCCCTCAATCGCGTCCACCGAGCGCTCGCAGCAGAAGCGGCAGTTCCAATGGCGGTTTCTGCTCTATGCGCCGATAATCGCTGCCATCGCGGTTGCGGCGGATAAGCCTCAGGCCGACCATGTCGCGCCTCAGCATGGCCGCATCCCCGAACAGGTGCAGACTATCCAGAAAGCTGCTGAATTCGCGCTCGGAAAAGCCCCGCCCGGCGGGAATTTTCGCCCATAGATACCAGAGGCACAGTTCCTGCTGCGCGCGGCGGGCCGGCCATTGCATCAGCCGGCCGGCAGCGTCGAAGACACGAACGGTCTTCAGCACCCTGCCCTCATTGGCTGCCGGCAGCATCTCTGGCCGGGATGGTCCGCTGTCATCGGATGGCTCGCGCGAGGCTCGCAAATGCTGGAAATTTCGGAACCCGGCAGCCCGGCTCAGAAGATTGAGCATCTCTACATGGCTTGGCTTTCGGTCCAGCCTGCCGATCTGTTCGCGGACGGATTTGGCGAAAGTCGAGAGGTCTGCGATATCAATGGAAAGGATCGAACGTGGCATGACTTACCCTCAAGTGCCATTCCGAAAAGGTGTCGCTGATCGCCGGCTTCCGACATGGCACGGGATAAGTGCTGTCAAACTTTAAGAATGCAGGTTTAGCTTCCCTTGCGGGACGGCGATGCCTCGGTGAACTGCTGACCGTGGTTTAGGTATAGGCAGGCGACCCGCCCACGTCAATTGGCCTTGCTGGCATAGCGCCGAGGTTGCCGCGCGTTTCTTCTCCCCGCCTTGGAAAAGGTGGCCCCGCTCGGTCCAGACATAGTTAGACAATGTCACTCAGCGGCGACAGAAATGCTCCTCTGCTTGTGTGCCGCAAGCATCCCGTTGAAATCCTTGTGGTTCGGGCAGGCAGAGAGGCGTTGCTGAAATGCTTCGGCAAGCCATTGGCCGGCGGGGCCGGCGGGTGAATCGACCCGCCGCAGCGCAAAGAGCGGATATTCGCCCTGTTCATAGGCCTCGAGTTCAAGCGCCTTGAGGCTGCCATTGGTGATGTCGTTACGAACGATCGATGCGGGCAGGCCGCCCCAGCCCAGACCGCCCTTGATGAGCTGGTATTTTGTGGCGATGTCGCTGACCCGCCATGTCTTGTAAGAAAGCACATTGAAATCGCGGCCCTTGGTCAGGCCGGATGCATCGGTTACGACAAGCTGAACCTCCTCGCGCACATCGGCAAGACCCAGCGGCCGCTCGATCTGCGCCAGCGGGTGATCCGACGCGACGACCGGCAACATGAAGGAATGGCCGACCTTTTCGACGACGAGTTCGTCGTCCTGGCGCAGCATCGCCCCGCCAATGCCGATACCTGCCTTGCGGGAGAGCACCATCTCCATGACCATGCCCAGCTCGCCGACATTGAGGCTGAGGGTGACGGTTGGGAATTGCTGGCGAAAATCCCGCAGCACGGCCACCATGGCCTCCGCCGGCACCATGGTGCTGATGGCGACCGAGAGTTCCGCCTCAAGCCCCTGCTTCAGCCCCTTGGCGCGGGCGCGCATCTCCTGCAGGCCGGCGACGATGCGCCTTGCATCCTCCAGCATGGCGCGGCCTTCATCCGTCAGCTTCGGCTGACGCACGCCGCTGCGCTCGAACAGCGTCACTTCAAGCTGCGCCTCGAGATTGGCGATGGTGTAGCTGACCACCGACTGGGCGCGATTGAGCGCCCGTGACGCGGCGGAAAAACTGCCGGTCTCGGCAACCGTCAAAAACACCTGCAATTGATCGAGGGTCGGGTTCGCGTCCATGTCCCATCCATTTCATCGATAGATTGCTTCCACATTATCACAGTTTTCTTGATGGCAGTAATTTTTCATATAGAGCGCAAAGGAAGGGCATCGTGCTCTCCCGCCCTCCCAAGGCGCCCGTCAATTCATCGCATATGCAAGGAAAGACCATGTCCAACATTCTTCTCATCACCTCCAGCCCGCGTGGCGACGAATCGGTTTCCAACAAGTTTGCCGGTGAACTCGCAAACAAGCTGAAGGCCAAGTCGGCTTCCAACACCCTTGTCCACCGCGATCTCGCTGCTGACCCGATCCCGCATCTCGACACCGTCAAGACCGCCGCCATCCGCAAGGCGCCCGACCAGCGCACCGCCGAAGAAGCGGTTGCCGCCGATTATTCCGACAAGCTGGTGACCGAGCTTCTCGCCGCCGACACCGTCGTCATCGGCACCGGCCTTATCAATTTCAACATTTATTCCGGCCTGAAGTCGTGGATCGACAATGTCGCCCGCGCCGGCCAGACCTTCAAATACACCGAAACCGGCCCGGTCGGCCTCGCCACTGGCAAGAAGGTCTACATCGTTCTGGCTGCGGCCGGCGTTTACTCCGAAGGCCCGGCGGTCTCGATGAACCATGCCGTTCCTTACCTGAAGACCGTTCTCGGCTTCATGGGCATGACCGATGTGGAAGTCATCTATGTCGAAGGCCTGGCATTCGGTCCGGAAGCCGTCGAAAAGGCTGTGGCTGCCGCTGAAGCCAAGGTTGCCGAGCTGGCGCAGGCCGCCTGAGGCCTTTGAATGTCTGGGCGATGCCGGCCAGGGTTGCCGGTATCAGCCGACCCACATTCCGTAACGGCCGTGGACCTGGTCCCGGCCGTTATTTTTTGCCGCATAGAGCCGCGCATCGGCCTCCGATAGGAGCGCGCGGAAAAGCTGTCCATCCTCGAAAGCGGTGGCGACGCCGATACTGACGGTCAGCGGCGAACCGTCCGGTCGCTGCAGGTCCGCAAGGATCGCTGCCCGAAGATTGTTCGAAAATGCCAGCGCCGTTTCATGCGCCATTGCCGGCAGGAGGACAACGAATTCCTCACCGCCAAAGCGGTAGAGATGGCCCAGCGGCTGCACCGCGCGCTTCAGGACGGCGGCGAATTCCCGCAAGATATCATCGCCCTGCAGGTGTCCGAACGTATCGTTGACGGTCTTGAAATGATCGATATCGACAATCAGCACGCTGACCGGCCGCTTTTTCTCCAGGCACTCCACGACGACGGAGGGCGCATCGAGCTCCATGCGGGCGCGGTCCGATACGCCCGTCAACATATCGCGTCCGGAGCGGGACAGAAGCTCCTCGTAACGTTCCCTGAAGGTGAGATCGTTAAAGACATCGGCAACGCTGCGGCGTGTCAGAAAGCGGCCCTTGGCCGATGTCAGCCAGAGATAGGTGGCAAACAGCAGCGAATAGATGCCGACTGCCGCCATCTTCGCCTTCCAGCCATCGTAAAAGACATCGAGAGGGGCGTTGAACAACAATCGCAGCGCCCCATAAAAACCCGCCTGATCGAAGCTCAGGATAACGACACCGCAGATCGCAAAGCGCAGTACGATATGGCGCTGCAAATAACGCCCCAGTTTTTCGTAAAACAGGATGATGGCGATGGCGTCGATATAAAGCAGGCTGGTTCCCCAAACCATCAGCACGCCCATGTCATCCAGAAATGCGGTGCTGACCGACTGCCCGGGAACGATCGCCACCGTCTGATGGAAACGGATGATCTGCGCCATGATGACGGTCACTATATTGCCGAGAAACAGGCCGTAGATCGGCTGTCGAACGACCGCCGCGTCCTCCCGCATATAGAGCATGAGGATCATCATCAGCTTGCCGGCAAAAAGGATCGAGGAGCCGGGCGATGCCACACCGAAAGGCAGCTGCACGTAAAATACGGCCGCCAGGTAGGTTTCCAGAAAATGCATGACGCCCAGCGCGGTGAGAAAAACACCGATGCCGAGAATATGCCGGTAATGAAGGAATGCCGTCATTACCGCGAAATAGACGACGGCTTCCGTCAGAAAGAGGGCGAGATTTGCCCATTGCATCGGCGCATGCCTTACCTATACGCGCCGCGCGGCGTCAGTGGCGCGTGGCTTCACATTTTGAGGAGGATAGGCCGAAGCAAACAACGGAATCTTAATATCCGAGGCAAGAAAGCGTCATCATTTTCCTGGGAAAAGCGAAGCGCCGTTCTGGTCGATGATGAGCTTTGCCTTGCGGATCGTGAACTCAACCGCATCATCCATGCTGGTGAAGACGTCGGCGCGCACGAATTCATGCACCAGCACTTCATCGCCGGCCTTTTTTTCGATGCGGCCCGCCAGGCGGAACTGGCCGCCTTCCTTGATCGGCGTCGCATAGATCAGATAGTCGCCATGCGCATGCGGCTCCGCCTGGGCGACCTTCTGCGGCGCGTCGGAGGACGGCTGGCCGGAGCCGAAGGCCGAGAGGATTTTGGAAAAAAACGATGCCATGGCTTTCACTCCCTCAATCTATGTCAGTTTTGAAGGGCGGAGACGATCCGCCCTTCCCTGCCTCTTCCGATCAGATGATCAGGTTCGACAGGATGTCGTTTTCGGTGATGTCCTCATAACCGAGACCAGCGGCTTCGAAACGTTCCAGCAGGCCGGCGAAATTCTCCTTCGCGCTGGTTTCGATACCGATCAGGATCGAACCGAAATTGCGGGCCGATTTCTTCAGATATTCGAAACGGGCGATATCGTCGTCCGGGCCGAGCAGGTTGAGGAAATCGCGCAGCGCGCCGGGGCGCTGCGGCAAGCGAAGAATGAAGTATTTCTTCACGCCCGTATAACGCATGGCGCGTTCCTTCACATCCGGCAGGCGCTCGAAATCGAAGTTGCCACCGGAAACCACGGCGATGACCGTCTTGCCTTCCAGCCTCTCGCGGCCGAGCTTTTCCAGCGCGGTAATTGCCAGCGCGCCGGCCGGCTCCAGCACCACGCCTTCGAGATTCAGCATCTCGATGATCGTCACGCAGATGGCGTTTTCCGGGATGAGCATGACCTGCTCGGCCGGAAAATCCTTCAGGGCCTTGAAGTTCAGGTCGCCGATGCGGGCGACGGCGGCGCCGTCGACGAAATTATCGACCTTGTTCAGCGTCACCGGTTCGCCGCGTTCAAGGCTTTTCTTCAGGCTCGGCGCCCCTTCCGGCTCGCAGAACACGAAGTTCTCCTTGCGGACCGTGCCGGCCAGAAAGCCCGATAGACCGGCAGAAAGACCGCCGCCGCCAACGGGCATGACGACGATATCCGGCTTCGTGCCTTCCGGAAGCTGATCCATGATTTCCGCGGCGACCGTCGCCTGGCCTTCGATGATGTCCTCATGGTCGAAGGGCGGCACCATGTAGCCGTCATTGTCCTCAACATATTTGCGGGCGGCGGCATAACACTGGTCGAATATATCGCCCACCAGACGGATGCTGATGAATTCGCCGCCGAAGATGCGGGTCTTTTCGATCTTCTGCTGCGGTGTCGTCACCGGCATGAAAACAACGCCTTGAACACCGAAATGACGGCAGGCGAAAGCAAAGCCCTGCGCATGGTTTCCGGCTGAAGCGCAGACGAAAACCTTGCCTTTGCCGGCCTTGGCCACCGCCTTGCGCAGGAAGTTGAATGCGCCTCTAATCTTGTAGGAACGAACCGGGGACAGATCCTCACGCTTCAGCCAAATCGACGCGCCATATCGACGGCTGAGATGTTCATTCAACTGCAACGGCGTTTCCGGGAATATTTCCCGCACTTCTCGCCGCGCTGCTTCCACAAGCTGCTTGTCCACGATAGTCAATCCATTGAAATTCATAATGGCACCCGCTATGCCATAGGAAGACGTCCGAGACAAAGACTCATTTCAGCGCGGCAACAAACTCCGGGTTTCATTTCTTGAACAGCAACCTTCTGCGCTCGGTCATATATGTGGCGTCCATCTTCGGGCTTTACATGGCGACGGCCATGTTCCTGCCGGCGCTCACCGATCTTTATTACGGCAATGACGACTGGATGGTGTTTGCGCTGTCGGGTTTCATGTGCGGGGGCTTTGCGCTTGCCTGTGCGCTGGCGACGCGCGGTCCGATTGCGGCCTTCAACAAACGTTTCGGCTTTCTGCTCGTCAACCTGCTCTGGCTGGTGTTTTCCATTGTCGGCGCGGTTCCGCTTTACCTGTCCGAACTCAACCTGACGCTCGGCCAGGCGCTGTTCGAATCCGTTTCCGCGATTACGACGACGGGGTCTACAGCCATTGCCGGTCTCGACAACGCGCCGCAGGGCATCCTTCTGTGGCGTTCTCTGCTATGCTGGCTTGGCGGTATCGGTATCGTGGCGCTTGGCCTCTTCATTCTGCCGCTGCTGCGTGTCGGCGGCATGACCTTCTTCCGCATGGAATCTTCCGACACCGGCAACGACCGGCCTTTTGCGCGGCTCGCGAGCTTCACCCGGGCTTTTGTGGCCATTTACATCATCATGACGCTTGCCTGTACCATCGCTTACGATTTTGCCGGCATGTCGCATTTCGATGCGCTGAACCATGCCATGTCGACGGTCGCGACCGGCGGTTTTTCCACCCATGACGCGTCTTTTGCCTATTTCAACAATACGGCGCTGCTGTGGATCGCCACCATCTTTCTGATCTTCGGCAGCCTGCCCTTCTCCGTCATGATCCTGCTTGCGGTGCGCCGCCGGCTGGAGACTCTGCGCGACCCGCAGATCGCCGTTTTCCTCGGTTATCTCTGTGCAATCTCGATTGCGGTTGGCGTCTACCATCATTTCAGGAACGGTGTGCCGCTGGATGACGCGCTCAGCCATTCCTTCTTCAATATGACCTCGATCCTTTCGACCGGCGGCTTTGCCAGCGACGACTATACGCTCTGGGGGCCTTTCGTCGTCGTCGTCGCCTTTTTCGCCACCTTCATCGGTGGCTGTTCCGGCTCGACGGCGGGCGGTATCAAGGCCTATCGTTTTCTCATCATGTTCAACGTGGTGCGCGCCGGGCTGAAGAAGCTGATCTATCCGAACGCGGTCTATTCGGTGCGTTACGGCCAGCAGGTGGTCGATCCCGATACGATCCGGACGATCTTCCTGTTCGTCAGCTGCTTCATCGCGCTGTGGATCGCCGGCAGCCTTGCCATGAGCCTTATGGGTTACGATTTCCTGACTGCCACCTCGGCCGTTGCGACCTCGCTCGCCAATGTCGGACCCGGCATCGGCCCGATCATCGGCCCGGCAGGCAATTTCTCCACAATCAGCGATCCCGCGCTTTATCTCCTCTCGGTCCTGATGCTGCTCGGACGTCTGGAAATCCTGACGGTTCTGGTGCTGCTGATGCCGATCTTCTGGCGCAGCTGATGTCGTGGCATACTTGTTGAGCGCCGGCGAATAAAGCGCTTGACCTTCCCACGTTGGAATAGTCCAGGCTCCTCCTGTTAGAATTCCAAACCATGGAGAACCGCCTATGTGCACCGCTCACCAGCATCATGCCGAAACCACCACGGCACCGGTTGATGCAGACCTTTCTTTTCACGTTGAAGACATGACCTGCGGTCACTGCGCCGGAGTGATCAAGGGCGCGATCGAAAAGACCGTTCCCGGCGCTGCCGTGCATGCCGATCCGGCAAGCCGCACGGTTGTGGTTGGCGGCGTCTCCGATGCAGCACGTATTGCCGAAATCATCACCGCTGCAGGCTATACGCCCGAAGCACGCGCCTGATCCGAAGAGATACCGGCGGCGCTTCATCGCTGCGGCCGCCGGATCGCCCCATCTGCCCCGCTTCACGCTGCATTATGTGACGGGTTTTGGACGGCATCCGTCCCTCTTTCCTCCCCGATGGCGAACGCCCTATCCCTTTCAATCAGGGATGACGGAGGAGATTTTTCCAATTTAATGAAGCGAATCATCCACATGCCGTCACACCGGCCTTGTGAACCTGTCTGTTCCCCTCCTCCGTCATTTCGACCTTGAGCCGGAACCAGCCGACGTGCGTATGTACGGCGGGAAGATTCCTTTCAGCCCAAGGACTTGGGCTGGCTGGATTCCGGCTCAGGGCCGGAATGACGGAGGAGAGGTTCAAGGGCCTTATCGCAAGAAAGACCCGGCTCTTGCGAGCCGGGTCCCTCTCAATCAGCACCATCGCACCAACTTACTTCGTCGCCAGATCCTTGGTCATGACAAAATAGTTCAGCGGATGCGGCTTGTAGTTTTCGAGCTTTGCCGAATAGGCATCGAACACGGTCTCATGGATGAGGAAGACGGAGACGGCTTCGTCATAAATCTTCTTCGCCGCTTCGCCGTAAATGGCGTAACGCTTGGTGGGTTCGCCCGCCGAATAGGCGGATTTGATCAGCTTGTCCGTCTCCGCATTGCAATAGTGCGAGATATTGTAGCTGCCGCCGCAGGTATAGTCGGCATTCAGGAAACCGGCCGGTTCGGCGACATCGGTGGCGTAACCGCGAGACAGCAGCGCCATGTCGAAGTTGCCGGCCAGCATGTCGGGCTCAATGGCGCTGTAATCGGCAACGCGAACATCGACCTTGATGCCGATTTCCTGCAACTGCGCCTGGATGATCGCCGCGACGTCCTTGAGTTCGGTCTTTGCGGTATAGGCAAGGAGCGTCACCTTCAGGCTGCCGGGTGCAACGCCGGCCTCTTTCAGAAGGTCCTTGGCTTTTTCCACGTCATAAGCGGGTTTGGTTTCCTTTGCAGCCCACGGTTCGCCGGCCGCAAAAGGCATGGTCGCGCCCTTGACCACGCCTTCATAGATACTCTCGGCGATACCACCCGTATCGATGGCGGCCTGGATCGCCTGGCGCACCTTGATATTGTTGAAAGGCGGCTTTGAATTGTTCAGCAGCAACTCGGTGATACGCGGCGACGGGATTGGCGCAACCTTGACGCCATCGGTGGATTCGATAGTCTTGACCGTCCATGGCGGCACGAGCCGCGAAACCTGCGCTTCCCCGGTTCGGACCTGGGTGGCGCGTGTGTCGGCATCGGGCACGAAATTGACACGGCCGCCGGAAAGTTTCGGCATGCCGTCCCAATAGTCGTGATTGGCCGTCAGAACCATATGCTGGCTGGGATCGACCTCGGTGATCTTGAAAGGTCCGGTGCAGGTTCCGATCGGATCGACCTTGCCGTCCTTATAGGCGGATGGAGCGAGGATGGAGGTGGCGGGGCTTGCCATTTGCGCCGGCAGCAGCACGGAGGGTTCGATCGTCGTAATCTTCACCACATCATCGCCGCCAGCTTCGACGGCGGCAATCAGCTTCGGAGAGAAGGCACGGGCGGGCACGGGTGCTTTCAGGAGATTGCTGAGTGCATTGACCGCGGCCTTGGCATCGAGCGGTTCGCCGTTCTGGAACTTGACGCCCTTGCGCAGCTTGAATTCCCACACCTTGGGATCAGACTGCTTCCAGGACTCGGCAAGGCTTGGCTCCAGCTTCATGTCATAACCGACACGCACCAAGCTTTCGAAACAACCCGCACGCGAGCCGAGATAGGCGTCGTCGGAAGCCATCTGCCAGCCGGTCTTCACACCGAAATTATCGTCGTAGGTAATCGTGGCGGCCTCTGCCGCATGCGTTCCAAACGAAACCACAATGGCGCATGACGCCAAAAGTGCGTGCTTCATCATAGAAGATTCCCCTTTTATTTTTGATGACAACGCTCACAATTCGTATATTTTCACGAAATTTCACTCAATCACTACAAAGTCAATAAGAATACCCTATGGATATCTCTCGATTATCCATTCGAATATTATCTATTTTACGTTTTGTACTCGGAATTTTATTCCGATATTAATCCGTAAACACACAATTCATCTGTTTTTACGGCAACAGAAAACTGTAACTGCGTTGTCCGTCAGCCCCATTCCCGCCAGCGATGGCAGCGCGCGAAATGCTCGCCGGAAACGCCTTCCAGAACGGGTTCCACCTCGCCGCATATCTCGGTCGCATATTTGCAGCGGGTGTGGAATTTGCAGCCGTTCGGAGGATTGAGAGGGCTCGGCAGATCGCCGTCCAGAAGCATCTCCGGTGCATATAACCCCGTCTCGTCCAGCATCGACGATGCTATGAGAGCCTTGGTATAGGGGTGCTTCGGCGCCCGGAAAAGCTCCTCCCGGTCGGCGATTTCAACGACACGTCCGAGATACATCACCGCGATGCGATCGCAGAGATAACGCACTACGCGCAGATCGTGGGAAATCATCAGAACCGTCAAACCGTGACGGCGCTTCATGTCCATCAGAAGGTTCAGGATCTGCGTGCGCATTGAGGCGTCGAGCGCCGATGTCGGTTCGTCGCAGACAAGGAAGCTCGGATTGAGAAGCAGCGCGCGGCCGATGACGACGCGCTGCAACTGGCCGCCGGAACACTGGCTCGGATACCGATCGTAAAAAGAGCCGTCGAGGCCGACCTCTTCCAGCATCCGGAAAACCCGGGCCGTGCGCTCCTCGCGCGTGCCGATGCCATGCTGGGCAAGCGGCGCTTCCATGCTCTGGCCGATACGCATGCGGGGATCGAGTGCGGAATAAGGGTCCTGAAACACCAGTTGCACGACCCGGCGCATACGCCGAAGCGCCTCGCCCTGCATGTGCAGCATATCGTTCTGCCCAATGCTGACCTCGCCTTTCGTTGCGTGGGTCAGCCGCGTAATCAGCCCGGCAACCGTGCTTTTGCCGCATCCGGATTCACCGACGAGACCAAGCACTTCCCCCTCGCCGATCGTCAGGGAAACATCGTCGACGGATTTCACCACACGGTGACCGAGACCCGATATGGGATAATATTTGCAAAGGTTTTTCGCGACCACGAAGGGTCGCTTGCTGTTTTCCGCCGATGGCGGGGTCTGTGTCGTCGCTGTCGCTAGCATCGTCGCCCTCCCTCAGCAGACCGTGTGACTGGCATGGTCGTGGCTGGCATGATCGTGGTTGGCATGGTCGTGGCCGACCGCCCAGCACCGCGCCTTGCGTCCTTCGGGCAAGGCATTCAGATCCGGTTCCGAGGCCATGCAGCGGCCTCTCATGCCTGCCGAATTGGCAAGCGCGCAGCGCGGATGAAACCGGCAGCCGCAGGACATGTCATGGGCCTGCGCACTGGAGCCGGGGATCGTCAGCAGCTGCCCCTCGCTGTCGGTGGTCAAAAGCGAACAGCTGATGAGCGCCCTGGTATAGGGGTGCTGCGGCGCCTTGAGGATCGCCTGGGTCGGCCCCTCCTCGACGATGCGGCCGGCATACATGACCGCGATCCGGTCCGCGAAGGCGGCGACGACCGAGAGGTCATGAGTGATGAGCAGCGTGGCAAGCCGGCGCTTGCGGCGCTCGTCGTCGAGCAGTCGCAGGATTTGTGCCTGAACGGTGACATCAAGCGCCGTCGTCGGTTCGTCGGCGATCAGAAGCTGCGGATTGCCGGAGAGTGCGGCCGCAATCATCACACGTTGCGCCATGCCGCCGGAAAGCTCGTGCGCGAAGCACTGCGCCCGCGCCGATGGATCGGGAATGCCGACATCCGACAGAAGGCCGACGACCCGGTTAAGTGCGGCGTGCCGGCTCATTTTACGGTGGATCCAGAGCGGCTCGGCCACCTGCGTCCTCACCCGGCTGGTCGGGTCGAGCATGGCCTGCGGCTGCTGGAACAGCATGCTGATATCTGCGCCGCGCAGCGCATCGAGTTCGGAGGATGAAAGAGCGAGAATATCGCGACCGGCAAAGGAAATGCGGCCGGAATTGATTTCCGCGCCATGCGGCAAAAGCCGCATCAGTGACAGCGCCGTCATGCTCTTGCCCGACCCGGATTCGCCGACGAGAGCGACGACTTCTCCGGCGTTGACGGAAAGCGTCAGGCCCGAAATAACAAACTTGCGGCCATTTTGCGCCGGCACGGAAACGTGCAGGTCCTCTATCTCCAGAAGCGGTGCGCATTCAGGGGACATGGCCGTATTGGCAAGCGTTTGTCCTTCGATATTCATAAGAGTTCCCCTTATTTTTATTGAATCGGAGGCATTGCGTATTCTTCATGCGGCTTCAGACGATATTACTCTCCTTCCGGTTCCGTTGCGTCATCTATGTTTGACGTTGTCAAATCGACCATTGCCCGTTGGCAGGCGTCAATGACCGTTGGTTTTCTTCGTTTCCAGGTTCAGGCCATGGCCGATCCACGTCACGCTGAGCGCCGCCAGGAAAATCGCCAGACCCGGTGCAATGACGAGAACGGGCATCCGTTCCGCATAAGCCTGCGCATCGGCCAGCATCAGCGCCCAGTCGGCGGCCGGCGGCTGTACGCCAAGGCCCAGAAACGACAATCCGCCCACCGTTATCAGCTTGTGGCCAAAGCGCAGGAACGCCACGGCCGCGATGGGCCAGATCGTGTTGGGAATGATATGCCGGAAGATGATGAAGCGCCGTGTGCAGCCGAGCACCTCTGCCGCGCGGATATATTCGCGGGAATTGATCGACAGCGTCAGCCCCCGCGCCAGCCGCGCAAAAGGTGTCCAGCCAACGATGGTCAGCGATGCGATCAGCGTGCCATATCCCGGACCGAAGATTGCGACGAGGAAAATCGCGATCACCACGTCCGGTATGGCGATGAGCAGGTCCACGATGCGCATCAGCACTTCGTCGAGGATGCCGCGGCTGCGGCCGCTGATGATGCCGATGAAGGTTCCGATCACCACCGACAGAATGACGGTGATGGCGGCAATCGTGACCGTGAAGCGGCCGCCGATCAACAGCCGGCTCAAGACATCGCGCCCGAGATGGTCCGTCCCAAGCCAATAGGCAGCGCTCGGCGCATTCAGCCTGAGCCGAAGGCTCTGCTTTGCCGGATCATAGGGCGAAATCCACGGCGCGATCACCAGCAGGAGGATGATGACGAGAAAAATCGCCGATCCCGCATAGAAGGTCCAGTGCCGGCGGCGGATGAAATCCGTGAAGCGGGCGAGGTTCGAAGGGCGCTTGGGCGTGGTCATCGGCATGGCGGCGGCAGACGCGCTCGGGAAATGGCTAATGGTCATGGTGAGCTCGCATTGCTGGATTGATCAGGACATAAAAGCTGTCGGCGAGGGTATTGATCAGGATGGAGAGCGCCACGATGCAGATGAAACCGCCCTGCAGCATCGGAATATCGCGATTGACCACGGCGTCGTAGAGAAGCCGGCCCATGCCGGGAATGGCGAAGATCACTTCCACCACCACAGATCCGCCAAGCAGGCCGGCAAGCCACAGGGCGAAGAAGGTGACCACCGGCAGCGAGCCGTTGCGGATGCCGTGACGCATGACCGTGCCATGCATGCCGAGACCGCGGCTGCGGGCCGCGGTGATATAGGGCGCGCGCAGAACCTCGGCCATTGCCGCGCGCGTCACCTGGGTGAAATAGGCAAGCGGCCGCAGCGTCAGGGTCAGCGCTGGAAGCACCAGCGAACGCCAGCTATCCCACCCGGCCGAGGGCAACCAGCCGAGATAGAGCGCGAAGACCAGCGCCGACATGGGCGCAAACCAGTATTCGGGCGTTGCAACGAAGGTCTGGATCATCAGCGTCGCGAAATTGTCCAGCCGACCGCCGGGACGCATCGCCGCCAGGGTGCCGAGCGGCAGCGCGACGGCCACCGCGACCGCCAGCGCCGTCAGCGCCAGCGTCACCGACACCCAGAGCGACCGCAAAAGCTCGGCGGCGACCGGCTGGCTGCTGGTGAAGGAAAAACCGAGATCGCCCCGCAGCGCGCCCGACAACCATGCGAAATATTGCACATAGAGCGGGCGGTCCAGTCCGAGGCTGACCCTGAGCGCCTCGACCGCGTGAGGATCGAGCGCCGTATCGCGCATGCGCGACATGAGAATGGTGCGGGCCGGATCGCCGCCCGCCATATAGGGCAAAAGAAACGCGATGACGGACACGATCGCCAGCATCAGGCACAGAATAAGGAAGCGCTGTATTATCTGTATCCACATGGCTTGGTCTCCTTCACCACAATTGGCGTCTGCACTGCAATCCACGCCCGTTTCCCAAAGGAAAACGGCCGCTTATTTCACCGGGCGCTGTAGATCCATCACCGGACCGGAGGTGCCCTTCAGCATTCCGGTGCGCTTGGGCACGATGGCCACGGTCGTAAAATCGATATCTTCGGCATGGGCGAGATCATGGATGATCGGGCAATCCGGCTCACCATTGTCAGGGCAATAGTTTGCGAGATTCCGCAGCGTGTCGGCCATCTCGCGAAGCGTATGCATCTTCGCTTCCAGATCGACGACATGTTCCATGACGATGCGTTTGACATCGCAGGAGGCGCCGCCCGGATCGCGCCAGAGCGTCATGAGCTGCCTGATCTTTTCGATGGAAAAACCGAGATCGCGTCCGCGCCGGATGAAACGCAGCGTTTCCAGATCATTGGCCGTATAGACCCTGTATCCGGACTCCGTGCGGTTTGCCGATTTGATCAGGCCGATTGTCTCGTAATGCCTGATCATCTTCGCAGAAACACCGGATGCGGTGGCGGCTGTGCCAATATTCATCGATCCTGCTCCTATCTTTCCGGGGTGAAAAACACGTCTGCATGAATGTCGGCGGTGCGCATGCCGCGCGCCAGAAGCTGCGGCACCGTCGCCTCGATCATGGCCGGCGGGCCTGCAATATAGGCTTTCCAGCCATCGAGATCGTCGAAATCATCCGCCACGGCCGCACCGACATAACCGCACCGGATATTGGCATGTTCCTCATGCGAGAGAACCGGAACGAAACTCAGATTGCCATGCCGCGCGGCAAGATCGCCGAAGCGGTCGAGCATATAGAGATCACGCTCCGCGCGCGCGCCGAAATAGACATGAACCGGTCGTTCGCGGCCCGTTGCGAGCGCCGCCTCTACAACGGCCTTGACGGGAGCGAGCCCCGAACCGCCGGCAATGCCGAGGATCGGCCCGCAATGTTTTTCCCGCAGGAACGAAGAGCCGAAAGGCCCGACTATCGTGACGGGGTCACCCGCGCTTGCGAGCGAAAAGATGCGGCCGCTCGTCATGCCGCCGGGAACATGCCGGATGTGGAATTCAATCAGCTCCTCATCCACCCTGCTGGCAATGGAATAATCGCGCGGCGAGCAGTCGGGATAAAGCAGGCGCACATATTGTCCGGGTTTGAACGTAAACTGCCCGCGATCGTAAAGCCGGATGCGGATGAGCTTGATATCGTGCGTCATATCCAGAGCTTCCGCAACCACGCCCTCAAAGCGGCCGGTCGGAATATCGGCGATCTCATCCGCCCCGTCGAGCCAGCTGATCGTCATGTCGCTCAATGGCACGGCCCGGCAGGCGAGCGTCAGGCCATCGGCTTTTTCCTCTTCGGTCAAGGAGAAGGGCGTATGCTTGAGGAGATCGATTTCGCCGGAAATGAGATGCGACTTGCAGGCGCCGCAGCGGCCCATGCGACAGCCATGCGGATAAGTAACCCCTGCGGCCAGTGCGGCCTGAAGCACGGTCTCACCCTGCGCCGCCATGATGCTGCGTCCGATCTGCGGCAGATAGATTGTGTTACCGGGCGTCATCATGTCCGCCTCCTATTCGGCCGCTGCGAGCTGCATGCCGGACGATCTGTCCACCAGCGGCGCGCGGAAGCTTTTCAGGCGCAGCGCGTTCGTCAATACGAAGACGCTGGAAAGCGCCATGGCTCCGGCGGCAAGGACAGGCGACAGCAGAACGCCGTTGAGAGGATACAATATTCCGGCCGCCACGGGAACGAGAGCGGCATTGTAAGCGAAGGCCCAGAACAGATTCTGGCCGATATTGCGGATCGTGGCCTTGGAGAGCGCGATGGCGTTGGCGACGCCGCGCAGATCACCGGACATCAGCACCACATCGGCGCTTTCAATGGCGACATCCGTGCCCGTGCCGATGGCAAGGCCGACATCGGCGGCGGCCAGCGCCGGCGCATCGTTGATGCCATCGCCGACAAAGGCAACACGTCGCCCGCCGGCAGCAAGCCTCTTGACGGCCTCCACCTTGCCGTCGGGCAGGACTTCCGCCACCACCTCGTCAATGCCGAGCCGACGGGCGATGGCTTCAGCGGTGCGGCGATTGTCACCCGTGATCATCGTGACCTTGAGGCCGAGCGCATGCAGCGCCGCAATCGCCTCCGGGGTCGTCTGCTTGACCGGATCGGCGACCGCGATGATCGCGGCCAGCCTGCCATCAACGGCGGCATAAAGCGGCGACTGCCCTTCCCTGCCCAGCCGCTCGGCATCGTCTGCGAACATCGCGACATCGTAACCGAGTTTGGTCATGAACCGGTCCGCGCCCGCTTCCACCCTGCGGCCGTCGACCATGGCTGCAACACCAAATCCGGGGGTCGCCTCGAAGCCTTCCGCATCGGCAAGCGTCAGGCCGCCATGTTTCGCAGCCTCGACGATCGCTTCGGCAATCGGATGTTCGGAATGGTTCTCCAGCGAGGCGACGAGGCGCAACACCTCATCCGCATCGAAGCCCTCTGTCGTGGTAAAATGCACCAGTTTCGGTTTGCCGAGCGTAAGGGTGCCGGTCTTGTCGACGGCGATCACATCGGCATCCCGGAGCGTCTGGAGCGCATCGCCCCGGCGGAACAGCACGCCCATTTCGGCAGCGCGGCCGGTGCCGACCATGATCGAGGTCGGCGTGGCAAGGCCCATGGCGCAGGGACAGGCGATTATGAGCACCGCAACCGCATTGACGAGCGCAAAGGTCAAGGCCGGATCGGGCCCGAACATGAACCAGATGATGAAGGTGGCGAGCGCTGCCAGCATCACCGCCGGCACGAACCAGTTGGTTACCTTGTCCACCAGCGCCTGGATGGGCAGTTTGTCGGCCTGCGCCTCCTCGACCATGCGGATGATTTGAGCGATCAGCGTATCGGCGCCGACCTTGGTGGCGCGGAAGGTGAAAGAACCGTTACGGTTGACCGTGCCGCCGACGACTTCGGAACCCGCCGCCTTGGTGACCGGCACCGGTTCGCCCGTGATCATCGATTCATCGACATAAGAAGAGCCGCTGAGGACCAGCCCGTCGACCGGCACTTTCTCGCCGGGCCGAACCACGATCACATCGCCGGTGCGCACATCCTGCAACGGCACATCGATGGTTTCGCCATCGCGCAGCATGCGGGCGGACTTGGCCTGCAGGCCGACCAGCCGCTTTATAGCCTCGCTGGTGCGGCCTTTGGCGCGCGCTTCCAGAAAACGTCCGAGAAGGATGAGCGTGACGATGACCGCCGCCGCCTCGTAATAGACATTGGCCGTGCCGCTCGGCAGGACTTTGGGCATGAAGGTTGCGACAACCGAAAATCCCCAGGCAGCGGCGGTGCCCAGCACGACGAGCGAATTCATGTCCGGCGCCAACCGCAGAAGTGCGGGTATGCCCTTTTTGAAGAAGCGCAGGCCGGGCCCGAACAGAACCAGCGTCGTCAGCGCAAATTGCAGATACCAGCTTTCCTGCATGCCGACCGTTTCCATCACGAAATCATGGATGGCAGGCACCAGATGCGACCCCATTTCCAGCACGAAAACGGGTAGCGTCAGAACAACGGCGACGGCGAGGCTGATTTTGAGGCTGCGCAGTTCCGCCTCGCGCTTGTCCTGCTCTCCATCTCTGGCTTTGTCGGCAACAACCTCGTTCGCCTTATAGCCCGCCCGCTGGATGGCGTCCGCCAGATTGGCCGCAGAGGCGGCGTTGCCGGCGACGCGGACGGTGGCGCGTTCCGTCGCGAGATTGACGCTTGCACCGGAAACACCGGAAACGGCCTTCAACGCCTTTTCGACACGTCCGACGCAGGAGGCGCAGGTCATGCCCTCAATATCGAGTTCGATGGTTTTCTCTTCGACGCTGTAACCGGCCTGCCGCACCGCCTCGATAACGGCCGGCACATCCGGCGGCCCGGAAAAGGAAATGTCGGCACGTTCCGTTGCCAGATTGACCGAAGCTTTCAGAACGCCCGGGACCTTGGCAATCGCCTTTTCAACGCGGCCGACACAGGAGGCGCATGTCATGCCATCGATCGCAATCTGATGACTCGCCCGGATCTCCATTTGTGACATGCGTATGACCCCTCTTTTCTTGTGTTAAAAAAAAGATAGGGCTTCCCATCGTGGCAAGGTCAATAGGTTCTTTTTGATGATTTTCAGGTGACGATGCAGTGCACGTGAACGGGCGTTTTCCTGCCCGCAATGATGGAAAAATGGAAGTATTCCAAAGAGAAACGGCTGCGACGGAAGGTTTCTTTAGCGCCATGCGGGAACAATCCTTCCGCACCTCGGTTGGAAATGCCTCTAACCATCAGGAGGCAGATTGATGAAGAACACCATTTTCTCGTTAGCGCTCGCGCTGGTCGCCAGCACCGCCATGGCACAGTCCGCAACGGAGTCCACGGGCGTTAATTCCGCGCTCGGCGTTGCGCCCAAAACCGAAGACTTCATCCTGCAGGTTTCCGCAAGCGATCTCTTTGAAATCGAATCGAGCAAGCTTGCACTGACCAAAGGCGATGAGGCTATCAAGGCTTTCGCGCAGCAGATGATCACCGAACATGAAAAGACCAGCGCGGAGTTAAAGGCTCTTCTTACCGGCGGCAAAGTAACGGGAACGCCCACGACCGCTCTGACTGACGATCACAAGGAAGAAATCGACGATCTGGCCAAACTCAACGGCGCGGAATTCAACGAGGAATACGTCGATGATCAGGTCGATGCGCACGAGGATGCGGTGGATCTTTTCAAACGATACGCTGACGGCGGCGAGAATGTCGAGCTCAAGGCATGGGCGGCAAAAACCCTGCCGGCACTGCAACACCACCTGGAAATGGCCCAAGGTCTGGATAAGAAGTAAGGATGAGAGGTGGTGCGGACGGCGGGACTTGAACCCGCAAGACCAATGGTCGGCAGATTTTAAGTCTGCTGCGTCTACCGATTTCGCCACGTCCGCATTACCGCGCCTTACACCTTGCAGGCAAGCGCTGTAAAAATCCGTCGTCTCCACGGCAGTCGGCCCAACGGCCGATCCCAAACGCGACGGAGCCTCATCTACACAGGCCGGGCGGTTTCGGTCAACGGGGCCTTAGCCACACCAGGACTGATTTTTTGCGGAGATCGGATGCGCCAGCCCCTCCCGTATTAGCTGATCGGCGAAGGATACGCCCGAACGCGAAAGCCGTTTGCGTTCCGTGGCTTGTCCGTCTGCAGCAGTGGACGACGCCACATCGAAGGCGCCGGCGTTCAGCATATCGCGAAGCCTGACCTTTGCAATGAAACCACGCTGGCGTTCTTCCATACAGCGCGCTCGGTCGATTTGCGGAACGTCGATGCCGGCGATCTGCATCTTCACACCCTTCATCCAGAACGTGTTGCCATCAGCCACGCAATTGTTGAGGCCGGAACGACCGCAAAAGGCAAAAGTACCGCTTTTTTCACCGAGCGAGATTTTTTCGACCGAAGGGCGCGTTTCCGGCAGGATAGCGGCAATCTGGCTCGGCTGCGAGGCGGATGGCATGGCGATCGGGCGCGGCGGCACCGGGCCGTTGCCGGGCAGAGCCGGCGATGCGGGGCGAATGGACGCCACTTTCTCCGGCGTGACGGAATCGCGCTTGGCCGCCGTCGCTACTTTCGGAGAACTCGTGACCGGGGATGTCGCCTTTGCAACATGCCGTTGCGGCAAAAGGCTGTCGCGATGTTCGTAAGCCTGAATGCCGCCGGCAACGACGCCCAGCATCAGCACCCATGGCCAAACGCTGCCGCCACCCGATTTCTTCGCCGTGCGGCGTCGTGCTGTCGATTTTCGATTGCTCACAATCGGACTCCTTTTTACGGAGCCGCATTATCGGCCAAAGGAGTTTCCGAAAGGTTGGCATTGCCGGGTGTTTTCGTTTTTCGGAGAATCGGGAAAACGACCTAACCCCTTGTTTTTTCGATTTCCCGAATGGAAAGCACGGAAATGAGCTGTGGATAAACCCTCAGCGAACCTGATCGAGAAGGCGCTTGCATTCGAGGAGATCGAACAGGGCTTCCTGCAAAAGCGCCTGATCATCCTTGCCGATGCTCGACTTGCCGACCGATATTTCCGCATCGCCGCCGCCACCGCCGAAGCCGAAAAAACGGCCGCTTGGCTTGGCCTTCGGACGGCCGACGACCTCGTCCCCATCGGTATCGACGACACGCGGTTCGGCGACTTCCTTTTCACCGCTCGCCGCCATGATGGCTTCCATGGTCGCGAGATCACCGGAGGCGATGGCCGCCACGAAGCGGTTGCCATTGGCTTTCAACAGCTTCTGTACGCCCTTGATGGTGTAACCATGGTCATAAAGAAGGTGACGAATGCCCTTCAGGAGATCGATATCGTCAGGACGGTAATAACGGCGGCCCCCGCCCCGTTTCATCGGCTTGATCTGCGGAAAGCGTGTTTCCCAGAAACGCAGCACATGCTGCGGCAGGTTCAGCTCATCCGCCACTTCACTGATCGTCCGAAACGCGTCGGGGCTTTTATCCAAATTTCCACTCCCATCCGAACCGGAGCGCCATGCATCCGGCCGGACACTGAACGAGAACGCTTTTCTCCCGCCGGTCAAACACCGCGCAAAGTCGGTTACGACCCCGCGCCGACGCCGTTGCGGCGAGATACAAATCACTAAAATTGATTATGATGTGAGTCGACCGGATTTCAACGGCTTGCACGTTGAAATTCAAGTATGTTCACAAGAAGAATGGGGAAAAAGGCTTGCGATACGGCAAAAAAGGCGTGTTGCTTAGACCTTGAGAGAGGGATTATGCCCCGGCCTTCTGGCCCTTCTGCTTGGCCTTGCGGGCCGTATGGGCCTTCAGAATGCGCTGCTTCAGCACGTTCGAGGCCTTGAAGGTCATGACGCGACGTGGGGAAATCGGAACTTCCTCACCCGTCTTCGGGTTGCGGCCGATACGCTCGTTCTTTTCCCGGATCTGGAATGTCGCGAAGGAAGAGAGCTTGACGACTTCGCCGCGGGTGATCGCGTTGCATATTTCGTCAATGATCGTTTCGACCAGTTCGGCGGATTCGGTGCGGGACAGCCCGACTTTACGAAACACAGATTCTGCAAGATCTGCGCGTGTCACTGTCTTCCCGGCCATTTTTCCCCGCAAACCGTGTCTGAACTCTTCTCTAGGAGCCGCCGAGATTATTTCCCTTGTGGCGACCGGTCAAGGGATTGTTCCAGATTCATTTGAGGCTTTCGGCAATCAGTGCAAGGGCTTAGAGCGAGTGATACGGTTTTGACACAGGCTCCGGCCGCTCCGGCGCTTCCGATCAGGGCGTGAGCGCGAAAATCACAACCGATTTCGCGCCAGCGCCCCGGCAAATGCGGAAATCAGGCCTTTACCAGCGCAGCAGCACCGCGCCCCAGGTGAAGCCGCCGCCCATGGCCTCCAGCATGACCAGATCGCCCTTCTTGATGCGTCCGTCACCAGCGGCAACGGCGAGCGCCAGCGGAATGGAGGCGGCCGAGGTATTGCCGTGCTGATCGACGGTTATCACGACCTTCTCCGGATCGATGTTGAGCTTCTTTGCAGAGCCGTCGATGATGCGCTTGTTCGCCTGATGCGGAACCAGCCAGTCGAGATCGTCGGACGTCGTGCCCGTTGCCTCGAAGGCCTGTTCGATGACGTCGGTGATCATGCCGACGGCGTGCTTGAACACTTCCCGGCCTTCCATGCGCAGATGACCGACGGTGCCTGTGGTGGAAGGTCCGCCATCGACATAGAGCTTTTCCTTGTGCGAGCCGTCGGAGCGAAGCTGCGCCGTCAGAATGCCGCGATCGGCAGAAGTGCCCTCGCCTTCGCCGGCCTCCAGAACCAGCGCGCCGGCGCCGTCGCCGAAGAGAACGCAGGTGGTGCGGTCCTTCCAATCGAGGATGCGCGAGAAGGTTTCGGAGCCGATCACCAGAACGCGCTTGGCCATGCCGCCGCGAATATAGAGATCGGCGGTCGATACTGCATAAACGAAACCGGAGCAGACGGCCTGCATGTCGAAGGCGAAACCATGGGTCATGCCAAGGCGGTTCTGGATGTTCACCGCCGTTGCCGGAAAGGTGTTATCCGGGGTCGAGGTGGCCAGAATGATGAGGTCGATATCGTCGGGCGTCAGGCCGGCATTGTCGAGCGCGGCGCGCGCCGCCGCTTCGCCGAGAGACGCGGTGGTTTCACCTTCGCCGGCGATATAGCGCTGCTTGATGCCCGTGCGCTGCACGATCCATTCGTCGGAAGTCTCGACGACCCCTTCAATTTCGCTGTTGGTCATGACACGCTTCGGAAGCGCTGCCCCGAAACCACGGACTATAGAGCGGATCATTCCCTTATTCCTCGTCAGCCACGAGAGCTTCGGGCGCCGGGGGCGGAAGCCGTCTTGCGTGGTAAATCTTCAGATCATTTTCAATCTTGGCCGTCAGGCCGTTGTGGACCATGTCGTAGCCGACATCGACGGCGGAGGCAAAACCGATGGCATCCGTGCCGCCATGGCTCTTGATGACAATGCCGTTGAGGCCGAGAAACACGCCGCCATTGACCTTGCGCGGGTCCATCTTTTCACGAAGCACATCGAAGGCGCTTTTCGCGAGAATATAACCGATCTTGGCAAAGAAGCTGCGGGAGATCGCCTCACGCAAAAGCGTGGTGATCTGGCGGGCGGTGCCTTCGGCGGCCTTGAGCGCGATGTTGCCGGTGAAACCTTCGGTCACCACCACGTCCACCGTGCCCTTGCCGATATCGTCGCCTTCGACGAAACCGCGATAATCGATGGTGGCGAGATCGGCCTCGCGGATCAGCCGTCCGGCCTCGCGAACCTCTTCCTGACCCTTGACCTCCTCGACGCCGACATTGAGCAGGCCGACGGTCGGACGGTCGATATCGAAAAGCGCGCGCGCCATGGCGCCGCCCATCAGAGCGAAATCCAGCAGCTGCTGGGAATCGGCGCCGATGGTCGCGCCGATGTCGAGCACGATGCTTTCGCCTTTCAGCGTCGGCCAGATGCCGGCGATTGCCGGGCGTTCCACCCGCGCCATGGTGCGCAAACAGAATTTCGCCATGGCCATCAGCGCGCCGGTATTGCCGGCGGAAACGGCAACATCTGCCTCGCCGAGCTTCACGGCCTCGATGGCGCGCCACATGCTGGAGACGTAGCGGCCACGGCGCAGCGCCTGGCTCGGCTTCTCGTCCATGCTGACCGAGACTTCACAATCGTGAAAGACCGACTTTTCCCGAAGTGCGGGATATTGTGCCAGAATGGGGTCGCATTTGCTCTTCTGCCCGTAGAGCAGAAAAGTTACATCGTTGTGCCGTTCAAGCGCCTTGGCGGCACCGGGTATGGCAACATCTGGGCCGAAATCGCCACCCATGACGTCAATTGCAATTCTGATCACTCGTCCCTTATCCTTCTTCCCGCCAATCAGCGGTTTTGCGCGAAAATACCTTTTCCGGCCTTCGTTACAATAAAATTATTTCAGCCCAACGGGGCCATTCAGTCTTTTTTCCAATCTTTGAGCACGGCAAAGGGCGACGGGCGCTTTTCTTCTTCAGGCTCTTTTTCGGCCGCTTCGGGAAATTCCGCATCCGCTTTGCGCGGATAGGGATCGATCGCGAGTGCCGCAAATTCGGCAACCACCGCGCCGACATCGATGCTGTCGCCGGTGAACTGGTCGGGAATATCCGGGCCGTCGGGGTCGAGCACGATCTCGCCTTCCTCATTGGTCACCATCCGCGCCAGTTTCGAACCTTCCGGAACGAAAATCTGCTCGACTGGCTCGTCGATCTTGCTCGAGACCGGCTCCAGCGTGACGACGCAGGATTGCGTTACCGCCGCATGCACTTCGCCCTTGATCTTCACGCCATCCTTCTTCCAGCGGGAAACCTGCAGCTCCGCCTTCAGATATTCGACGGAAACCACATTCCAGAATTTCGCCAGCGCCTTCAGTTCCTCGGCACTGGCTTCGAGACCAATCCTGACCGGATTGGCGGAAATATGGCCTACCTTTACGGGATAGGAAAAAGGCAGGTCGTCATTTGCAGGGTGTCGCGCGTTCATCGTGAACCTCATCGTCCAGGCAAGGGCAGCGTCAGGCTTCCGGTTGCTATTGTGTCTTCGGACTGGGTGGCAAGTTGCGTGGATGCGTCCATCATCCAGCCTGCCAGCCCCTCCATATCGGGCGCCTTCTCATCTACCTGCGGATATATATTGCGCCGGAGCGCCGCGGCAAGGGCAACGCGGTCGGAAGCATCCAGCGCCGCCGCATAGGATTCGAGCCTCCCATAAAACATGCCGGCGAATTTCTTCATGCGCTTCGGCACGCCCTGATCGCCGATTCCCAATTCGCGAATGGAATGATCGAGGTCCTGAAAAAAAGCGTCGACGATCTCCTGGGCGATCTCCTGACCGCTTACATCGGAGGATTTGGTGCGGCGGAAATAGAGAATCATGATGACCGACAGCATCTCGAAGCGGCCCATGACCGTATCGGGAACACCGAGATCGAGATAGAAAGCGGGCGTGCGGGCAGCGGCGGTCAAAGTCGCATATTGCCGGTCGACAATGGCGCGATTGTTGTTTTTCTTCTTGAACAGCCCGAATATCATCGTTTTTTTTCCGAACGGGACGGGTGAATTCGCTTACCGCCCATCGCACTTGTTGCATGATCGTCAAAGCTGGTTTACCGAAGCATCCACGAATTGCAATGCTGTCGCGGTCACGTTCGTCTTTCGCCTGAAACAGTCGAAGAGAACCGGAGGAGTTCCAAAAGACCGGGAAAGCATTGAATTTGGGGAGTGACCGGGATTTTCCGTCCCCGGATTGACACAATCATGTGCACAGACACTGTGCACCACGCAATGCCGGAAGGTGCCATTCATGATCGCAGTCGGGGAAAAGCAGTTGAGCAAGCAGAAATCCGCAAGTCACGGCAATGTTCTGAGCAAGACCGCCATCGCAATCGTGCTCGCATCCGGCCTGCTTTCCGCCTGCAGCAGCACGACCGATGTGTTCCATAACGGCTACGTCATGGACGAGCAGTCGCTTCAGCTGATCCCGGAAGGTTCGAGCCGCGAGCAGGTTCTGCTGACCATGGGCACGCCCTCCACCACCGCGACCTTCGGCAACGAGGTTTTCTATTACATCTCGCAGAAGCGCGTGCGCCGCGCGGCCTTCATGAAGCCGGCGCTGGTCGAGCAGAACATTCTCGCGATCTACTTCAACAAGGACGGCGTGATCGAGCGCAAGGCCAACTATACGCTGCAGGACGGCAAGGTCTTCGACACGATTTCGCGCACCACGCCGACGGGCGGCAAAGACCTCACCTTCCTGCAGCAGCTGCTTTCCGGCGGCACCTCGGGCGCCAATATCGCCAAGAGCATTCTCGGTCAGGGCAACAACACCCCCTGATCGGAAGAAGAAACGGAAAATTCAAAGGCCCGGGGATCGCTCCCCGGGCCTTTTTCATTGGCCGGAACCCAAGCCCTCAGTGGGCAAGAACCGCAAGCAGCAGCAGCGCCACGATATTGGTGATCTTGATCGCCGGGTTGACGGCTGGACCGGCGGTATCCTTGTAGGGATCGCCGACCGTATCGCCCGTCACCGACGCCTTGTGGGCGTCCGAACCCTTGACGTGGCGCACGCCGTCCTTGTCGATGAAACCGTCTTCGAAGCTCTTCTTGGCATTGTCCCACGCACCGCCACCGGAGGTCATGGAAATCGCCACAAAGAGGCCGTTGATGATGACGCCAAGCAGCGATGCGCCAAGTGCCGCGAAGGCCGACGCCTTGGAGCCGGAAATGGCCAGCACGCCGAAATAAACGACGAGCGGCGCCAGAACCGGCAGGAGCGACGGGATGACCATTTCCTTGATCGCCGCCCGTGTCAGCAGGTCCACGGCCTTGCCGTAATCAGGCCTTTCCGTTCCGGCCATGATGCCGGGCTTTTCGCGGAACTGGCGGCGGACTTCCTCGACAATCGAGCTTGCCGCCTTGCCCACCGCCGTCATGGCGATACCGCCGAAGAGATAGGGGATGAGGCCGCCGAACAGCAGGCCGGCAACCACGTAAGGATTGGCGAGGCTGAAGGAAATCTCGCCAATGTCCTTGAAGTAGGGATAGGTATCGCCGTTGGCGGCGAAATAGGAGAGGTCATTGGCATAGGCGGCGAACAGCACCAGTGCGCCGAGACCGGCCGAACCGATGGCATAACCCTTGGTGACGGCCTTGGTGGTGTTGCCGACGGCGTCCAGCGCATCGGTCGCCTTGCGAACGTCAGGATCGAGACCGGCCATTTCGGCGATACCGCCGGCATTGTCCGTGACCGGGCCGAAGGCGTCGAGCGCCACGATCATGCCGGCAAGGCCGAGCATGGCGGTGACCGCGATGCCCGTGCCGAACAGCCCGCCGAGCTGATAGGTGCCGATGATGCCGCCGACGATGACGATGGCCGGCAGCGCCGTCGATTCCAGCGAGACCGCAAGGCCCTGGATGACATTGGTGCCATGACCGGTGACAGACGCCTGGGCGATGGAGTTGACCGGCCGCTTGTTGGTGCCGGTATAATATTCGGTAATGACGACAATCAGCGCCGTCACGACAAGACCGACCAATCCGCAGAAGAAGAGATTGGTGCCGGTGATTTCCATGCCGGCCACCGTGCCCACCACTCCCCAGCCGACCGTCGCATGAGTGGCGAGTGCAAGACCCGCAACCGAGAAGACGCCGGTGGCGATGAGGCCCTTGTAGAGTGCGCCCATGATGGAATTGTTGGTGCCGAGCTTCACGAAGAAGGTGCCGGCAATCGAGGTCAGAATGCAGGCGCCGCAGATCGCCAGCGGATAGACCATGGCGCTTTCCAGTATCGGCGTTCCGGCAAAGAATATCGCGGCGAGAACCATGGTTGCGACGACAGAGACGGCATAGGTCTCGAAGAGGTCAGCCGCCATGCCGGCGCAATCGCCGACATTGTCGCCGACATTGTCGGCAATGGTTGCGGGGTTGCGCGGGTCGTCCTCGGGAATGCCGGCCTCCACCTTGCCCACGAGATCGCCGCCGACATCGGCACCCTTGGTGAAGATGCCGCCGCCGAGGCGGGCGAAGATGGAAATCAGCGATGCGCCGAAGCCGAGCGACACCAGCGCATCGATCACCTCACGCGATCCGGCCGGATGGCCCATCACCGAAGTGAGGATGAAATAATAGATGGAGACGCCGAGAAGCGCGAGACCCGCCACCAGCATGCCGGTGATGGCGCCCGACTTGAAAGCGATATCAAGACCGGCAGAAAGGCTGTGCGAGGCGGCCTGCGCGGTGCGCAGATTGGCGCGCACGGAGACATGCATGCCGACGAAGCCGGCGACACCGGACAGAACCGCGCCGACGAGAAAGCCGATGGCCGCCATGGATGACAGAAGATACCAGGCCAGAATGGCGACGATCAGTCCGACGATGGCGATGGTGAGATATTGACGGGTGAGATAAGCCTGCGCACCTTCACGGATAAAACCTGCTATTTCACGCATACGCTCGTTGCCCTGATCGGCATCGAGAACGCTTTTGGTGGCCCATACCGCGTAAACGACGGACAGGACACCGCATAAAATTACTATGGGTATTACGGTCATGCGCACTTACCTCCCAAAAGGCCGGGTCTCACTCCCTCCCCGGCGTGGCGAAACCTTGTGCAGGGAGATGCGGACGGCCTGTCCCAAATCCCGTCTTGGGCATTTGTTCCCCTCCCAAGGAAAAATGTCCTCTGAGCGGAGATTGCGTTGGCGCGAGGTGCCGCGTCAAGCCCACAAATTTGCCTGAAACTTGAAAGGAGTAGAGTGCGGCGCGCGACTCAGGCTGCTTTTTTGCGGCTTGTCAGGACGAGCGACAGGACAAGCAGAAGGCAAAGCCCGGCAACCGGCCAGATGACGAGGTTCATCACCGACCAGCCCCAGGCCGTAAACACCTTGCCGGAAGAGAAGGATGACAGCGCCACGGTGCCAAACAGCACGATATCGTGGAAACCCTGCACCTTGTCCGCCTCATGCGGGCGGTAACTGGAGGTGATGATGGCGGTTGCGCCGATGAAACCGAAATTCCAGCCGAGGCCGAGCAGGATGAGCGCCGCCCAGAAATTCCACAGCTCTATGCCCATATGGGCAACGATGGCGCAGGCCATCAGCACGATCAGGCCGACTGCCACGATTTTTTCCGCACCGAATCGGGAAATCAGCATGCCGGTGAAGAAGCTCGGGCCGAACATGGCGAGAACGTGCCACTGGATGCCGAGCGTGGCGAGTTCGGTGGGGAAACCGCAGCCGACCACCATGGCAAGCGGTGCGCCGGTCATCATGAAGGTCATCAGGGCATAGGAACCGATGCCGCAGATCATGCCGGTGACGAAACGCTGCGTGCGGACGATTTCCGACAGCGGCCTTACCGATTCGACATGGGCGGCGGCCGCCTTGGGGTCGGGCAGTTTCAGAAACGCCAGAATGGCGATGGAAACGAGGCCGAGCGGAACGAGCGCCAGAAAAGCGCCGGCAAAGGTGACCGGCGCAAGCAAATCCTTGCCGAAGATGGCGAGTTGCGGCCCGACGATGGCGGAAATGATGCCGCCGGCGAGTATCCAGGAGATCGCCTTCGGCTTGTAAAAGGATGGAGAGGCGTCGGCCGCGGCAAAACGGATTTTTTGCGTAAAGCCGCCGGAAATGCCGATCAGCAGCAGGCCGACGGCAAATAGCCAAAAATCCGAACGGAAGAGCGCCACGGCGGCAATGCCGCCGCCAATGGAGCACATCAGCGCGCCGACCATGAAGCCTGCCTTGCGGCCGAGAAAGCGGGATGCGGCCGCCACGCAGATCGCGCCGAGCGCAACGCCGATATTGAAGCCGGTGAGAGGCGCGGTCGCCAGCGACTTATCCGCGCCGAGCAGCTGATAGCCGGCAAGTGCGCCGACCGAAAAGCTTAAGGGCGCAGCCGATCCCATGATCGCCTGCGCGATGGTGAGGAGGAAGACGTTGCGCCTCGCCTCGTCCAGTTGAACTTCAAGTCCGGGGACGGAAACCGCGCTCATCTCTTCCTCACCTAACGTATTTTAGCGTTTTGCCTCGCCGCGCACCTGCTTGGCAATGCGGTCCAGAACCGCATTCACCAGCTTCGGCTCGTCATGCTCGAAGAAAGCACGGGCGATTTCAACATATTCCGTGACGATGACGGCGACCGGCACGTCCTTGCGCTCGAGAATCTCGAACGTGCCGGCACGCAGGATGGCGCGCACGGTGGCATCGAGGCGCGACAGCGGCCAGTCTTCCAGAAGCGCGGAGCGCACCAGCGGGTCGATCTTCGTCTGATCTCGGACGACACCGGAAACGATGGAACGGAACCAGGACGGGTCGGCCTTCAGATAGGTATCGCCATCGACTTCCTGCCCGAGACGGTGCGCTTCGTATTCGGCCACGACTTCCATGACGCCGGTTCCGCCGACATCCATCTGGTAAAGCGCCTGCACGGCCGCAAGGCGGGCCGCGCCGCGCTGGTTGGCGGGCTTTACCGAAGGCTGGCGCGGTTCGCCGCCATTTTCAACATTCGACATGCGCTCAGCCACCCAGCTTCTTCTTCAGCTCGATCATGGTCAGCGCCGCACGCGCCGCAAAACCGCCCTTGTCCTTGTCGGAACGACGCACGCGCGCCCATGCCTGCTCGTCATTCTCGACTGTGAGGATGCCGTTGCCGATCGGCAGCGATTCGCTGACGGCAAGATCCATCAGGGCGCGGGAGGATTCGTTGGCGACGATATCGAAGTGATAGGTCTCACCACGAATGACCATGCCGAGCGCAACGAAACCGTCATATTCCGAGCCGTCATTGTCGGCACCATCAAGCGCCATGGCGATGGCGGCGGGGATTTCCAGCGCACCGGGAACGGTGATGACGTCATAGGTGGCGCCGGCTTCATCAAGCGCGAACTTCGCGCCTTCGAGAAGAGCGTCGGCCATATCATCGTAAAAACGTGCTTCCACGATAAGAAGATGGGGTTTGGACATGTGAGGGTTCCTGGGGATTTTCCCGAAAAGCTTGACGCCGGATCACACCGGCATTTGCGGCGGTCAAACCACGGCTGGCCGTTTTTGGCAAGTAATTTCATGTGTCGGCGGCGCAAGCGGCCGCGTTTGCAGGGCATTTGGCCGGGTTTCGCGCTCCCGGCTCGGCTCCCCGTGAATCAGGTTTTCTGGAAGGCGAGATGGACGCCGAGCCCCATCAGCACCGTTCCGGCAGCGCGGCGGGCAAACACCTGCACCGCGCTGGAACGCTTCAAGCGCCCGATCATCGCGCCTGCAAGAAGCACGCCGACGAGATCGGCGGAGGAAAAAATGAAATTGACGGCGATGCCGAGGATCAGGAACTGCAGCCAGACGGGGAAAGCGGCCGCCGGATCGACAAATTGCGGCAGGAAGGCCAGAAAGAACAGCGCTGTCTTCGGATTGAGCACATCGACGATGATGCTGTCGACAAAGGCGCGGCGGGCCGATTTCGGCTCGATGGCCAGATTGACCGCCTCGCCTTCGAGCTTGCTGCGCAGCATCGAGAAGCCGAGCCAGACGAGATAAAGCGCGCCGCAGAGCTTCACGGCGAGATAAAGCCACGGCACGGCCTGAAACAGCACCGAAAGCCCTGCCGCAGAGGCAAAGATGTGGAAATAGCAGCCGACATGGATTCCAAGCACCGCCATCAGCCCGGCAAACCGTCCGCGCGCCATGGTCTGCGCCGCCGCATAAAGCATGGCCGGACCGGGGATATAGGCGAACAAGGCGGTGGTTATGAAAAAGGCTGTCAGCAGTTCGAAGGACGGCATGATGTATTTCCCCTACCCCGTTTGGCTCGCGGTCGATATCAAACGGCCTAAAAAGTCCTATAGCGTTTCCAGCTTCATCGGAAGCGGTGCATGAGAACAATTGCAATATGCCGCGATTTCAGGTGTTGGCCACTCCCTTTCCGTCATTCCGGCCTTGAGCCGGAATCCAGTCAACGCGCGTCTGTGCGGCGGGAAAAGTTCTTTCAGCCCAAAGACTTGGGCTGGCTGGATTCCGGCTCAAGGCCGGAATGACGGAGGAGGCGTCGGTGCGCCTTCCTCTCCAAAGCATCGTCACATTACGCTGAGGGAAATTCCGCAAGCCTAGCGGCATAACGCGCCATGGTATCGACTTCGAAATTCACGAAATCGCCCGGCTGGCGTTCGCCCCAGGTGGTGACGGTCAGCGTATGGCGGATCAGCAGAACGTCAAAATCCGCGCCTTCGACGGCGTTGACGGTCAGCGAAGTGCCGTCGAGCGCCACGGAACCCTTGGGCGCCACGAATTTCGCCAGATGCTCCGGCGCGCGCAGGCGAATGCGCACCGCCTCACCTTCCGGCTCCACCGAAAGGATTTCCGCCCTGCCATCGACATGGCCGGAAACGATGTGGCCGCCAAGCTCATCGCCGATCTTGAGCGCCCGCTCCAGATTGACGTGGGTGCCCTTTTGCCAGCCGGCAATCGTCGTCAGGCGCAGCGCCTCTTCCCATGCCTCGACCTCGTACCAGCGCTCATTGCTGCCATCTTCCGGCAGTCTCGTCACCGTCAGGCAGACGCCGCCATGGGAGATGGACGCGCCCATATCGATGGTTTTGGGGTCGTAATTTGTCGCCACCCGCAGACGCACGCCTTCGGCCAGAGCTTCGAGCTCGGAAACGGTTCCGACGTCGGTGACAATTCCGGTAAACATCAAATCGGCCTTTCATAATCGAAGCAACGATCCCGCCCATAGGCGGTCTCGCTGACCAGAGCATAGTCACCCGGAATATCGGCACGTTTGAGCGGCGTTTCAATGCCGCCCTCACCGATCACCACCGGGCTTTCGAACAGCATGATACGGTCCACCAGCCCGGCTTCAAGGAATGATTTTGCGGCAAAGGCGCCGCCTTCGACCAGAAGTTCCGACATGCCGCTTTCGGCGAGGATGTGGAGGAGGTTTTCGAGCGTTGGGGCTTCGAGAATCTGGACGCCGGCGTCGGTGAGAAGTTGGCGGCGGTGTTCGGGGCTACCCCCCTCTGCCCTGCCGGGCATCTCCCCCTCAAGGGGGGAGATCGATGGGGCGCTGCCTTGCCTGACCTTGAAGGTTGACGAATGAGAGGTGGAGTCGAAATTTGAGCGAGCGGCCAGCCCCTTGCCGATCTCCCCCCTTGAGGGGGAGATGCCCGGCAGGGCAGAGGGGGGTAACGCCGCAACGATCACCGGCACCTCCCGCGCTGTCTTCACCAGCTTCGATGTCAGCGGCAACTCAAACTGCCGATCCAGCACGATGCGAACCGGCGAACGATCCCCGAGACCGGCTATTCGCACCGTCAGCTCAGGATCATCCGCAATGGCGGTCCTGATACCGACGAGGATGCAATCACAACGCGCCCTAAGCTCATGCACGGCATGGCGAGCCTCGGGACCGGTAATCGCCACCTGCCCCTCGCCTTTCCTGCCGATCATGCCATCGGCGGAAACGGCAAGCTTCAGAATCACATGCGGGCGTTTTTTCACCTGACGCGTGAGGTAACCGACCAGCGCCCTCTTACCCTCATCCCGCAACAGGCCGGTTTCCACGACAATACCGGCATCCCGTAAAATCGTATAACCACGGCCTGAAACACGCTCGTCCGGGTCATCCACCGCCACCACGACGCGGGCGACGCCGTATTCCACCAGGGCATTGGCGCAGGGCGGGGTTTTGCCCCAGTGCGAGCAGGGTTCGAGCGTCACATAGGCGGTGGCGCCGCGCGCCGCTTCCCCGGCGATTTCCAGCGCCTGCCGTTCGGCATGGGGGCGGCCGCCAATGGCGGTCACGGCTTCGGCGATGATTTTTCCGTCTTTGACGAGCACGCAGCCGACGGAGGGATTGGTAAGCGTCTGACCCTGATGGCGGAGAGAAACCTCGATTGCCCGGGCCATGAATCTTTCGTCATCGGCACGGGTGGTCACGGCTAGACTCCGGCGTCCGTATCGCGGGCGATCTTGGCGTTGATTTCGGCAATCACGTTTTCGAAATCCTCGGCATGGCTGAAATCGCGATAGACCGAGGCGTAACGCACGAAGGCCACGTCATCGAGGCTCTTCAGCGCTTCGAGAACCTGCAGGCCGATTTCTTCCGAGGGAATTTCCGTCTCGCCCGAACTTTCCAGGCGGCGAACGATGCCGGAGACGGCACGCTCGATCCGGTCGCGATCGACCGGGCGCTTGCGCAGCGCAATCTCGAAGGATCGCACCAGCTTTTCCCGGTCGAAGGGCAGCTTGCGGCCGCTTTTCTTGATGACCATCAGCTCGCGCAACTGCACGCGCTCATAGGTCGTGAAGCGGCCGCCGCAATCGGGGCAGATGCGCCGCCGGCGGATGGAGGTGTTGTCCTCCGCCGGGCGCGAGTCCTTGACCTGTGTGTCTTCGGAACCGCAGAATGGGCAGCGCATCGTGTTCTTTCCTTACATGTACGGATACATCGGGAAACGGTCCGTCAGGCCGACGACCTTTTCACGCACCGCAGCCTCGACGGCGGCATTGCCCTCATCCGAATTGGCAACCTTCAGACCATCGAGAACCTCGACGATCAGCTTGCCGATTTCGCGGAATTCCGCTTCCTTGAAACCGCGCGTCGTGCCGGCCGGCGTGCCGAGACGGACACCGGAAGTGACGAAGGGCTTTTCCGGATCGAAAGGAATGCCGTTCTTGTTGCAGGTGATGTAAGCGCGGCCGAGCGCTGCTTCCGCGCGCTTACCGGTGGCGTTTTTCTTGCGAAGATCGACCAGCATCAGGTGGTTGTCGGTGCCGCCGGAGACGACATCCAGACCGCCTTCGACCAGCGTTTCAGCCAGCGCCTTGGCGTTCTTGACGACCTGAGCGGCATAGTCCTTGAACTCGGGCTTCAGCGCTTCGCCGAAGGCGACCGCCTTGGCGGCGATGACGTGCATCAGCGGGCCGCCCTGCAGACCGGGGAAAACGGCCGAGTTGAACTTCTTGGCCAGATCCTCGTCATTGGTGAGGATCATGCCGCCGCGCGGGCCGCGCAACGATTTGTGCGTGGTGGTGGTGGCGACATGGCAGTGCGGGAACGGCGACGGATGCTGGCCACCGGCGACGAGACCGGCGATGTGGGCCATGTCGACCATCAGGTAGGCGCCAACTTCATCGGCGATTTCGCGGAAGCGCTTCCAGTCCCATACACGCGAATAGGCGGTGCCGCCGGCGAGAATGAGCTTCGGCTTGTGTTCCTTGGCCTTGCGCTCCACCTCGTCCATGTCGAGCAGGTTGTCGCCTTCACGCACGCCGTAGGAGACCACGTTGAACCACTTGCCGGACATGTTGACCGGCGAACCATGCGTCAGGTGGCCTCCCGAGTTCAGATCGAGGCCCATGAAGGTATCGCCCGGCTGAAGCAGCGCGAGGAACACGGCCTGGTTCATCTGCGAACCGGAATTCGGCTGCACGTTGGCGAAGTTGACGCCGAACAGCTTCTTGGCGCGTTCGATGGCGAGTTCTTCAGCGATATCGACGAACTGGCAGCCGCCGTAATAACGCTTGCCCGGATAACCTTCCGCATATTTGTTGGTCATGATCGAACCCTGCGCTTCGAGCACGGCGCGGGAAACGATGTTTTCCGAGGCGATCAGTTCGATCTCGTGGCGCTGGCGACCCAGTTCCTTCTCGATCGCGCCGAAAATTTCCGGATCGACATCGGCAAGCGGACGGGAGAAGAAAGCATCTGTGTTCGACATGGTGAAGGCTCCTGAAACAGTAATGCGATGGCGTCTTAGCGCCCTGCCCCGACAAGAGCAATACGGGCAGCGAGATTTGCCCGTCAAACTGCGACGTTGCGACAAAAAACGACAGATGTTTTCAGAAAATCGCCAAGAAAAAAGCCGCACCCGAAGGTGCGGCTCATGATGATGGAATGAAATAGCGGTAAAGCCGGATCAGTTGCGCGGCAACAGATCGTCATCCACCGGGCCGGCGGGCTGTTCCATGCCGCTCGTGGTGTTGAGCGCCAGTTCGGCGTTGCCGTCCTTTTCATAGATGTCGTCGCGGAACTGCACCACGCCGTCCTTCGCCGACCAGGCGGTGATGTAGACGAAATAGACCGGGATTTCCTGCGCCAGCTTGATCGGCGTGTTGACGCGGGTGGCGATGACGCGCTCCATTTCCTGACGCGACCAGCCGGGCGTGTCGCGCAGCAGCCAGCTCGTCAGGTCGCGCACGTTCTGCACGCGCACGCAGCCGGAGGATTCGAAACGCATCAGCTTGTTGAACAGGCCCTGCTGCGGCGTGTCGTGCATATATTCGTTGTTCGGATTGTGGAAGTTGATCTTCGTGGACGACATGGCGTTGATCTTGCCGGGGTCCTGACGGAACATCAGGTTCGGAGCCTTCGGCGCGAACCAGTCGACCGCAGTCGGCGAAACTTCCTGCCCCTTGCCGTCGATAAGGCGGATATTGTTCCGCTCCAGATAGGTCGGGTCCTTCTGCATCAGCGGCACGATGTCCTTTTCGACGATCGAGCGCGGCGCGGTCCAGTAGGGGTTGAGGATGACTTCGTAAATCTTGGAATTGATCACATGCGTCGGGCGGCTGGCGCGGCCGACGACAGCCGTGTTGCGCAGCACGACGCGTTCATTTTCAACGGCTTCGATGGCGGCAGCCGGGATATTCACCATCAGGTGACGCTGGCCGAGATCGCCGGACATGGACTGGATGCGAACGAGGTTGGTCTGCAACTGCGCCAGACGGATCTGCGCGGAAACATTGAGCGCCTTCGTGGTGTATTCGCCGCTGACGCCATCTGCCGGAAGGCCATGACGGGCCTGGAAACGCTTCAGCGCGCCATCGACGTAACTATCGAAGGCGCTGGAAATGCCGGCTTCACGCGGCAGGTCGCCGGACACCATCAGTCGCTGGCGCAGCGCCTGTACGGAAGGATCGGAGACGCCGATCTGGAGACGCTGCTGGGACGCGGGCACTTCCGGCCAGCCGCCATTCTGCACGATCTGCTGATATTGCATGATCGCCTGCTGCATGTAGACCGGCGCTTCGCGTCCGAGAACCGGATTGTTGGAAACGACGCCCACGGCCGAACGCGACGTATTGGCATCGAACTGGTCATCCCAGTTGCCGCGGCGCGAAGAGCCCATGAGATCGTTGAGCGCGTTCTGCGCAAAGGCCGGCGCGGCAAGCGCGGCAGCGCCAACGGAAACGGCCGAACGCAGAAGCGCGCGGCGCGATACGGGATCGGAAACGGATTTCTTTGTCATTCTACCTACCAGCCACTCTCTTCGGCATTCTCAACAATGCCTAAATCAATATGATTAACAAACACGTACAACGTGTCTGCCGGCTGGTAATACTCAACACCCATTCGTTGGGCGCCATTGTCTGGCAGAACAGTCGGGACTTGCCGCGACAGCAGGAGAAACAGCCGGCTCCTTCAACCTTGCGGGTCCCATATCAATATGGCCGATTCGTGTCACGGCTCTCATCTCACGAAGCTTTGTTCGCCTGAAAAACAGGGCGAAGGCCCGAAGAGGGGCTGGGCTTGACACGCAAAAAGGCACAACGCGGAATCCGCAAGCCGGGAGCAAAAACATGCCCCCGGCTTAAACAGTGAAACCGTCGCGATATTACAGGCGGTAAGCGATCGAGTCGTTCCAGAAGCGATCGAGGCGCTGCAGCAGCTTGTTCATTTCGGAGAACTCGCCGGTGCCGATGCCGCCGACCTTTTCGATCGAGCCGACGTGGCGTTCATAAAGGCGGGCAACCGTTTCGGCGATTTCCTGGCCCTTTTCGGTCAGGCTGATGCGAACCGAGCGGCGGTCGACACGCGAGCGCTGGTGGTTGATGAGGCCGAGATCGACCAGCTTCTTGACGTTGTAGGAGACGTTCGAGCCGAGGTAGTAACCGCGGGAACGAAGCTCGCCGGCCGTCAGTTCGGAATTGCCGATGTTGAACAGCAGCAGGGCCTGAACGGCGTTGACGTCATCACGACCCTGACGGTCGAACTCATCCTTGATGACATCGAGGAGGCGGCGGTGGAGACGTTCCACCAGATGCAGCGACTCCATGTAGAGCGAGCGGATGGTATCTTCATGTGCATCGGCAACAACGGCCTGGGGCTTAACTTTGCTATTGATCATGACTGCCTCACTGTTTTGTTTGGCGGTGTGTTTGTTTGTCTCCCGCCTTGAGTGAGAACCTAATCAATGCGCATAAAATTCTACTTAAAAGCTACGATTAACAAATGGTTACCTGCATTTTCCCCGGAGGGCCCAACTTGTGGCGAAGCGGGAATGGTCCAAGGTCATCTATTATAAATCAATTACTTAGCCATTAAATACGGCCCAAAATCAGGCCGAATTGCTTTATTCTTATGGTAAATCAATTCTTGCGCGTTCTTCATTCTGGCGCTGATCCAGCCAGAAAGCGACCAGGAATAGTATATAAATGGTTGCCACAAGGCCGTGCATGACGGGCACCAGCGTGTTGGCGCCGAAGATATGCGGCCAAACCTTATACATGGCGATCTGCGCACCCGCGCCCATGACCCACATGACCGCGCCCCAGGAGGCCCCGAGCCAGAGACCGAGTGCCGCGACAGGGAAAATAACGGCCAGCGCGCTGCCGGCCACGCGCCAGGGCAGGTTCAGCATATCGAACCGCCCAAGGCCCCCAAGCGAATAGCCCGTCAGCATCGCCCAATATTGCAGGCCGAACCAGAAACAGGACACCGCGACCAGCCTCATGAAGACCAGAAAGAGGATTTCCGTAAGCGGGCGTTTCGGCAGAGGTTGAGAATCAGGTTCCATGGCCGGAAGATACGGTCTCGACGAACGGGCGACCAGCCCATATTGAATCCCGCCGCCTGCCTTGTCAAAGCATCATCGTCATCGCAGGACGCCGATGAGGGAAGATTGTCGCATTCGCATGGGCCGAGCTTCATGCTATGCAGCTTTCCAAATTTGATCGAAGGACATTCTTACATGCAGGACAAAACGCATCTGGTCGACGAGATCACGGGCCATCGTCGCATGCGGCGCAATCGCAAGGCGGATTGGACGCGCCGTCTGGTGCAGGAAAGCCGCCTCACCGTCGACGATCTCATCTGGCCGGTCTTCATCGTGCCGGGCAGCAATATTGTCGAACCCATTCCGGCGATGCCGGGCGTCAACCGCATGAGCGTCGACAAACTGGTCGAAGCCGCGAAAGAGGCCGCCGATCTCGGCATTCCGGCAATTGCGACCTTCCCGAACATCGAAATGGAACTGCGCGACGAGACCGGCTCCAATGCGGTCGAGGCGAATAACCTCATCAATCAGGCGACTATCGCGGTCAAGAAAGCCGTTCCCAATATCGGCATGATCACCGATGTCGCGCTCGACCCCTTCACCAGTCACGGCCATGACGGCATTCTGCGCGGCGACGAGATCGTCAATGACGAGACGGTGGAACAGGTCGTCAAGGCGGCGATCCTTCAGGCGGAAGCGGGATCGGACATTATTTCTCCATCGGAAATGATGGATGGCCGTATCGGCGCCATCCGTCGCGGTCTCGATGCCGCCGGGCACCAGAATGTCGGCATCATGTCCTATGCGACAAAATTCTCTTCCGGCTATTACGGTCCCTATCGCGAGGCCATCTCCACGGCCGGCCTGCTGAAGGGCGACAAGAACAGCTATTACATCAGCCCTGCCAACGGCATGGAGGCAATCCGCGACGCGGCGCTCGACGTGGAGGAAGGTGCGGATATGCTGATGGTCAAGCCCGGCCTGCCCTATCTCGACATCTGCTGGAGACTGAAGGAAAATTTCGGCCTGCCGACCTTCGCCTATCAGGTGTCTGGGGAATATACCCAGATCAAGGCTGCGGCCATGAATGGCTGGATCGACGGAGAGCGGGTGATGATGGAAACGCTTCTCTGTTTCAAGCGTGCCGGTTGCGATGGCGTTCTCACCTATTTCGCTATCGAGGCCGCACGCAAACTGGCAAAGGGCTAAGACCCGCACTTATTGTATTCGGTCGTTTTCTTCCCATATTGTCTGCTGACACGGCACTCATGCCGCGCTGTCACACCCTCTCAGGAGAAAACGACCGATGAGCCTCGAACAGAACCCCACTTATGCCGCACCGGATGACTGGCGCGCCTATAGCGGCGTCCTGAGCCGGCGTGTCTTCGCGTTCCTGATCGATTATGCGATCGTTCTCCTGCTGTGCATTCCGGCGGCTGTGATCGTGTTCTTTCTCGGCGTGATTACCTTCGGCCTCGGGTGGTTCCTCTTCCCGGCGCTGTTCGTCATCGTTGCGGTGCTTTATTTCGGCATGACGCTTGGCGGCCCCTCGCAGGCGACCCCCGGCATGCGGGCGATGGGGATCGCGATGGCGCGGATGGACGGGCGGCGAATCGATTTCCTGCTGTCGACCGTTCACATCGTGCTTTTCTGGGTCATCAACTCGGTTTTGACGCCGCTGATCCTGCTTGCAGGCCTGTTTACCGAGCGTTCGCGCCTCGTTCATGACTTCCTGCTCGGCACCGTCATCGTCAGAACGCGCTGATATTGCGGAAAGCCACGCAAACGTGGCTTTCAAACCCCGCAAATGCCGCATCTCGCAGTTGACGTTTTCCGGCATTTTGCCATTCTGTGACATTATGCATGTCGCTTGAAGCGCCGCCGCCAACCCCGTGAAATCGCGGCGCGCTTTCATAACAGACGCAGGAGGCGATCACGGTTCGATGAACACGCAGGCGACGCCCTCTCCCCAATTCTATCTTACGGCGCCGGCCACCTGCCCCTATCTGCCGAACCAGATGGAGCGGAAGGTCTTCACCCATCTGGTCGGCCCGCGCGCTTCGGAAATGAATGATCTTCTGACCCAGGGCGGTTTCAGGCGCTCGCAGAACATCGCCTATCGCCCGGCCTGCGAAAACTGCCGCGCCTGCGTCTCCGTGCGCATCCTGACCGAACAGTTCCAGCCGACGAAATCCATGCGGCGTGTTCTTGCCGCCAACAGGGATGTCGTGGCCACCGTTCACGCCGCCGAGCCTTCCACCGAACAATTCGCCCTGTTTCGTCGCTATCTCGACCACCGCCACCAGTCGGGCGGCATGTCCGACATGTCGGCGCTGGACTATGCGATCATGGTGGAAGACACGCATGTGAACACCCGCATCATCGAATACCGTGTGCGCGAACCCGGCTCCGGCATCGATTCCAGCAAGCGCGGCGAATTGCTGGCCGTGGCGCTGAGCGACGTGATGAGCGACGGCCTGTCGATGGTCTATTCCTTCTTCAATCCCGAGCTCGAAAAACGCTCGCTCGGAACCTTCATGATTATCGATCACATCACCCGCACCCGCGCGCTTGGCTTGCCGCATGTCTATCTCGGCTACTGGGTCGATGGTTCGGAAAAGATGGGCTACAAGACCCGCTACCATCCGCAGGAGCATCTGACGCCGCGCGGGTGGGAGGTTTATACGCCGGAAGAAAAGTAACGGGCTGGTCTAACCGTCAAAATCGCATGCTAAATTCCAATCAAACTTGGAGTATTTCAGATGAAAGCAACCACTTGCGAGTTCGGTGAAGAGGCAGGCGTTGTAATCCCAAAGGATATGCTTGAACAGCTTGGCTGGAAGATTGGCGACGTTCTCAGTTCAAGAACTGACGGCAACGTACTTGAATTGCGAACTGCTGAGAGCCCGAACGAAGAAGCAACAGGTGACTTTGATCGTCAGCTGGAACATGCACGGCAAGTGATGCGCAAGTACCACGTTGCTTTAAAAGCGCTCGCGAAGTCATAAGCACTCGGTGGTTTGATTGCCAAACACATGAGATTGAAAACGTCCCGGGACAGCCCCGGGACGTTCAAATATCAGCCGCCAAATTTCCCGCTGCGCGGAAAGCCCTTCGGCACAGTTCGGCCCGCCGTTGCGCGGTCGGCCAGCCATTCGCGCAGTTCTTCGCCCACCTTGTTGAAGAGACGCCCGGCCGTGTCGGACCATGACAAGCCCTCGGCAAGCGCGAAACATTTCACGTCGACGACGCCGCCATCCTTGTAGCGTTGCAGGCGCACGCCCTTGCCGCGCGACATTTCCGGCACCTGCGCCAGCGGGAAGGCGAGCAGCTTGCGGTTTTCGCCCACGACGGCGACATGGTCGCCCGTGACCGGCACCGCGAGCTTGGCTTCATCCGGCATCGAGACATTCATGATCTGCTTGCCCTTGCGGGTATTCGCGACCATTTCGCTCTCGGCCACGATGAAACCGTTGCCGGCCGTGGAAACGAGCAGCAGCTTGCGCGATGGGTCGTGCACGAAGGCGGTCAGGATGTCCTGATCGTTCTCCATGTCGACCATGATGCGGATCGGCTCGCCATGGCCGCGACCGCCCGGCAGCTTGTCGGCGCCAAGCGTATAGGCCTTGCCGCCCGTCGTCAGCAGCAGCAGCTTGTCCGTCGTCTGCGCCGGGAAAGCGAGTTTCGGTCCGTCGCCTTCCTTGAAGGTCAGCGACGAGGTGTCGGACATGTGCCCCTTAAGCGCCCGGATCCAGCCCTTCTGCGAGATGACGATGGTAACCGGTTCCTTTTCGATCATCGCCTGCTGGATGGCCTCGATATCGGCATCCGGCGCATCCGCGAACTGCGTGCGGCGGCGGCCGATCTCGGTTGCCTTGGCATATTTCTTTTTGACCTCGCCGATTTCCCAGGCGACGGTCTGCCATTGTTTGTCATCGGAAGCGAGCAGCCCCTCGATTTCAGCCTTCTCGTTGCTGAGGTCGTCGAATTCCTTGCGGATTTCGAATTCCTCGAGCTTGCGCAGGTTGCGCAGCCGCATGTTGAGGATGGCTTCGGCCTGATTGTCGGTGAGCGACCACTTGGCCATCATCACCTGTTTCGGCTCATCCTCTTCGCGGATGATACGGATGACCTCATCGAGATTGAGATAGGCGACGAGCAGGCCGCCCAGGATTTCCAGCCTGCGGTCGATGGCGGCCAGACGATGGCGGGAACGGCGGACCAGCACATCCTTGCGGTGCGCCAGCCACTCGCTCAGCACCTCGTTCAGCGCCATCACCTTCGGCACCTTGCCGAGCGACAGCACGTTCATGTTGAGCGGCAGGCGGCTTTCGAGGTCCGACAGGCGGAACAGCGATTCCATCAGCAGCGTCGCATCGACGGTACGGCTCTTCGGCACCAGCACGATGCGCACGTCTTCGGCCGATTCGTCGCGAATATCCTCGAGAAGCGGCAGCTTGCGGGCAATCAGCAGCTCGGCGATCTTCTCTATCAGGCGCGATTTCTGCACCTGGAAGGGAATTTCGGTGATGACGATCTGGTAACCGCCACGGCCGAGATCTTCCGTTTCCCACTTGGCGCGCACACGGAAACCGCCGCGGCCGGTCTTATAGGCATCGAGAATATTCTCGCGGCTCTCAACGATCACGCCGCCCGTCGGCAGGTCGGGGCCGGGAATGAATTCCACCAGCTTTTCAACCGTCGCATCGGGATGCTTGATGAGGTAAAGCGCCGCGTCGCAAATCTCATGGGCGTTATGTGGCGGGATCGACGTCGCCATGCCCACTGCGATGCCGGAGGCGCCGTTGGCGAGCAGATTGGGGAAAGCGCCCGGCAGGACGACCGGTTCCTCGTCTTCCTCGTTATAGGTGGCGCGGAAATCCACCGCATCCTCGCCGATGCCTTCAAGCAGCAGCGCCGCAACCTCGGTCATGCGCGCTTCGGTGTAACGATAGGCGGCGGCGCCGTCGCCATCGATATTGCCGAAATTGCCCTGCCCGTCGACGATGGGATAACGCTGGGAGAAATCCTGTGCGAGACGCACCAGCGCGTCATAGACAGACTGGTCGCCATGCGGGTGGAATTTACCGATCACGTCACCGACGATACGGGCGCATTTCTTGAAGGCCGAGTTGGGGCGAATGCCCATTTCGCTCATGGCGTGAATGATGCGGCGGTGAACCGGCTTCAGGCCGTCGCGCACATCCGGCAGCGCACGATGCATGATCGTGGACAAGGCATAAGCGAGGTAGCGCTCTTCAAGCGCCGCCTTCAAATCGACCGGATGAATGTTATCGTCTCCGCCGGACGGAGGTACAAGATTTTTTCCCATGGTGCTTGACTAGCGGAAATGCCGATTCCCGGCAAGAAATTCGGGGGGCGCGCCTGTGGATGAACGCAACCCTTTCATGCTGTTTTTTGTTAACCGCGTTGCAAATGCCGCAATGCCGCCGTCATGGGAATCGATCTAAATCCTATAGACCTTTGAATAATCGCGAATATAAGTATCAGCATTCGAATTCGAACACGGTGCACAGCCGTACGTTGAGGGAAGAAACATCATGAGACTGAAATCCACCCGGCAGGTTCTTTTCGCGAGTGCCGCGCTTCTTACGCTTTCGGCGCCGGCTTTCGCGCTGGATGGCGGGGATGTGCTGAAGAAGATCAATGCGGCCTATGCCGCGCAGGGCGGTGAGATCGCCGCCGGTTCCGTCGCCGTCAACGGCTCGACGGTGACCCTGAACGACGTGACCTTCAACGCGGCCGCAGATCCGGCCAAGAAGATCCCGGTCGGCAATGTGACGCTCGAAGGCGTCGAGGAAAACAACGGCGGCTACAAGATCAAGAACGCCCGCTTCGACAATATCGACTACAAGCAGGAAAATGTAGAGATCAAGGCAAGCGACATTTACATGTCCGGTCTCGTCATTCCCGCAGACTCCACCACTGGCACCGTCGATGCGCTGATGTTCTACGACGAAGCACATAGCGGTCCGGTTTCCGTTTCCATCGACGGCAAGCCGGCTTTCTCGCTTGAGGAAACCAGCGCGACGATGTCGGTCAGCGATGACAAGAACTCTATCGGCTTTGAACTCGACGCTTCCGGTTTCAAGGCCGATCTCAGCGAAGTGACCGATCCTGCGACCAAGGACGCGATCGAAAAGCTGAAGCTGCAGGCGCTCTCCGGCGACATGACCATGAGCGGTAGCTGGGAAGTGGCCTCCGGTACTATCGATGTTGAAGAATATGCCATCGACCTCGATGATGTCGGCCGCCTGAACATGTCGTTCGGTTTCTCCGGCTACACGCTCGCCTTCATCAAGTCGATGCAGGAGACGGTGAAGGCGCAGGCCGCCAATCCGAACAAGGAACAGGCGGACCAGGCAGCAAGCCTTGCCATGCTCGGCCTGATGCAGCAGCTCTCCTTCATCAACGCTGAAATCAGCTTCGAAGACGCCAGCATCACCAAGCGCGCCATCGACTATGCGGCAAGCCAGCAGGGCATGACAGGCGATCAGCTTGCCCAGACCATCAAGGGCATGGCCCCGATCATGATGGCCTCGCTCAACGTGCCGGAATTGCAGAACATGGTGTCGGCGGCCGTCAACGCCTATGTCGACAATCCGAAGAACTTCTCGATCATGGCAGAGCCGGAAAAGCCGGTTCCGTTCCCGATGATCATGGGCGCTGCGATGGGCGCGCCGAACACCCTGCCGAAAATGCTCGGCGTCACGGTGACGGCAAACGAATAAAACTAAAAAAGCCCCGGTCATGCCGGGGCTTTTCTTTTGCGCTCAGTGCAGCGGCGCGGCAGCGCCATCCTGTTTATCGTGCAGGGCGAAGCGGTCGATCATGTGGGCGCTCGCCTCGTTGACACCGATCACCTCGACCCGCCTGCCGGCCTTGCGGAATTTCAGCACCACCTTGTCCAGAGCGCCGACTGCGGAAATATCCCACAGATGCGCCTGCGTGACATCGATCGTCACCGCCTCAACCTCCTCGGCGAAATCGAAGGCGGCAATGAAGCTTTCCGTCGAGGCGAAGAAAATCTGGCCGTCGACACGATAGATCCGCTCCCGGCCATCGGCTGAAAGCTCCGACCGGACATGGAAGAGTTTCGACACCTTGCCCGCGAAAAACACGCCAGAGAGAAGGACGCCGGCCAGCACGCCCTTTGCAAGATCATGGGTCGCAAGCACCGTGCCGACCGTGACCAGCATGACGATGCTGGAGGATGGCGGGTTGCGGCGCAGATCGAGGATGGAGCGCCACGAGAATGTGCCGATGGAGACCATGATCATCACCGCCACCAGCGCAGCCATGGGAATGATCCGCACGAGATCATCCAGCACCAGTATGAGGAAGAGCAGGAACGCGCCCGCGACGAAGGTGGACAAGCGGCCACGACCGCCGGAGCTGACATTGATGACGGACTGGCCGATCATGGCGCAGCCGCCCATGCCGCCGATGAGGGCGGAGGCGATATTGCTTGTGCCCTGCCCGATGCATTCCCGGCTCTTGTTGCTGCCCGTATCCGTCATGTCGTCGACGATCTGCGCTGTCAGCAGCGATTCCAGCAGACCGACGGCGGCGAGCGCGACGGAATAGGGAAAGATGATCTGTAACGTCTCGAAGGTCAGTGGTACCTGCGGCAGCGCGAATATCGGCAGCGTCGAGGGCAATTCACCGAGATCGCCGACCATGCGGATATCCATGCCGGAGAAGACGGCGACACAGGTGAGAACGATGATGGCGACCAGCGGCGATGGCACGATCTTCGTGACCAGCGGGAAGAGATAGATGATCGCAAGACCGGCCGCGATCATGACGTAGGTTTCGACCGGCACGCCGATCAGCTCGGGCAATTGCGCCATGAAGATCAGGATCGCCAGCGCGTTGACGAAGCCGGTCATGACCGAACGCGAGACGAAGCGCATCACCCGGCCAAGTTTTACAAGGCCCGCCAGAATTTGCAGCACGCCCATCAGAATGGTGGCGGCGAAGAGATATTGCAGCCCGTGTTCCTTGACGAGCGTGACCATCAGGACAGCGGTGGCGGCGGTTGCCGCCGAGATCATGCCCGGTCTGCCACCGGTAAAGGCGGAAACGCAGGCGATGGCGAAGGAGGCGAACAATCCCACCTTCGGATCGACCCCGGCGATGACGGAAAAGCCGATGGCTTCTGGAATGAGGGCGAGTGCCACGACGATGCCGGAAAGGAGATCGCCGCGAATATTGGAAAACCACTCACGTCTGTAAGTCTGAAATTTGTTCATCTGATTTTTTCGCAAAGAATGACGCACCGGCCGGAGCCATGTCCGGTAGATTGAAATGAAATGTCGGTGCTTTGCGTTGTCTGGCGGATCGGCGGCCAGAAGAGCCACCCGGAATTTCACCGGGTCCGTGGTGAGTGGATATCTTATATTAGAATACTATTTGGCATTTCAAGGCACGGCGCACTTTTTCTCGCGAATGTTCAGCGGCCCAAAATCCATGTCACTATTGCAACGATAACTGCGCCCAAAAAAGTGTAAATAACGGGATGGGTTTCGATATGCCTAATGAGCGAGAACTTGTCCTTTGCGGCTGCGCGTTCTGCCCCAACAGTCGGCAAAACAGGCATCGTCGCTATCGCCTGCCGATCCTTGTGATTCTTGCCCGTTGCGGAGTTATGGATATCAAGTAACTGCACGGCAAGATGACTGTTTATGAGTTCTTCAAGGTCACTCAAGTCAAGCTGACCCTGGCTAAAAGCTTTGTCTGCAGCCTCGAGCGCCCTATAGTAAGGAGCCTTATCTACCGCGATTTGGTCTGGAATTGTTTTTGTGCCCGGTAAACGGTATCCAAGCCCTGCACACATAACGAGATATGATACGACACGCGCAGTACGTCCATTGCCGTCCACAAACGGGTGAATCCAGTTTATTTTCCACAAGACATACGCGGCCAAGTGGCTAGGACTCTTCAAGCGCCAGTTTTCATTAACGTAATCACACAGCTGCTCCATTAGCTCGGGAACAGTATCCGCGTCGGGAGGCAAGTGCGTACTACCGGTAATTTTTATGTCACCAGGACGAAAAACGCCTGCATATTTACTTAAACGTTGTAGAGCAACTCTGTTAAGCTGCATTATTTTGGATGGTTTAATTTTATAATCATCTGGTTTGAGCCATTTATCAAGCTCTACCATCGCCATATCAAACTGACGAAGAGTGTTTTCAGCTTCAATGTGAGCGACCTGTTTCGGATCGCTCACTAAAACAGGCTCGCCAGCCTCACTTGAACGATCAACGCTCATCGCGCTCCTTACCGAGTTTAGAAGCTGCTTCGTCAATCATCTCGCGTGTTATATCGTTATTTTCAATTTTGGCAGATCCATAAGCAAAGCTGCGTCTCTGCTCCTCGAAATGCTCAACACTGGGCTTTATTTTTCGTGCTTTTTCAATAAGTTCCTGAAGTTGCGGGCTCATTTTATCCTCCATCGAATCTGATTGTAACAGAAGCGATAACTTTTAATATAGCAGCTTGCTCCAAGCTGGTTAAATTTCTTCAGTCCTTCTTGGACGGAACGACGCGCAGCGCCAGCTCACGAAGCTGCGTCGGCGTTGCCGGCGACGGCGCGTTCATCAAGAGGTCCTGCGCCTGCTGGTTCATCGGGAACAGCGTGATTTCGCGCAGGTTCTTGGCGCCAACCAGCAGCATGACCACGCGGTCGATACCGAATGCGCAGCCGCCATGCGGAGGCGCGCCGTACTGGAAGGCGCGGTAGAGACCGCCGAAGCGCTCTTCAACGTCGGTCTGCGACAGGCCAACCTTTTCGAAGGCCTTGACCATCAGCTCGGGCGACTGGTTACGGATCGAACCGGAGGCGATTTCGAAGCCGTTGCAGACCGCGTCATACTGGAACGCCTTGATGGAGAGCGGATCCTGCCCTTCCAGCGCTTCCAGACCGCCCTGCGGCATCGAGAAGGGGTTGTGGGCGAAGTCGATCTTCTTTTCTTCCTCGTTATATTCGAAGAAGGGGAAATCGACGATCCAGCACATTTCGAAACGGTCGCGGTCGATCAGGTTCAGTTCGTCGGCAGCTCGGGTGCGCGCCTCGCCTGCGAATTTGTAGAACTTGGCCGGATCGCCGGCGACGAAGAAGCAGGCATCGCCCGCCTCAAGGCCGAGCTGCTGGCGCAGCGCCTCGGTGCGTTCCTCGCCGATGTTCTTGGCGAGCGGACCCGAGCCCAGCACTTTACTAGACCAAGCGTCAGTCATCTTCGCAACGCGCTCATAATGGTCGTCCTTACTTTCACCAGGTCGAGCGGGGTGGGCTACCGCATCGAAGACGAATCCATCTTTAATGCCCTCTTCCTTCCAGAAGATGTAGCCGAGGCCGGGCTGGCCCTGAGACTGCGCCCATGCGTTCATGCGGTCGCAGAAAGCGCGCGAACCACCGGTCTTGGCCGGGATTGCCCAGACCTGAACCTTGGGGTTGGAAGCGATCATGTTGGCGAAGACCTTGAAGCCCGAACCGTCGAAATGTTCGGTCACGGCTTCCATGACGATCGGGTTGCGCAGGTCCGGCTTGTCGGAACCATATTTGCGGATCGCCTCGTCATAGGGAATGCGCGGCCACTCTTTGGTAACCGGCTTGCCTTCGGCGAATTTCTCGAACACGGCCGTCATCATCGGCTCCATCGTGGTCCAGACATCTTCCTGGGTCACGAAGCTCATTTCGACGTCGAGCTGGTAGAATTCGCCCGGCAGGCGGTCGGCGCGCGGGTCTTCATCGCGGAAGCACGGCGCGATCTGGAAATAACGGTCGAAACCGGCCACCATCAGAAGCTGCTTGTACTGCTGCGGCGCCTGCGGCAGCGCGAAGAACTTGCCTTCATGGATGCGCGACGGCACGAGGAAGTCGCGCGCGCCTTCGGGCGAAGAGGCCGTCAGAATCGGCGTCGTGTATTCGGCAAAGCCGGCATCCGCCATGCCGGTGCGCATGGCGGAGATGATCTGCGTACGCTTGACGATGTTCTTGTGCAGCGTTTCGCGGCGAAGATCGAGGAAGCGATATTTCAGGCGAACGTCTTCAGGATAATCAGGCTCGCCGAAGACCGGCAGCGGCAGTTCCTTGGCAACGCCGAGAACCTCGATTTCCTGCGCATAAAGCTCGATCTCGCCGGTGGCCATGCCCTTGTTGACGGTGTCTTCCGAACGCGCCTTGACGAGGCCGTCGATGCGGATGACCCATTCGCCGCGAACCGTCTCGGCAACCTTGAAGGCCGGGCTGTCCGGATCGGCGACGACTTGGGTGATGCCGTAATGGTCGCGAAGGTCGATGAAGAGAACGCCGCCATGATCTCGCACGCGATGAACCCAACCGGAAAGGCGAACGGTTTCGCCGACGTCGGACTTGCGGAGAGCGGCACAGGTGTGGCTGCGGTAACGATGCATTTTTTTATCCTGGAACGTGTCGTGGGCCTGATGGAGGCCAGATGGGCGGCACTGTCGAAATTTGCCGGAAAAGCGCATGGCCAGCCTGATTTGTCAAGGCAAAGCACAACAATGTCGCCTTCAGCCTGTCCTTTCCCCTGCCTTCGCTTTAGATAGGACTAATCCAGCCCGCCAAACCGAGTCGGCCCGCAATGAGCCAGATCAGACCTCTTATCCCGCTTCTCGTCACCGCCGGCATCCTGATCGGCGGCAACGGCCTGCAGGGAACCTATATAGCGCTGCGCGGTCTCTCCGAAGGGTTTTCCGCCAGCACCATCGGCCTCATCAGCGCCGCCTACAGCTTCGGTTTCGCGCTTGGCTGCATTTCGGTGACACGGCTTCTGCGTAAGATCGGCCATATCCGCACCTTCGCCACCATGGCGGCCGTCGCATCCGCCGCAGCGATCGCCATGCCGCTCCTTATCCATCCCCTGTTCTGGATGCTGATGCGCTTCGTCACCGGCATTGCCGTCGCCTGTCTTTTCGCGGCCATCGAAAGCTGGATCAACGCGCAGGTCACCAATTCCAATCGGGCGCGCACGCTCTCCATCTATCGTTTCGTCGATCTCGGCTCCGTCACGCTTGCGCAATATATCATTCCCGTCGCCGGCATCGACGGACCGGTGGTGTTTTCGCTGATCGCCATGGCGCTGACGCTGTCGCTGGTGCCGATCTCGCTTGCCGACAAATCCAACCCCGCACCGCCGAAACAGATACCCTTCAATCTCTTCGCGGTGTGGCGCATCTCGCCGCTTGCCGTGGTCGGCTGCGTGGCCGTCGGTCTCAGCATGGCGGCGTTTCGCAATATCGGCCCGATCTATGCCGAACAGATCGGGCTTTCCGTCACCGCCATCGCCACCTTCATGAGCGCCGGCATCATTGGCGGCGTGGTGCTGCAATATCCGCTCGGCGTCTATTCCGACCGTTATGACCGGCGCATCATCATTCTCGCCACCACGGCGGGCTCGGTCGTCGTCGGCCTGTTTCTCGCCTTCTTCGCCGGAACCGATGAGTGGAGCAACATCATCGGCGTCTTCATCTTCGGCGCCTTCGCCCTGCCGCTTTATTCGCTGAGTTCCGCCCATGGCAACGACCATGCCAGGGAAGGCGAACATGCGATGATGTCGGCCGGACTGCTGTTCTTCTGGTCTGTCGGGGCGACGGTCGGGCCGCTTCTCGCCTCCGTGCTGATCGACCAGTTCGGCCCGAAGGCGCTATTCAGCTATACGGCCGCGATCCAGATCGTTTTCATCGCCTATACCATCTACCGGCTGCAGGTGCGCGAAGGTGTGCCCGTGGAGGAGCGGAACTGGCGGTTCAGCTCGCTTTTGCGCACCTCAGCCTATTTCCAGAAGCTCGCCGCGGCTTCGCCACCCAAAAAGGATGAAGCGGAGCCCCATCCGCCCGAGAAAAACGATCCTTGAGCCTTCAAAAGCGGGCTTTGTATTGACATGCGCCCGGCAAAGGGAAAGTAAGACGGATAATTCTCACGATTGGCCAATAACAATGATTGAAACGACTGCCGCCCTCGCCGAAGCCTGCACGGAACTGGCGAAATCGGAATTCATCACCATCGACACCGAATTTCTGCGGGAAACGACCTTCTGGCCGGAACTCTGCCTCGTGCAGATGGCAAGCCCGACGCTCGAAGTGCTGGTCGATCCGCTGGCGAAGGGTCTCGATCTGACCCCTCTTTTCGAACTGATGGCCAATCCCGATGTCGTGAAGGTTTTCCACGCGGCGCGACAGGATATCGAGATCATCTATCATCTCGGCGGGCTTATTCCGCACCCGATCTTCGACACGCAGGTCGCCGCCATGGTCTGCGGTTTCGGCGATTCGATCTCCTACGACCAGCTGGTGCAGAAGATCAAAAACGTCCAGATCGACAAATCCTCGCGCTTCACCGACTGGAGCCGCCGTCCACTGACCGAAAAGCAGCTGGATTACGCGCTGGCCGACGTGACACATCTGCGGGATGTCTATCTCTCGCTGAAGGCCCAGCTCGAGCGCGAAGGCCGCTCGCTGTGGCTGACCGAAGAGATGGACATTCTCGAGTCTCGCGACACCTATGACATGCATCCCGACGATGCCTGGTTGCGGCTGAAATCGCGCCTGCGCAAACCGACGGAACTTGCGATCCTCAAATTCATCGCCGCCTGGCGCGAGCGTGAGGCGCGCTCCCGCAACGTGCCGCGCTCGCGCGTGCTGAAGGACGATGCGATCTTCGAAATCGCCCAGCAGCAGCCGAAGGACGCCGAGGCGCTGTCGCGGCTTCGCACCATCCCCAAGGGCTGGGAGCGCTCCGCCTCCGGCACCGCCATCGTCGAAACGGTGAATGCGGCGCTGGCGCTGCCGAAAGAGGAAATGCCGAAGGCGCCGCGTCACAGCCACGCACCGGAAGGCTCCGGTGCTGCCGTGGAACTTCTGAAAGTTCTGCTGAAGCTGACGGCGGACAAGCATGGCGTCGCCGCCAAGGTCATCGCCAATAGCGACGATCTGGACAAGATCGCCGCCGAGGGCGAAAAGGCAACCGTGGCGGCGCTGACCGGCTGGCGGCGGGAACTCTTCGGCGATGTGGCCCTGAAGCTCATCAATGGCGAAGTGGCGCTGCGTTTCGCTGGCAAGAAGGTCGAGGCGGTGGAGGTTGCGGCAGGCGAGCCGTAACGGCCCGCCGCTTTCCACGCCAACGGCCACGTCGTCGGCCGCTATAATCGCGACCCGAAAGGCATGGGCTGCGGCTTGAGCGGCTGGAGGGAGAACACTCCCTTCGACGTTGATGGCCGCACCTGCGCCGCCATCATCTTCGCCCGCAAGGGAGAAACTCGGTTCGACCGGGCCTGGATCGACGGCAACCGGCTGCGTTTTTCCGCCTTCCCCGTCAAATGGTCGAACCGCTCGCCAAATGACCGGCCGCAATCCCCGCTTGAAACCGTCTATTACAGAACATCCTATCAGGCGTAGAACGGCGGCAACGCCGATTTTGCTGCAACAGCGCAACAGCCTCACCAATCCTTCATGCAACCTTACCGATTGCTCACTTTTTGCGGCGCTTTTTCCACATTAATGTCGCATATGACCTGAACAGAAGCTTCGACCGAAGGGAGCGGCCTGCCCTTCTTTCCCAAGACCAAAGCCTCCCCTTCCCGAGACCCAAGAACCGACATGAGAAAATTGCTGCCCATTCTGGATTACGTGGTGCTCTTCGTTGCCGTGGCCGGCAGCGGCGTGGCCTACGCCTTTCTGGAATATGGCGGCGGTGCATTGATTGGCGCTACCTATGCGCTGTTTGCCTGCGCACCCATCCTCGCCTTCGAGCGTGGTTATATCATGCCCGGCCTGTCGCGGCAGGTGAGCGCCCTGCCGACGCCGGCCTATATCGCCGTCGGCCTCGTCATCTATGCCATCCTCGTCTTTTGCGGCTTCGGGCTTGGCGGCACGATCCTGTGGTTGAGCGGGATATTTCCCGGCACCTGGAAACGCGCCGTCCATGCCGAGGTGCAGACGCTGATCTTTACCCTCATTGTCTGCGGCATCATCGTCTTCATCATGCGGGTGCGCGAGCTTCTCGGCCGCGATATCTTCATCGACCTCATCCTGGGGCGTTACCGCCGGCCGGTCAGCGAAGACCGCGTCTTCATCTTCATCGATCTCGTCGGCTCCACCTCCTTCGCCGAAACCCATGGCGACCTGAAGGCCCAGGAATTTCTCGGCGAAATTTTTGCAAGTTATGCCGCACCGGTCAGAAAACACGGCGGCGTCATCGACGACTATATCGGCGACGCCGCCATCATCACCTGGCCCTATCACATGGCGATCCGGCGGGCGGCCTGTGTGCGCTGCGTCTTCGATATTCAGGCGACCATTGAAAACACCCGCGACATGTGGCTCGCCCGCTTCGGCGAGGTGCCGCGCCTGCGCTTCGCCATTCATGGCGGGCCGGTCATCACCGCGGAAATCGGTGTCGATCACCACAAGATTACATATTTCGGCGATACGGTGAACACGACCTCAAGGCTCGAATCGCTGAGCAAGATGCTCGGCCACCCGGTGCTGATTTCCGCTGATCTTGCCCATCAGCTGGTGCTTCCGAAGGGCGTGCGCAGCGAATATCTGGGCGAACATGCCGTCAAAGGCCGTGGCCAGACGCTGGGCGTCTGCACGCTCAGCCAATATCAGGCGCCCGCCGCATAAGGGCAATCGACGGAAAAAAGCCGTGCGGCCCATCTGCCGACGATGGCCGTCATCAAAATTCATCAAAGCTTCAAACGGCAATCACCTGCCTGTCATGCGACGACCCTATCGCGTCAATCCTGTCTTCAACATGTATTGAGAGGGGTCTCCATCATGAAGCACATTGTTTTTGCACCTTTCGCGGTTCTCGCGCTCGCCGGCGCGGCACATGCGGCGGAAAAGGAGTTTCCGGCAAAGCTCGTTTCGCACGCCATTCTGCCTGCCAACACCATGATCGCCGCACCTGCCGATGCGCCGGAGCACCTCAAGACCTCCGCCAAATTCACCACGGCCGACCGTAAGCGCGCCGAGGGCCTCGGCACCGTGCCCGGCAAGGACGGCGTGCGCCTGACCGGCCTTTCCATGCCGTTCAACGGCCAGCCGATGCAGGGCTTTTCCGGCATCAGAGCGATGCCGGACGGCAGCTTCTGGAGCCTTTCCGACAACGGTTTCGGTTCCAAGCTCAATTCCAGCGACGCCATGCTGATGCTTCACCATCTGAAGTTCGACTGGGACGCGGGCAAGGTCAACGCGCTTGAAACCGTCTTCCTCTCCGATCCCGACATGAAGGCGCCCTTCCCCATCGTTCTGGAAGGCTCGAGCAAGCGTTACCTGACGGGTGCGGATTTCGACGTCGAATCCATTCAGCCGGTCGCTGACGGTTTCTGGGTCGGCGAGGAATTCGGCCCCTACATTCTGAAATTCACCCGCGACGGCAAGCTGACCGATGTGATCTCGACCAAGGCCGGCGACATCGAGGTGAAGTCTCCCGACCATCCGGCTCTTGCCCTGCCCGGCAACCCCACGCAGAAAATGCCCGCTTTCAACCTGAAGCGCTCCGGCGGTTATGAGGGCATGGCGCTCTCCAAGGACGGCTCGAAGCTCTATGGCCTGCTGGAAGGCCCGCTCTACATGGCCGACGGCCAGGTGGAAAAAACCGAAGACGGCGCGACTGCGCTGCGCATCATCGAACTCGACACCGCCAAGAAGGCGTGGACCGGCCGTAGCTGGCTTTATCCGCTGGCGGAAGGCGGCGAGGCAATCGGCGACTTCAACATGCTGGATGACAGCACGGCGCTGGTCATCGAACGTGACAATGGCGCCGGCACGGCCGACAAGGCCTGCGCCGATCCGAAGAAGCCGGAAGCAAACTGCTTTGCCGTGCCTTCCAAGGTCAAGCGCATCTACAAGATCGAGTTCAATGACGCCAATGTCGGCAAGGCCGCCCGCAAGATCGGCTATATCGATCTTCTGAAGATCTCCGATCCTGACAACAAGAAACGTCAGGGCGGCGGCAACGGCTATTACGACATGCCTTTCGTCACCATCGAGAATGTCGACCGCGTCGATGCCACCCATATCGTCGTCGGCAACGACAACAACCTGCCCTTCTCCGCCGGCCGTGCGCTGGACAAGGCTGACGACAACGAATTCGTCCTGCTGGAGGTCAAGGACCTGCTCGAGGCGAAATAAGACCAAGGCTGCTGTCACTTGCTTTGACGGCTGCGAATGATCCGGACGGAGCGCCCGGCAGACACAAATGTCTGCATGGCGCTCCGTTCCGATTTTCCAGAGCTAGCGGAAAAGAAGACGTTTCATGCAGGACCATGCAGAAAGACTTTATTACGCCCTGAAGAAAAGCTGGTCGGGCGAGACGAGCGGCCTCTGGTCGCGCGAAAACCCCGCCAAGGGCCAAGGCAGCGTCACCGCGCTGGTGGTACAGGATATTTTCGGCGGAGAGCTTGTCAAAACCGCTGTCAGCGGTGCCGACCATTTTTACAATATCGTCGAAGGCACCCGCTGGGATTTCACCTTCAGCCAGTTCGATATTCCGGTCGGCTATCAGGACAGGCTTGCCAGCCGCACGGAAGCCATGGCGACGATAACGCCGCTGCAATATGCCTATCTCAGCGCCTGCATCCGCAAGGCGCTCGGGCACGGCTGAGCCGTTAGCAAAAGCGCATCGCGGCACGGTGGCCAGCCAGGGTGTCACGCTCCGAGACCACGATGTCAATCTTTCCCGCAAAGCGGACACATTCCTTGCGATAATATCGCCAGGTGGAATGGTTGCACCGGCAGGAGAGATATTCGATGAGTGAAAGTTGCCCGGTCCTGACACCGGCGGAACGGCAGGTACAGGCCATATTGGAGCGCACGGGGGCAGTGATGATGGCCACCATTCACGCAGCGCTCGAACGTGCCAGCAAAGAGGTCGCTGACGCATTCCGGGCCGTCGATTCAGACATGCAGCCGCCGCCCCACGACTATTTTACCGCTGTCGCCCATCAGCAGCTCTTCCTGATGTTATGCGGGGCGGACCCGAAAACCTTCGAGGGCGGAGACCCCGAAATCGCCGGCCACATCATTCGGAATGCGCAAAACATATCCGACCACTACTGGAAGAAAACGCCTGCCGCGGCGGATGTCCCCGGCAAGTGATACATTCCGAGTGAAGACAGGATTTCGCGTCACGCGGCATCGCGCGCGATCTGCGTTTTAGAGAGGATGCCCAGCCCGGCCGGACCCCTATCGCCATTTCACGTCACAGCACCTTCATCATCGCCGTTTAAGCAGGCGCAAATCCGGAGGCTGGAATGGATTCGACCGCACAGATCAAGCGCCCGAAAATCGCAGAGACCGTCATCCATGCGACGGCGAGCATAAGAGATTCCAATATCGGCGAATGCTGCGAAATTCTGGCTGACACCTCCCTGCACAATGCCGAGCTCGGCAATTACTCCTATCTTGGCCCCCGTTGCATGGTGGGCGATGCAACGATCGGAAAATTCTGCGCCATCGCCGCAGAGGTCAGGATAGGCGCTCCGAACCATCCGATGGACAGGCCATCCATGCACCGTTTCAGCTATTGCCCTGAATATTATTCTGCGGATGCCGTGCGCGATAACGCCTTTTTCGACCGGCGCAGGGAGGACTGCGCCGTCATCGGTCACGATGTCTGGATCGGTCACGGCGTTATCGTCTTGCCGGGTGTCACGGTTGGAGACGGGGCAGTGCTCGCCGCCGGCGCGGTCGTCACCAGAGACGTGCCGCCCTACACCATCGTCGGCGGCGTTCCCGCAAAAATCATTCGCGAACGATTTTCGCGGCCCATCGCGGAAAAGCTTGCATCAATCGCATGGTGGGATTGGCCATTCGAAACGATCATGGCGCGGCTTTCCGACTTTCAGTCGAGCGACATAGAAGCCTTTTGCGAGCGCTGGTCCTAGCGGACGCAAGAACCGTCCTGTCGCGAAACAGAAACGCGCCGTTCGTTATTCGAACACGAATGCCAGCCGCTTGCCCGTCAGCTTCGCCAGTTGCTGCAAACGCCCGTCCAGCCGCTCGCCGGCGAAATCGCAATAATCGTGCGGCACGACGAATTCCAGATCGAGATCGGGATTGCCGGATTTGCGGAATTTGAGGTGGTCGACGACGCCCGGCATCGAGGCCGAGAAGAGATAGACGACGCGCAGCAGGCCGCCGAGCAATTTACCGAGTTCCTGCAACCGGTCACCCGCCATGGCGGCGAGGGGCTGCGTGGTGCCGTTGTCGTTCAGACCTTCGAAGCGATAATAATTGGCGAGCGCAATATAGGCGCGGCCGGGATGGGTGATCGCCACGAAGGAGGAATGGGCGATGATGTTGAGCGCCTGCAATCCGCGATAATCGGGATGGGCGCGCCAGCTGATATCGGCAAGAAGGCAGGCCGCCTGCCGGTAACGGCTCTCCTCTTCGGTCTCGTCAACGCCGAAGACCGGGAAGGTGCGGCCGCTCCAGTCCGCCAGTTCGCGCGCATGTTCCGGCGAGCGGGCACGCAGAATGGCAAGTTCATCGGCGGCAACCAGCAGCGGATCGGAATCCCGCTCTTCTTCAGTCAACAGCGAATAAAGATAACCTTCGCGCACGCCCTGCGCCGAAAAGGCGATCCTGGCCGGCTTCATCATTTTCAGAACTTCGCGCATGGCGATGGCGCCGAATGGCAGCAGCGAGCGGCGGTTCTTGGAGACCGCCTGCCAGGCCGGATCCTTGCTATCCCGGGAGACGATGACCTCTTCGAGAAAATTCAGCATTTCCTCCAGCGGCAATTCATAGCCCTGCATCATATGCAGCGGATAGCCCGATATCTCCATATGCAGCTTGGCGATGTTTCGCCAGGTGCCGCCCACCGCGTAAAAGGTGCGCCCCTCACCCGCCGCCAGAAGCTTGGCGAAGGATTTGACGTGTTTTCTGGCAATCGTCGCCGCTTTTTCCAGCGAGCCGTCCGACTGCTCCGACAGCCGCAGGCCGCCGAGCGGCAGGGTGATGCCCTCGCCGCAGCTCTTGCCCTTGATGTCGATGAGCTCGAGCGAACCGCCGCCCAAATCGCCGGCGATGCCGTCTGGATCATGGAAACCGCTGATCACGCCATAGGCGGAATAAAGCGCTTCCTTTTCGCCTGACAGTACCTCGATCTCGCAGCCGAGAATGGCTTCTGCCTCGCGGATGAAATCCGGGCCGTTTTCCGCCTCACGCGCCGCAGCCGTCGCCAGCACATAGAGCTTCTGCGCCTGCGCCTGCTCGGAAAGGACATGGAAACGCCGAAGCGCCATCAGCGCCCGGCTGACGCCTTCCTCATGCATACGGCCCGTCAGCGCCAGTCCCTTGCCGAGGCCACACAGGACCTTTTCGTTGAACAGCACCGCAGGCGCGCGGGAAAGACCTTCATATACGACGAGACGAACGGAGTTCGAACCAATATCTATGACGGAAACGGGGGCAAGGCCGGTCAGCCGCCCCTGTGCTTCTGATCGAGTCATTCAGCCTGTTTCTTGCGGGACGAAATCAACCCGGCAATCAATTTGGGCGCACTGGATTTCAAGGCTTCACCACGTCCGGAAAGGCTGGGATTGGTCATGAAATAGTGCTGCGCGTTGAACGGTTCTTCGCCTTTACGCACCTCGATGCGCCTCGACGTTCCGTCCGCAAGTATCTCGTAGCTCTGCTGGTTGTCAATGAGATTGCCAAGCATAATCTGTGAAAGAACCTGCTCATGCACGGTGGGATTGGTGAGCGGAACCAGCGTTTCCACGCGCCGATCAAGGTTGCGCGGCATCATGTCGGCCGAGCCGATATAGACCAGCGCCTTGTCCGACGGCAGGCCGAAACCATTGCCGAAGCAGAAGATGCGGCTGTGTTCGAGGAAGCGTCCGACGATGGATTTGACGCGGATATTATCCGACAGACCGGGCACCTGCGGGCGCAGGCAGCAGATGCCGCGCACGACGAGATCGACCTCCACGCCCGCCGCGCTGGCGCGATAGAGCGTATCGATGATTTCAGGATCGACCAGCGAATTCATCTTCATCCAGATCGCCGCCGGCGCGCCACGCTTGGCATGTTCGATCTCTTCGTTGATGTGCTTCACGATGCGGGCGCGCAGCGTATAGGGCGAAACGGCCAGCTTCATGCCCTCTTCCGGTTCGCCGTAGCCCGTGATGAAGTTGAAGATATTCGCCATGTCATGGGCGATCTTCGGGTTGCAGGTGAAGAAGGACAGGTCCGTATAGATTTTGGCGGTAATCGGGTGATAGTTGCCGGTGCCGAGATGGCAATAGGTTCTGAGCTTGCCGTCCTCGCGGCGTACAACCATCGACATCTTGGCGTGGGTCTTGAGTTCGATGAAGCCGAAGACGACCTGCACGCCGGCGCGCTCCAGATCGCGCGCCCAGCGGATATTCGCCTCTTCGTCGAAACGCGCCTTCAGCTCGACCAGCGCGGTGACGGATTTCCCGGCTTCGGCCGCATCGATCAGCGCGCGAACGATCGGGCTGTCATTGGAGGTGCGGTAAAGCGTCTGCTTGATGGCGAGCACTTCGGGATCGCGCGCGGCCTGCAGCAGGAACTGCACGACCACGTCGAAGCTTTCATAGGGGTGGTGAACCACCATGTCCTTTTCGCGGATGGCGGCGAGGCAATCGCCGGCATGTTCGCGCACGCGCTCGGGGAAACGGGCGTTGTATGGTTCGAATTTCAGGTCGTCGCGCGGCGCGCGGACGATTTCCGAGATGGTGTTGAGCGCGAGAAGACCGGGCAGAACGGCAACACGATTATCAGGCACGCCAAGCTCATGCACCACGAATTGCCTTAGCGACTGCGGCATTTCGCTGTCAGTCTCGATGCGGATAACGGAACCGCGGCGGCGGCGCTTCAGCGCGCTCTCGAAGAAACGGACCAGATCTTCCGCCTCTTCCTCCACCTCGATATCGCTGTCGCGGATGATGCGGAACGTACCGGAACCGCGCACGGTATAACCGGGATAGAGCCGGTGGATGAACAGGCCGACCACATCTTCAAGCGTGATGTATCGGATGGCGTTCTTTTCGTCAGGCAGGCGCACGAAACGGTCGAGCGCGGGCGGCAGGCGCAAGAGCGCCGTCATCGGCTCGCGGCCGTTGACGCTATCGAGCTGCAGGCCCATGGAAAAGCCGAGATTGGGAATGAAGGGGAACGGGTGCGCCGGGTCGATGGAGAGCGGCGTCAAAACGGGGAACATGCGTTCCTCGAACTCCGTTTCCAGCCAGGTGCGGTCCGCATCCGAAAGTGCGGCCGGCCGCACGATGAAAATTTCTTCCTTGGCGAGATATTGTTGCAGAACGGCGAGCGATGCCTGCTGCTCCATCTGCAGATTGTCGATTTCCTTCAGAATATCTTCGAGCTGCTCGGCCGGTGTCTTGCCGTCCGGCGTCTTGACGGTGATCTTCTGGCGCACCTGCCCTTCCAGGCCGGCGACGCGGACCATGAAGAATTCATCGAGGTTGGCGGCCGAGATGGAGAGGAAACGCAGCCGCTCCAGCAGCGGATGATCCGTGTTCAGCGTTTCTTCGAGAACGCGGCGGTTGAACTGGAGCCAGGAGAATTCGCGGTTGATGAAACGCGCCGGGCTGTCCCACAGGCTCTCGCCTTCGGTCACCGGCTGAACCTTGTTGAAGTCTTCCTGCGCGATAGCGTCCATTCCCTGTTCCATCCCCTGACCGATTTCCGTCCCGTGATCCTGCTGCATCGCGCGATCGTCCTTCTTGCCCGTATAACAGTTTGACGACGGAACTGTGACAGTCAATCGATGTCCAGTCCGCTGCCCGCTGCTGCGTTGTCCATCGCATTGAGGACCTCCGCCACCAGAGGACGTGTAATTCTCGTTCCACGCGAAAGCGCCAGCCGGTCGATACGGTCCACGATCGTCTGGGCCGTATCGAGCGAACGCTCCATTCTATTGACGATGTAACCTATGAGTTTGTCATCCATGTAAAGCTGCCGGTCGGCGAAGAGTTTCACCAGCACCTGCGCCAAAAGCCCCTCGTCCGGCTCGCCGGTTTCCACCACCGTTACGGCTTTGAGGCGCGAGCGCAGATCCGGCAGCGTCACCTGCCATGCGGCCGGCCATTGCCGGCTCGTCATCAAAAGCGTGGTGCCGTGCTGGCGTACGCTGTTGATGACATGGAAGAGTTCGGTCTCGTCAAAACCGCGCCGGTCGGCGTCCTCGAAAAGAACCGGTCCTGTTTCGGCCGCACGCGCGGCATCGGAGCCCGTCTCGGGGTGAATGTCGCGCGCGTCGCTGATATTTTTCCAGATATTGGCGAGATGCGATTTTCCCGAACCCGGCGGCCCGGCCAGCACGACGACGGGCGAGCGCCAGGTCGGCCATTCATCGACGAGGCTGACGGCAGCCGCAAGGGAGGCGGAGACGAGGAGATCATCCCTGCCGGAAGCGGACTGGTGCGAGAATGCGAGCGGCAGCTGCTCGGCCTTCGACCGGGCGTTGTCGGTTTTGATTTGGTCAGTCATCGTCAGCTCTGAGAGTCAACCTTGCCGGAGGACGTTTTCCCTTCTTCCAGGGCAGGGTTTGTGTCCCAGGGAAGGTTGGCGGCATGCCCATGGTAAAGATCGCTTTCAAGATACCGCGACAAGGCGAAGCGGACAAGCACACCGACCGCCGCCGCAGCTGGCACCGCGACGAGAAGCCCGACGAAACCGAAAAGTGCACCGAAGGCGAAAAGGGCGAACATCAGCCAGACCGGATGCAGGCCTACGCTTTTGCCGACAAGCTTCGGCTGCAGGATGTTGCCTTCGATGAACTGGCCGGAAAAGAACACGACGAGCGTCAGAAACACATAGATGTAATCCGGCCAGAACTGCACGATGGCGACGCCGACGGCGAGGATGAGGCCGACCATGGAGCCGATATAGGGAATGAAACTGATGAGGCCTGAAAAAAGGCCGATCAGCAGGCCGAAATTCAAGCCAACCAGTGACAGGCCGACGGCATAATAAACGCCGAGAATGATGCAGAGCGACCCCTGCCCGCGCACGAAACCGGCAATGGTCTTGTCCATGTCGCGGGCGATCTGCCGGACGGTATGGACATAGTCGCGCGGTATCCAGCTATCGACCTTGTCGATCATCCGGTCCCAGTCGAGCAGCAGATAGAAGGCGACCACGGGCGTAACGACCAGCAGCGACATGACATCGACCAGCGATTTGCCGGAATTCCATATCTGCGTCAGCAACGTGCCGATGAAACCGGCACCTTCGGTCAAAAGCTTTGAAAAATTCTCCTTCACGGCGTCGATCTGGCTGCTGACCCAATCCGGCAGGAGATTGGTGTCGGCGCCGGCAATCAGCTGCTGCAATGACGAGATATATTGCGGGATGCGCGTGATGAATTCCGAGGCCTGGGCGGCGATCAGCGGGATGATGATGATGAGCGACAGCGCAAAGATCAGCACAAAGGAGACGAGGATGACGACGGTCGCCATCAACCGGCTCAAGCCGCGCCGTTCCAGCCAGTCGGCAACCGGATCGAGAAAATAGGCAAGCGCCATGCCCGCCACGAAAGGCAGGAGAATGGAGCTGAAGACCATCAGGAAAAGGACAAAGACGGCAAGCACGCCGATCCAGAAAAAAACCTGCCGGCGCAGGCTCGTACCGCTTACATGGGGTTGCATCCGTTCATCCTTTATCGCCGCACCGTCACCGCCCGTGATGGAGATAGGATGCGTACATGCACATGGTCAAGACCGGCGCTTTCGCGCATGGGCAGAAGGAGGCTGCCCGCACAGCGGCAAAATCCCTCATTTCCGGCCAACCCCTCGCAACGGCAGGTTGACCGACGGTAAATATTAGACAACTATCAAATATTGCCGGGCGGGCCAGCGGCGCTCCTTCATCTCCGGCGGCCGGGGGGGCACGATGCAGAGCACCAGTGAAAATGGCATCGCGGAATATAATGCCGGTCTCTTCGATAATCCCGAAGTTGCCGAATGGTATGACAACCAGCAGCTTTACCCGGCCGAACGCATCATTCTCGACCAGTTCCGCCATGCCTATGCGGGCAAGCGGCTGCTTGACCTCGGTGTCGGCACCGGCCGAACGACGAAGCCGCTTCTGCCGCTGGTGGGAGACTATATCGGCATTGACCGTTCGCAGCCGATGCTTGCATTGGCGCGGCGCAATTTTCCAGCCGCCACGTTTCTCGATATGGATGTGCGGGCAATCGGCCAGTTCGGTGCGGAGCGTTTCGATTGCGTGCTCGGCGCGCTCGCGATTCTAAGTGCCTTCGACCATGAGGACCGGCTTGCCATCATCCATGCCGTGCGAAGCATTCTGTCACCGGGCGGGTACTTCATCTTTTCTTTTCATAACCGGCGATGGAAGCGGGCCGGCGGCATGCCGCTGCACCGCCGCTCCTGGCACCCGCGCGAGGTGGTGAATTCGCTGCATCCGCAAAGCTGGATCAACTATCTGCGACTGCAACCTTCGACACGGCGGACTCCGGAATATGCCATTCTCGCGGATCAGGCGCATCGCTGGAGCGGCCTGTTTTATTTTATCGACCTTGCCGCCCAGACCCGCCAGCTGGAAGCGGCGGGCTTTAAGATCGCCGCACGTTATGGCGAGAACGGACGGCCGATAGAGGAAAATTCCGATACGTCCAACGACGGCCTGCTCAATCTCGTCTGTCGCGCCGCGCCGCAGCCATCGTGAGCACCCAATTCGGTAAGCCCCGCCAAAGCCGTTAAAAACCGGAGCTTTTGCCACTCAAACCCTTGCATCAGGCCCCGTCCCGTGCGAATGGCGACGCCAAAGGAACCAGCGGAGACGAGAGCCATGAGCCAGTCGGGCAAGAACGGTCTTACCTATAGTGATGCAGGTGTGGATATCGACGCCGGCAACCTGATGGTCGAAAAGATCAAACCGGCGGTGCGCTCGACGCGGCGTCCCGGTGCGGATGGCGAAATCGGCGGCTTCGGCGGCCTGTTCGATCTGAAAGCCGCAGGCTTCACCGATCCGGTTCTGGTGGCCGCCAATGACGGCGTCGGCACCAAGCTGAAGATCGCCATCGATGCTGACTATCACGACACCGTCGGCATCGATCTCGTCGCCATGTGCGTCAACGATCTCGTCGTCCAGGGCGCAGAACCGCTGTTCTTCCTCGATTATTTCGCGACCGGCAAGCTGGATCCGGACCAGGGTGCGGCCATCGTTTCCGGCATTGCCGCCGGCTGCCGCGAATCCGGCTGTGCGCTGATCGGCGGCGAAACCGCTGAAATGCCCGGCATGTATTCCGATGGTGATTACGATCTCGCGGGCTTTGCCGTGGGTGCGGCCGAACGCGGCCAGCTTCTGCCGGCCGGCGATATTTCCGAAGGCGACGTCATTCTCGGCCTCTCCTCTTCCGGCGTTCACTCCAACGGCTTTTCGTTGGTGCGCAAGATCGTGTTGATCTCCGGCCTCGACTGGAACGCCCCTGCCCCCTTCGCGGACGGCAAGAAGCTCGGCGAAGCGCTGCTGACGCCGACCCGCATATATGTGAAGCCGCTTTTGAAGGCGATCCGCGAGACCGGCGCGCTGAAGGCGCTGGCGCATATTACCGGCGGCGGTTTCCCGGAGAATATTCCGCGCGTTCTGCCCAAGCATCTCGCTGCCGAAATCGATCTCGATGCGATCAAGGTTCCCGCCGTCTTCTCGTGGCTGGCGAAAACCGGCGGCGTCGAAGCGAAGGAAATGCTGCGCACCTTCAATTGCGGCGTCGGCATGATCGTCGTCGTTTCGGCCGAAAATGCCGAAAAGGTCACCGAGGTTCTGACCGCCGAAGGCGAGACCGTCTTCCCGCTCGGCCGCATGGTCGCCCGCGAAGAAGGCGCGCATGGCACCATCTATAAGGGCGCTCTCGGCCTATGATGAGCGCCGCCTTCCCGTCCGGCCGCAAACGCGTCGTCGTTTTCATTTCCGGCAGCGGCTCCAACATGGTGTCGCTGGCCAAGGCCTGTCAGGCGGCGGATTTTCCGGCGGAAATCGTCTGCGTCATCTCGGACAAGGCGTCTGCGGGCGGGCTGGAAAAGGCACGGGGCATGGGCATTCCCACGCTGGTCTTCGAGCGCAAGACCTATGCCAGCAAGGCCGAGCATGAGGGCGCCATTCTGGCCGCACTTGGCGAAATCGCGCCCGATATCATTTGTCTCGCCGGTTACATGCGGTTGATATCGGGGGATTTCATTGCTCCCTATGAAGGGCGCATCATCAATATCCACCCTTCCCTGCTGCCGCTTTTCCCCGGCCTCAACACCCATCAGCGCGCCATTGACAGCGGCATGAAGATTTCCGGCTGCACCGTGCATTTCGTCACCGAAGGCATGGATGAAGGTCCGACCATCGCGCAGGGTGCGGTGCCGGTCATTTCCGGCGATACGGCCGAAACTCTGGCGTCGCGGATCCTGACAGTCGAGCATCAGCTCTACCCGCTTACCCTGAAGCGGCTTGCCGAAGGCAAGGTTCGAATGGAAGATGGCAAGGCGGTCTCCACGGATGGCGACAGTAAAACTGAGTATTCCAACCTCATCTCCGCCTCCTGATAAAGCTATAACTAAAGTACAAAAACAATCATAATGGTATTTTTCGGAAAATAAACCGATCGTTTACCATAATCATCTTTAATGCCCGCAACGGCCCTTATTTCGGGCCCTCCGGTCATTCAGGAGCGATTATGCCATTGTCGAGATTTTCCCTGCCGCTTTCGGCTGTTCTGATGGCGGGCGCCAGCCTGCCCGTCGCGGCTGAGCAAAGTGGCATTACAGCCTCAGTTGATGCCGGCGTTCTCAATCTCCGCGCGACGGAAACCGTCCATATCGGTGGGCGCAAGCTGAGCGAACTCGAATGGGAAACCAAAAACGCCGTGGCATTGCGCGGCTCGCTCGGACTTGAACTTGCGCCCGGCTGGCGCGTCAAGGCGGAAGGCCGCGTCGGCTTCGAGGGCGACGGCTATATGACCGACTATGACTGGGTTTGGCCTTTTTCCAGAGATAGCTCCAAGGACAATTGGAGCCACCGTTCCCAGCATGACGACACGCGGCTCGACCATTATTTTTCGGGAAGCCTCGAACTCAATCGCATGTTGCTGGACGATCCGCAGCAATATCTAAGCGCCGGTGTGGGTTTTCGTTATACGGATGTTCAATGGTCGGCTTATGGCGGCAACGCCGTTTACAGCGTTTTCTCCCGCCGCGATTTCTCCGGCAAATTCAAAGATGGCCTCAAGGGGATCACCTATCGCCAGCAAATCCCGGTTTTCTACGGCAACCTGACGGGCGGCCAGAGGTTCGGCAACTGGTCGCTCAATCTGGGCCTCGAAGGCGGCGCCATGGTCTATGGCAAGGCGACCGACGATCACTGGCTGCGTGACATGCGCTTCACCGACAAATTCGACGTCGCCGGCATGTTCGGGGTGAAGGCCGGCGTCGCCTATGACCTGACCGAGAATGCCTCGATCTATCTCGACGGCGCATATGACTATACCAGCCTCGGGCGCGGAGACACCCACTACAGCGGCGCAGGTGCCGGAAACCTGTCATCGGAAAAGAATGCCGGCGGCGGTGACTTGCAGTCGATTTTCGTGGGGATGGGTGTGAGAGGCAGGTTTTGATTTGGCAGTGCGGTTCGTGGTAATAAGCCCAGTGACCAAGCCAGCCCCCTCTCCTATTCTCGTATAAATATAGGCGAGGCTGAGCTGCAATTTTATCATACTTGGAAAGGAGATCGCCGTGCGTGTTGTGAAGACAATTGATTCCCAAGCCCGGCGAAGTCTCATCGCCAAGATAAGGAAAGAGCGGGCACAACGAAAACAAGCAACCGCGGATCAGGTCACTAAATGGAAAAATGTAGGGCGCAAGTAACCGCGTCCACTACGAAGGCCTTGACCGTCACTTTCCGAGTCCGGCGCGATTTAACATCGCCCATTGCAGCAGAATGATCGTCTTGGAATCGGTGATTTCACCCGATGCGATCATCGCGAAGGCTTCGTCCAGCCCGTAGGTCAGAACCTCCAGATCCTCGCCTTCGTCCTCCAGTCCGCCGCCGCTGCCGGCCTGCACGTCAAGATCGATGCGGGCGACGAAGAGGCTGACTTTCTCCGTCAGCGTGCCGGGGCTTGCATACATGTCGAAGAGATACTCGACCTTCTCAACAGCGTAACCGGATTCTTCCATTGCCTCACGGCGGATGGCGACGGCTGCGTCGTCGTCGTCGAGAAGCCCCGCCGGTACCTCGATCATGAAGCTTTGATCGCCGTTCACGAAGGCGGCGGGGCGGAACTGGCGCACCATCACCACGCTGTCGCGCTTCGGGTCATAAAGAAGAATGGCGGCGGCGCTGCCATGGTCGTGGACTTCCCGGACGATGCGGATGGTTCTGCCATCCGGCATGCGCTGGTCGAAAACGAGCTTCTGCATATGCACGAAGCCCTTCCAGACGGTTTCTTTTTCCACCAGCCGGATTCTGCCCGCATCCGTGTCAGCCGGAATGTTTTTCGCCTGCGTCTGTGTCACCGGATATGTCCTTGCCTGTCGTGGAATTTCAGCCTGCCCGTGTTGCGGCGCAATATCAAGCCTCGCGGGCCTCGTCATCGCGGCGGAGCCACACCTTGTTGTCGTGAAAAGCCGCACCGCCGTAGGGAGCGACGGCATCGGCGCCGGTCAACACATTGATGCCTTCGCCATCGAGATGCGCCCTGTTTGGCCACAGCCCTTCGGCGATCAGCACACCCGGTCTCGCACCCTCCACGATTTTCGCATGGAGGCGCACTTCGCCGCGCGCATTGCCAATGCGGACGATGTCGCCATCGGCGATGCCGTTGCCGCTCGCATCCTCGGGACAGATCATCAATTCCGGACGGCCTTCCTTCTGCACGGAGGTCTTCGTTTCCGCGAAGGTGGAGTTCAGGAAGTTGCGCGCCGGTGAGGTCGCCAGCCGGAAGGGATGGTCACCGTCCACGGTTTCGATGACGTCGACCTGATCCGGGAATTTCGGAAATTGTGCAACAGGCCCCATCACACCGATATTTTTCGGCGGCTTGTTCGGAGACGGTCCAGTCGCCCATTCGGGACTGAAGCGGAATTTGCCATCGCCGTAACCGAAGCCTTCGAGATAATGCGCCACCTCGAAGGACGGCTGCGCATCGATCCACTTTTCTTCAGCCAGCGTGTCGAAATCGCCCCAGCCGCTGACTTTGAGCATACGGTCGACATGGTCGCGGGCCGAAAGGCCGAAGCCCGGCATATGGTCGACGCCGAGGCGTTTTGCCAGTTCCTCGATGACGAAGAGATTGGTACGCACCGTTTCCGGCGGCTCCACCAGTTTGGGCCCCAGCAGAATGTGGTTCTGGCCACCGGCGCGGTAGATGTCGTCATGTTCGAGGAACATGGTGGCGGGCAGCACGATATCGGCCACATCAGCCGTTTCGGTCATGAACTGCTCATGCACGGCAACGAAAAGATCGTCGCGCAGGAAACCCTGTTTCACCAGCCGCTGCTCGGGGGCGACATTGACGGGATTGGTGTTCTGGATGAGCAAGGCCGTCACCGGACCGCCGTGGCGCAGCGCCTCGGCGTCCCCCGTCAGCACACGGCCGATCTGCGACTGGTCGAGCTGGCGCACCTCAGGGTCGGCGTAAGAACTGCCCATCAGCTCCGCTTTGTTCAGCCGGAAGATATCGCCATTGTTGTGGAACGCGCCGCCGCCCTCATATTGCCAGGAGCCGAGAACCGTGGCGATGGAAAGCGCCGCATGCATGGCGACCGCGCCGTTGCGCTGGCGGGCAAAACCATATCCGAGCCGGAAGAAGGTCTTCTTGGTGGCGCCGACCAGCCTTGCGAAATCCTCGATCTCATTGACCGAAAGGCCGGTGATTTCGGATGCCCATTGCGGCGTCTTCGTCTTCAGATGCGCCTCGAGCCCGGCCGGATCGTCGGCGAAGCGCGCCATATAATCACGGTCGGCGTAACCGTCGCGGAAGGCGATGTGCATGACGGCGCAGGCAAGTGCGGCATCCGTGCCGGGGCGGACGACGAGGCGCGTATCCGCCTGCTTCATGGTCGGATTGTCGTAGATATCGACGACGACGATCTTCGCGCCGCGTTCCTTGCGGGCTTTCACCGCATGGGTCATGACATTGACCTGTGTGGCGACCGCATTGGTGCCCCAGATGACGACGACATCGGCCTTGGCGATCTCGCGCGGATCCGGGCCACGCAATGCGCCGGTGCCCATCACATAACCGGTCCAGGCCATGTTGGTGCAGATCGAGCCGAAAAAGCCGGAATATTTCTTGGCGTGGCGCAGCCGCTCGATGGAATCGCGCTGCACCTGCCCCATGGTGCCGGCATAGAAATAGGGCCAGATGGCCTCAGTACCATGCCGCGCCTCGGCCTTGACAAAAGCGTCCGCCACCTCGTCCAGAGCCGCTTCCCAGGAGATTTCCTGCCAGTCGCCGGCGCCTTTCGCACCCTTGCGACGCTTCGGGGTCAGAAGACGGCCGGGATGATAGATGCGCTCAGAGTAACGCGCCACCTTGGCGCAGATCACGCCGGCGGTGTACGTATTGGCGTTAGCCCCACGCACGCGGCCGATGCGGCCATCGGCATTGATGTCGACCTGGAGCGCGCAGGCGCTCGGACAGTCATGCGGACAGACCGTGTGTCCGATACGGACTTCGGACTTCGGGGCGGCTTTTTCAGCGGAAATCGGGGTCGCAACGTTCATGTCTTTTGTATATTGCATCAACGATGCGGCAAAAAGGCCGAAGTGACGTCCATCAAGAATATTCATCCTGACCATTCACTCGGGTAAACGGCAAGCGAGACACATCCATGAACTACCGCCACATCTATCACGCCGGCAATTTCGCGGATGTCCTCAAACATGCCGTTCTCGCCCGCCTCGTGCGATACCTGCAGAACAAGGACAAGGCCTTCCGCGTGCTGGACACCCATGCCGGCATTGGGCTTTACGACCTGACCTCGGAAGAGGCGCAGAAGACCGGCGAATGGCAGACCGGTATCGGCAAGCTGATGGAGGCCGATCTGCCCGCCCCCATCGCCGAACTGCTGGAGCCTTATCTTGATGCCGTGAAGGAACTCAATCCGGAAGGTGGCGTGAAATTCTATCCCGGCTCACCGAAACTCGCGCGCATGCTGTTTCGCCCGCAGGACCGGCTTTCGGCCATGGAACTGCACCCGGATGACAGCCGGGCGCTCGCGCGCCTGTTCGAAGGGGACTATCAGGTGCGTGTCACCGAGCTGGATGGCTGGCTGTCGCTCGGCGCGCATCTGCCGCCGAAGGAAAAGCGCGGCCTCATCCTCGTCGATCCGCCTTTCGAGCTTGAGAATGAATATCAGCGTCTGGCCGATGGCTTGAACAAGGCCTATCGGCGTTTTTCCACCGGCACCTATTGCCTCTGGTATCCCTTGAAGAAAGGCGCTCCGATCAAGGACTTTCACGAGCGGCTGCAATCATTCGACATTCCGAAGATGCTGTGCGCGGAGCTTTCCGTCAGAAGCGACCGGCTGGATGGCCTGAGCGGCTCCGGCCTCATCATCGTCAATCCGCCCTATACGCTGAAGGACGAGTTGCATACGCTGCTGCCCTATCTGAAGACAACGCTGGCGCAGGACAGGTTCGCCTCGCAGCGCGCCTTCTGGCTGCGCGGCGAGGAAAAAGCGGAAGAGATTTGAGGGGCTATCTCAGCCCTTCCCGCCTCTGCGCCTGCGCCAGCTGTGACCGTTCGAAGAACAGGATCACGAACAGGGCCATGATGAAGGGAATGATGAGGTAGAACAGCCGGAAGACCAGAAGCGCCGCGATGACATCCGCCGGGTTCATGTCCGGCAGGCCGGTGACGAAGACCAGTTCCAGCACCCCCAGACCGCCCGGCGCGTGCGAGATGAGCGCCGCCGAGAAGGAAACCAGAAATATGCCGAGAATGACCATATAACCAGGATTTCCGGCTTCCGGCAGCGCGAAATAGATGATGCCCGCCGCACCGATCAGCTCGATGGGACCGATGACGAGTTGCTGCGCAACAAGCTTCGGCGCGGGGTATGGCAGCACGAAGGAACCGATTTTCAGGGGCTTCAGCCTTAGCAGGCTGCCAAGAATATAAAGACCGACGAAAAGAAGCAGCACCACACCTGTGGTGGTGGAGGCTTCGACGGGCAGAATGCCGGTAAACCGTTCGGTGATGTCAGGCTCGTAAAGCAGCACCAGCCCGATGAGCATGATCGTGCCGATGAGGAAGGTGAAGGAGCAGAGGCCGACGAGCACGCCCACTTCCGCCACACTCAGCCCCTTGGACGTATAGGCCCTATATCGCACCACGGCGCCGGAGAATACCGAGGCCCCGACATTGTGGGACAGCGCATAGGTAGTGAAAGAGGTGAGCGTGATGAAGAACCAGTTCACTTTGCGGCCAAGATGCTGCAACGCGATGCGGTCGTAACCGGCGAGCGCGGCATAGGCCAGCAGGGTTGCAAGGCCCGAACACAGCCAGTCCCGCACGCGAATGGCTTTCAGACTGTCCCAGAGATCATCGAGCGACAGGCCGCGCAATTCGTGAAAGAGCAACCAGGCGGAAAAACCGATCGTCGCGAAGCCAACGACGGGCCAGATATATTTCTTGAATTTCATGCGGTCATGCCCGCCTATTTCCTCCAGCCTCACCCCAGCCCTGTTCCGTCTTTGCGGAAGATTCGTTCGACTTTATTCGTTATGCGGCAAAGCTTTCAACCTTTTCATCAAAGATTGGCGGTTTGCCCCGTTCACAAGTTGATGTAAGACCGGATCGTCGCCCGCCAGCGATGTGAGGTCGTCCATTTTCCGGAGAACGTACACGGAATGAAGCGTTATGCCGGTTTCATCGCCCTGGGCCTTCTGTCGCTCGGCGCATTGTGGTTCGCGCGGGAAAATCCGGCTCCGACCAGCCCCGCCGGCAACCGGCAGACACAATCCCAATCGCAGACCGTCGGCAACTCCCGGCCGGACGCTCCAGGGCGCGACGTTTCCCGACAGGAGACGGGCAAGAACCCTGCGCCCCGTGGAAACGGGTTCGATTTTTACGTGCTGTCGCTCTCCTGGTCACCGGCGTTCTGCGCCAGTTCCGAAGGCTCGGGCAACCGCCAGCAATGCGGCAGCGACAGACGTTACGGTTTCGTGGTGCACGGGCTGTGGCCGCAGAACGAAAACGATTATCCTGAATTCTGCCAGAGCGGTGAGCCCGACCGTGTTCCGGACGCGATCGGCCGCACCATGTTCGATATCATGCCGTCCATGGGCCTGATCGGCCACCAGTGGCGCAAGCACGGCTCCTGCTCCGGCCTGTCGCAGAGGGACTATTTCTCGGCGACACGGGCCGCCTTCGAAGCCATCCGGCTGCCGGGAAAGATCGCCTCCGGCGCCGAAGCCGCCACTCTCTCCGCCGACGCCATAGAAACCGCCTTCACCGACGCCAATCCCGGCCTGTCGAAACGCGGCATCTCCATCAGCTGCGACGGCAAGCGCCTTGAGGAAGTGCGCATCTGCCTCAACAGGGACATGACATTCCGCGACTGCCCCGAGCTTGACCGTAAGGGCTGCCGCGCCAACGCCACAGAAATCATCCCCATTCGCTAGAGCGCATCGAATGCTCTCGATTGCACTCTTCTACACATTTTCCAGACATAAAACCGCTATGCAGCTTTATTGACTATTCCAGTCCCCAGACGACAACCCACAGGACCCGACCATGGAACTGCTCTACTCGCCCGCCTCCCCCTACTCCGCCAAGGTCCGTATGGCCGCGCGCCATCTCGGCATCGACATTACCTCCGTGCGTGTCGATACCAGTGCCGAGCCCGCAACGCTGATGGACAATAATCCGCTCGGCAAGATTCCGGTCCTGCTTCTGGATGAAGGCGGCTCGGTCTATGACAGCGTGGCGATCATGCATTATCTCGACCGTCTTTCGGGCGGCAAGCTCTACCCGAAAAAGAACGGCAAGCGCACGGATGTGGAAATTCTCGAAGCGCTGTGCGACGGCATCATGGATTGCCTGCTCGCCATCGTTTACGAGCGCCGTTTCCGCCCGGAAGAGAAGATCCACCAGCCCTGGATCGACAAGCAGTGGAGCAAGGTGGTCCGCGGGCTTGATTATCTCAACACCAACCTGCCGAAAACCGGCAAGAAGCTGCATGGCGGCCATTTCGCCCTTGCCGCGATGATCGGTTATCTCGACCTGCGTTTCGCCGGGGAATGGGCCGAAGGTCGCGATGCGCTGGCCGCCTGGCCGGAAACCTTCGGCAAGCGTTTCGAAGCCTATGCGGAAATGAAGGCCGCCGCCTGAGGCGGATGCAGAAGGACGCCTGGCCGGAAGGCCGGGCATTCATGCCGACGCTTAAGAGCGAAAAACAAAAAAGCCGGGGCAAAACCCCGGCTTTTCCAATAGCGATCCTTGAGGGATCAGAACTTGACGCCGATACCGGCCTTGACGGAGTGGTCGTCATAACCACGCGAGAAGGCGTCGTTGCCGAGCGTGTAGTCCTTCTTCTGGTAGTCGCTGTAGCGATATTCCAGACGAGCGGTGATGTTGTCGGTAACCATGGCTTCAACACCGGCACCAACCGTGTAACCGAGAGCCGTGGCGCTGTCCTTGTTGACGCCGTCGCGAACCTTGTTGTCGGAAACAGCAAGACCGGCCGTACCGTAGAGCAGGAACGGGTTCATGTCGTAACCGACGCGGCCACGCAGCGAGCCGTTGACGCCCTGCTTGCCTTCGACGGCGCGACCTGCGACCGTACCGGCGGAACCGCGCTCGTCACCGAGGTTGACGTCTGCTTCCGCACCGTAAACCAGCTGGCCGTTCTGCCAGTTGTAACCGCCGTAGAGACCGCCGCCAGCGCCCTTGGCGTCACGACCGTCGTTGCTGGAGCTGAAACGGCCCCAATCATAGTTGACCGTACCACCGAGGTAGGCGCCGGACCAATCCTTGACCGGCGCGGGCTGGTCGTAGGAAACCGGTGCCTGCGGCACTTCATTTACGGCGTCAGCGGCGTGAGCAGCCGAAAAGCCGGCGGCTGCCATGGTCGAAGCCATAAGGGTTGCTACGAAAATACGCATGCTATTCTCCTTTCAGGACCGCTCTGTACTCAAAACTATTGTTCTCAGACGCGGTGTAAACTCGTCGGGTTAATCGCCCCTCTGGAAACTGAATTTGATAGGAGAATGCGGAGATCAAAGAGCCAAAATGTGAATTTTTTGGGGCAGCGACGTGACTAGAATTAGACGTTGCCTAATTGCCACAAGGGGTTTATTAACCCTAACAGAAGCCTAACCAGCAATAGATCGCCTTTAAACTTAGTTATATTCAAATTAAACCGAAATTGCATTGTGAATAAAAAATCGCCCAATTCTTTTGGGGCCGATGGACAGCTTGCGATTTGCATTTATATCCAGCAAATAGGACGGATATGAGCAAATGCAGGTCAGCCGTGAAAGAAAATATACAAAAGACAGTCTTGATAACGGGAGCCGCCCGCCGGCTCGGGCGGGCAATCGCCACCGATCTGGCCGCCCATGGCTTCGCCATCGCCGTCCATGCCAATACTTCCATGGCCAGCGCCGAGGAATTCGCTAACGAAATAAGGCAGAAAGGTGGCAAGGCTGTAGCCGTTCAGGCGGATCTGACACAATCCGGCCCTGCTTCGGGACTCATCGAACAGGCTGCGTCAGCACTCGGGCCTATCGGCGTCGTTATCAACAATGCGTCGGTTTTTCTCGACGACTCGGCGGACAAGCCCGATCCGGCGATCTTCGACGCACATTTCGCCGTGCATGTGCGGGCGCCCTCCCTCATCGCCGCCGCCTTTGTCGAGCAACTGCCTGCCGATAAATCCGGGCTGATCGTCAATATCATCGACCAGCGCGTGCTTGCGCTCACGCCACGGTTTTATTCCTATACGCTTTCGAAATCGGCGCTCTGGACGGCCACGCGGACGATGGCGCAAAGCTTTGCGCCGCGTGTGCGGGTCAACGCCATCGGGCCGGGTCCGACATTCAAAAGCGAAAGACAGGCGCCCGAGGACTTTCAGGCGCAGATCGACGGCCTTATATTAAAGCGTGGTCCCGCACCGGACGAGTTCGGGCGGACGATTCGCTTTCTTTTCGACACGCCGTCGGTCACCGGACAAATGATCGCGCTCGACGGCGGCCAGCATCTTGGCTGGGAAACCCCTGACGTGGCGGAGATAAATGAATGAACGGAAAGAAGCTGCCTGATGGCGGTATTCTCTTCGATGAAACCGACGACGAAGACGACGATGCAAACCTTGCCGCGACCGATGCGGCCCAGGCATCGAGCGACGTTGCCGGCATGGACTGGAATGCGGGCTGGAAGAACGAATCCGGCCTGAAGGGCATGGATCTGATCGGCGAATTCGTCAAACACCTGCCGAATGCGCCGGGCGTCTATCGCATGTTCAACGAGGCGGGCGACGTGCTTTACGTCGGCAAGGCGCGCTCGTTGAAGAAGCGCGTCGGCAATTACGCGCAGGGCCGCGTGCATTCCAACCGCATTGCCCAGATGGTGCGTTTTACCACCCATATGGAATTCGTCACCACCCGCACGGAGACGGAAGCGCTTCTGCTTGAAGCGAATCTCATCAAGCGTTTGCGGCCGCGCTTTAATGTGCTTTTGCGCGACGACAAGTCCTTTCCTTATATCCTCATTACCGCAGACAACCGCGCGCCGGCGATTTTCAAGCACCGTGGGGCGCGGGCGCGCAAGGGCGATTATTTCGGCCCCTTTGCGTCGGCCGGCGCGGTCGGGCGCACCATCAATTCGCTGCAACGCGCCTTTTTGATCCGCACCTGCACCGACAGCGTGTTCGAAACCCGCACGCGTCCCTGTCTTCTTTACCAGATCAAGCGCTGTTCCGGCCCCTGCACGCATGAGATCAGCGATCAGGGGTATGAAGAACTCGTCAAGGAAGCCAAGGATTTCCTGTCCGGCAAGAGCCAGAGCGTCAAGACCGCGATTGCGCGGCAGATGAACGAGGCGGCCGAGGACCTCGATTTCGAGCGCGCCGCCGTCTATCGCGACCGGCTGGCCGCACTGTCGCATGTCCAGAGCCATCAGGGCATCAACCCCGCCGGCATCGAGGAGGCGGATGTATTCGCCATCCACCATGAAGGCGGCATCTCCTGCATTCAGGTGTTCTTTTTCCGCACCGGCCAGAACTGGGGCAACCGCGCCTATTTCCCGAAGGCCGACCCTTCGCTGCCCGGCTCGGAAATCCTCAATGCATTCCTGGCGCAGTTTTATGACGACAAGCCGGTGCCTAAGCAAATCCTGCTTTCCGAAACGGTGGAGGAGCAGGAGCTGCTGGCCGCAGCACTCGGCGAAAAGGCCGGGCACAAGGTGACAATCAGCGTGCCGCAGCGTGGCGAGAAGAAGGACATCACCGACCATGTGCTTGCCAATGCCCGAGAGGCGCATGGCCGCAAGCTGGCGGAAACCTCGTCTCAGGCGCGGCTGCTGAAGGGTTTTGCGGAAACCTTCGGTCTTTCCTATGTGCCGCGCCGGATCGAGATTTACGATAACTCCCATATCATGGGCACCAATGCCGTGGGCGGCATGGTGGTGGCGGGCCCTGAAGGTTTCGTGAAGAACCAGTACCGCAAGTTCAACATTAAATCGACCGACATCACCCCCGGCGATGACTTCGGCATGATGCGCGAGGTGATGACCCGTCGCTTCTCGCGCCTGCTGAAGGAAGAGGGAAAGCCCGACCGTGGGCAGACGCAGACGCCGACGCCGGAGGAAGCCGCCGATATGCCCTTCCCCGCCTGGCCCGATGTGGTCCTGATCGATGGCGGTCAGGGCCAGATGACGGCGGTACGGGCCATTCTCGATGAACTCGGCATTCGCGACTGCGTGACCGCCATCGGCGTCGCCAAGGGTGTGGACCGCGAGGCGGGCCGCGAACGCTTCTTTGCGGATGGGCGCAGCGATTTTTCGCTGCCGCCGCGCGATCCCGTGCTCTATTTCATTCAGCGCATGCGCGACGAAGCGCACCGCTTCGCCATCGGCTCGCACCGGGCGCGGCGCAAGAAGGAAATGGTGCGCAATCCGCTCGACGAAATCTCGGGAATCGGTCCGGGCCGCAAGCGCTCCCTGCTGCAGCATTTCGGCACGGCCAAGGCGGTTTCCCGCGCCGGCCTCAACGACCTGATGGCTGTCAGCGGCATTTCGGAGACGGTTGCGCGGCAAATCTACAATCACTTCCACGAGAGCGGCAGCGATTGACGCCGCGCCGTCGTGGCGAACTGCTAAAAAAACATAATCACGTGTTGACGCTATGCCCTGGCGGCGGCATCAAGGCAGCTAATCTTAGACTGACAGGTTTCCCATGGCTTCGCGCGCATACAGCATTCCCAACCTCCTCACCTATGGCCGCATCCTCGCGGTTCCTGTCATCGTTTTGTGCTTTTACATCGAAGGGAAACTGGAAAGCTCGGATTTCGCGCGCTGGACGGCATTGTGGCTGTTCATCATCGCCTCGCTGACCGATTTCCTCGATGGTTATCTCGCGCGTATCTGGAACCAGACGTCGAATATCGGCCGCATGCTGGACCCGATCGCCGACAAGCTGCTGGTCGCCTCCGTCCTGCTTCTGATGGCGGCGGATGGCACCATTGCCGGCTGGTCGCTCTGGGCGGCCATCACCATTCTCTGCCGCGAAATTCTGGTCTCGGGCCTGCGAGAGTATCTGGCGGCGCTGAAGGTCAGCGTTCCCGTCACCCGCATCGCCAAATGGAAGACCACCATCCAGATGGTCGCCATCGCCTTCCTGCTCGCGGGTCCTGCGGGCGACAAGGTTCTGCCCTACACGACCGAAATGGGCATTACCCTGCTGTGGATCGCGGCGGCGCTGACCATGTATACCGGCTATGATTACTTCAAGGCCGGCCTGAAGCACATCGTGGACGAAGACTGATGACACGGATCGTTTATTTCGCCTGGGTTCGCGAGAAGATCGGCACGGATGAAGAAGAGCTGGACATCCCCTCCTCCGTCACCACCGCCGGCGAGCTGATCGCCTGGCTTGCGACGCGCGGCGAGAATTACGAAGCTGCCTTCGAGTTTCCCAATGTGATCCGCGTCGCCGTCAATCAGGAGCATGTCGAGCATGATGAAAGCATCGTCGGCGCGCGCGAGATCGGCATTTTCCCGCCGATGACGGGGGGATGAGCGGATGCAGCCGACGGTCCGCGTGCAGGCAGAGGATTTCAACGCTGCGGAAGAAACCCGTCGGCTGACGGAAGGTGACAGGAGCATCGGCGCGGTCGTGGCCTTCACCGGGCTCTGCCGGGATGATGGCGGCACGCTTGCGGCGCTGGAGCTTGAACACTATCCCGGCATGGCGGAGGCGGAAATAACCCGCATCGCCAAACTTGCCATGGAGCGTTTCGGCCTTCTCGGCCTCACCGCCATCCACCGCCACGGCAAGATCGCCACCGGCGAAAACATCGTCCTCGTCATCGCAGCTTCATCGCATCGACAGGCCGCCTTCGATGGCGCCAATTTCGTGATGGATTATCTCAAGACATCCGCCCCGTTCTGGAAAAAGGAACATGGCAAGGATGGCTCGGCGGGCGACTGGGTTGCGGCAAAAACAACCGACGACGCGGCCAAGGACAAGTGGCGATAGAGCATTTCCAGGAAAAGTGGAGCCCGGTTTTCCGCCCGGAAATGCGACGAAACAAGAGTTAGAGCGCTTTCGCGATTCGAAGAAACGCGAAAGCGCTCTAGTGGCCAGACTCAGGGCGCTTCCACCCTGCTGCGCATGACAATCAGCCAGCCGACCAGCATCGCCAGAACCACCGCATCGCGCCAGGCGGCCGGGCCGTAACCGACCCAGAAAGTTTCCGCAAAGCCGACGGCGGCGGCCCCAAGGCCGCAGATGAGCGGACTGGCATAACCGCCCGCCACCGAAATCAGCACCACCTTCAGCCCAAAGACCAGACCGGCGCCGAAATCCATGGTGCCGTAATAGAATGTGGCCAGCACGCCGGCGATGGCGGCGACGAGGCCCGCCGCGCAATAGGAAACGAGAAATATCCGGCCCGCATTCACCCCGCATAATGCGGCGGCGAAAGCATCGTCCGAGACCGATTTCCAGCGCCTGCCGAAAGCGGAACGGCCAAGATAAAGCGACCCTGCGAGAATGAGCAGGCAGAACGCCGCCGTGTTAAGCATCTGCATCGGCGTCAGGGTCACGGCAAAGCCGCCATCGGCCCAGAAGCGCACCGGCTGAGACAGAAGCGGCGGCAGCCATAACTGCCTTGTGTCGGCGGCCAGCCTCGCGCTTTCGGTCAGCGCGATCAGCACGCCGACGGCGGCGACGGTCACGGCATTGGGAGAGGCTTTCGCCAGCGGCCGCATCACCGCCCGGCCGACAAAACCCGCCGCCCACAGCCCGCCGAACAGGCCCGCCCCTGCCCCGAGCGCCAATGTTGCCGGCAGAACCAGCCACAGCCGGTTCCAGCCGAAATCCGCAAATAACAGGCAGGTCTGGCCGGCAAAGGCGAATATGGCGCCATAGGTGACATCGGCGCGTTTGGTGACCGAAAAGGCGATGGCATAACCAAAGGCCAGAACCGCATAAAGCGAGGCGACCGGCACGGCATTTAGCAATTGTTGCAGGAAATAGGCCAAGCGTGTCCTCCCGCCATGATTATAACTGTTAAAACTCATTTTGACAGTTATAATGTGCGGCATGACCTTTCGCTGGACAGAACATCGTTTCGCAGGCGGCGCATTGGCGCTGGATGTCGCCAACAGCGTGATCCTGCGCTCGGATGCGGCAAAATCAGTCGACCGTTTTGCCGTGCCGGCGCAGATCGCGGCCTTTGCCGAAGCGGCCACAAGGCTCGGTGCGGAACGAGACAGGTTTCCCACGCTCATCGCGCCCGAGGCGGAAAAGCAGGCGGTTTTTCTCGATCTTCGCGAGGCCGTCAACGATTATTTCCGCGCCGCCATTACCGGCGGCGACGATGGCGACGGCAGGCTGGCCGGACTTCTCTTCGCCTGCGGCACGGCACTGCGGACGTTTCCGCTTGCCGAAAGCCTGGGCAACGCCACCGCCCATTCCGCCCTCTCGCTGCTTGCCGACGAGACACGGGAGCGGCTGCGGATCTGCGGCAATTGCGGCTGGCTTTTCATCGACCGCAGCAAGAACAGAAGCCGTATCTGGTGCGATATGGCGGTGTGCGGCAACCGGCAGAAAGCCAGCCGGCACTATCACAGGAAGAAGGATGTGCGGTCATGAAGAGAATTGCCCTTCCCTTGCTGGCGATTGCGGGGATGCTCGCTCTTTCAGGCTGCCAGCGGGAAGAACCGCGCGAAGTGGCGAAGATTTCCGGCCGGATGTTCGTTTTCAACTATCGCATCGCCATCGCCACCTATCTGGTGACGCTTCAGCGCATCGCCCCCATTCGCGATGGCAGCACGGTGGAAGCGACATTCGAAAACCCGCGCGGCGGTCCAGACCTCACCAGCCGCGAGAAGATTTTCCCGAAAGACGAAAAGATCACGGTTCAGAGCCCGCCGGTGGAATGCGTGAAGCAGGACCGGCCCTACAAGGTCACCATCCGCATCAAGGGGCCGGAAGGCGACATTCTCCAGACCATCGAAACCACGATCCGCTCCGACACCGACCAGTCGCTTCTTCCCGCCAAGCCGCTGGTGGTCGGCCCGCTTTATACGCCCAATCCGGAGGTGTTCAAACCGGATGGCACGACGGATATGCGGCCGGTTCAAGGGTGTCCGGCGTCCTAACAAAAAATTGCAGCCTTAGGCTCAGTTCTCTGTAGGGGGTGGCAAACCTCACTTCCGTCATGCCGGGCTTGACCCGGTATCCAGCAGCCGCGCGTCTGCGTGGCGTAAGAGTCTTTGCGATCAAGGACTTGATCGCGCTGGACCCCGGATCCAGTCCGGGGTGACGGAGTATGGAATGAGGTCTCCGCAGAACGCACCGTCTTGCAGGCAGCGCTCCAAAACAAAAAAAACGGAGCCTTTCGGCTCCGTTTCTTCGAGTCTTTTCAGCAGCTTCACACAATCGCCTGCAACAGCGATTCAAGCCGTTGAGATTTTGAATCAGCCGACGATTTCGGTTTCGGCGAACCAGTAGGCGATTTCCTGTGCGGCGGTTTCCGGAGCGTCGGAACCGTGAACGGAGTTTTCGCCGATGGAGAGCGCGAAGGTCTTGCGGATGGTGCCTTCAGCGGCCTGGGCCGGGTTGGTAGCGCCCATGATTTCGCGGTTCTTGAGGATGGCGTTTTCGCCTTCCAGAACCTGAACGATGGTCGGGCCGGAAGTCATGCCTTCAACGAGTTCGCCGAAGAAGGGACGCTCTTTGTGAACGGCGTAGAAGCCTTCGGCTTCGCGCTTGCTCATCCAGACGCGCTTGGAGGCGACGACGCGCAGGCCGTTGTCTTCAAATACCTTGGTGATCGCGCCCGTCAGGTTACGCTTGGTTGCGTCCGGCTTGATCATCGAAAATGTGCGTTCAATCGCCATATGTCCGTTTCCTTTTCCTTCAGAGAAAGTGGGCGGTCTTTACCCGCCCAAAGGCCCGAAAACAAGGGGGATCGACGAGATTGCGGCAATGATGCCAGACATTTCACGCCGCTGTCACACTGCGGCCTCTCGCATCGTAGAGGTCGAGGCAGCCTTCGAACCAGTCCCGCACGGGGTCGTTATCGGCGAACAAATCCGCCCCGGTGGTGATCCGCGCCCATTGCAGCGCGCCGAACACGATGTAATCCGCAAAGAGCGGCGATGTGCCGCCGATGAAAGGCTGGAAGCTCAGCATACGCCGGATCGGCGCAAGCAATGCCGGAAAGGCTGCGATTTCCGCCTCGCGGTTCGCCACCACATCCTCGAGCGGACGGCCGAGCGCTTTCGTGCGGCTATCGCGGAAATAACGGCGGTCCGGCTCATCCAGCATATTGTGGATATCGAGCACGGCAATGCGCACGATGGCCGGGTGAAGCACCGTCTGCGACCAGCTTTCGACGAAACGGGCCATGGCCTTGCCGCCCTCGCCGTTAAACAGCGACGGGCGCTCGGGATAAGCCTCGTCCAGATAAAGCGCGATTTCGAAACTGTCGCTTATCAGCTCGTCGCCATCGCGCAGGATCGGCACGGTCTTCGAAAAACCGTCCTCCACCGTCGGGATCACCGTGAAGGGTAAAGGCCGCTCCTCGAAATCCAGCCCCTTATGCGCCAGCGAAAGCACGGTTTTCCAGCAATGGGGAGAAAATGGCCGGGAAGTGTCGCTTCCGCATAGCGAATAGAGCGTTCTGGAAGTCGTCATGGGCTGCCCCTCTTCTGCAACATCGATGGAGCGATATAAAAACGGTCGTCGCCCGAAATCAAATCAGGATTTGTCATATTATCGATCAAGGGACGCTTAGGCACATCCGCCTTCCGCAACGCGGAATCTATGCTTCGTGACGGCAAAATTCTTTGTGGATTTATTCTATTTTAAACCGTCGCTTGTAAGAATAACGCCGTTCAACAATCGGTTATCGCCGGTCCATTCATAATAATCCATTGCTATTGGGGCTGTCAGTGACGACATCGGCGGGCGATAAAAAACGCGAGCAGGCAAGAAGCGCTCTGGTCGTTACCAAGATCACGCAGTTCATCGCCAAGATGAACATTGCACCTTTGCCGCGCAATTATGAATTGATCTATGAAATATTGTCCGGACACAATCCGGCCATGGGCCGTGACATTCTCGCGCTTGGCAATGCGCCGCAGCAGCATGAAATCGACCTCATCGGCCAGCGGCACAATCTGCCCGGCTTTTCGCGCATCGAAGCCGAACAGATGGCAAGCGCGGCCTTCGATACACTGACGCAGATTTCCGCGCGGCTGGAGGCGAGCCTTCAGCGCACCGAAACCTTTCTGGCCAGCCTTGCGCAGGATGAGGATGGCGAGCCGCCCGCAACGGAGCGCTTCGTGGAGTTGCTGGGCGATATCCACGAAGAACAGACGAGCCTTCGGCATTTCATCGCCATGGGACTGGTGAAAATCCGCGAGGTTGAAAGAAACCGTGGGGAACTTCAGGCCGCCTCGCTGCGCGATGCGCTGACGGCACTGCCAAACCGCGCGGCCTTTCTCGAAAAGCTTGGCGCTCTTTTTCCAAAGGACCGGGCCGCATCCGCCACCTCCCTGGTGCTGCTGGATATCGACCATTTCCGCGAGATCAACGGCAAATATGGCTCCGCCGCCGGCAACAAGGCATTACGGCGTCTCGCCGCCCTGTTTCGCAAAACCATCAAGAAGGACGATTTCGTCGCCCGTATCGGTGGCGATGAATTCGCCTTCCTGTTTGCCGGCGTGCCGCAGAACACGGCCGAGGCCATTGCCGAGCGGTTGCGGCAAAGCGTGGAGGCGCTGCGTTTCGTGACGCAGGAAGGAGACGGCGAACATCTGACCGTTTCGATCGGCGTCGCCGCGGTGGACGGAACCGCAACGCCCGCCGAATTTTTCAGCCATGCCGAACTCGCTCTGCTTTCGGCACGCTGCGGCACGCGCAACTGCGTCGTCGGTTATTCGCGGGAGGTGGCGCAGCATAGCCGCAGCAGCTATCTGGCGCAGCTCGGCGATTGACAGTTTAATCTCGCCCGATGTGGCGCGGGCGCTCTTGCCTTGGCCAGACAGTTCGGCCAAAACGGCGCCATGATTACGATTACCGATCTTTCCGCCCGTATCGCCGGGCGTCTGCTTCTCGACCATGCCAGCGTGACGCTTCCCGCCGGTGTGAAGGCGGGCCTTGTTGGCCGCAATGGCGCCGGCAAATCCACCCTGTTCCGGGTTATCACCGGCGATTTCTCGGCGGAAAGCGGTTCGGTGACAATTCCGAAACAGGCGCGCATCGGCCAGGTGGCGCAGGAAGCCCCAGGCACCGAAGAATCGCTGATTTCCATCGTGCTTTCGGCCGACAAGGAGCGCAGCGCGCTTCTGGCCGAGGCGGAAACCGCGACCGATCCGCACCGTATCGCCGAAATCCAGATGCGGCTCGTCGATATCGACGCCCATTCGGCGGAAGCGCGCGCCTCCAGCATTCTTGCCGGTCTCGGTTTCGATCACGAAGCGCAGCTTCGCCCGGCCTCCTCCTTCTCCGGCGGCTGGCGCATGCGCGTGGCGCTTGCCTCCGTGCTGTTTGCAGAACCCGACCTTTTGCTGCTCGACGAGCCGACCAACTATCTCGACCTCGAAGGCACGCTCTGGCTTGAGGATTATATCCGGCGTTATCCGCACACCGTCATCATCATCAGCCACGACCGCGATCTTCTCAACAATGCCGTCAACTCCATCGTGCATCTGGACCAGAAGAAGCTGACCTTCTATCGCGGCGGCTACGATCAGTTCGAGCGCCAGAAGGCCGAAAACGACGAATTGCAGATGAAGGCGAAGGCAAAAAATGACGCCGCGCGCAAACACCTGCAAAGCTTCATCGACCGTTTCCGCGCCAAGGCCACCAAGGCGCGGCAGGCGCAGAGCCGCATCAAGGCGCTGGAGCGCATGGGCACCGTCGCCGCCGTGATTGAGGATCACGTCCAGCCGATCACCTTCCCGGAGCCGGAAAAGCAGCCCGCCTCCCCCATCGTCGCCATCAATGGCGGGGCTGTGGGTTACGAGCCGGGCAAATCGATCCTGAAGCAGCTCAATCTCAGGATCGACAATGACGACCGCATTGCGCTGCTCGGCTCCAACGGCAACGGCAAATCCACCTTCGCGAAATTCATCTCCGGCCGGCTTGCGCCGCAGGCGGGCGATCTTCGCGTCGCCCCTGGCCTGAAGATCGGTTTCTTCGCGCAGCACCAGCTCGATGACCTCGTGCCGGATGAAACGCCGGTCGAACATGTGCGCAAGCTGATGCCTCTGGCGCCAGAGGCACAGGTGCGCTCCCGCGTGGCGCAGATGGGTCTCGCAACCGAAAAGATGGCGACGGCGGCAAAGGACCTTTCCGGTGGCGAAAAGGCACGGCTTCTGATGGGACTTGCGGCCTTCCACGCGCCAAACCTGCTCATCCTCGACGAACCGACCAACCATCTCGATATCGACAGCCGCAGGGCGCTGATCGAGGCGCTGAACGATTACAGCGGCGCGGTCATCCTCATCTCGCACGACCGCCATCTCATCGAGGCGACAGTGGACCGGCTGTGGCTGGTGGCTGACGGAACGGTCAAGACCTTCGAAGGCGACATGGAGGAATATCGCGATCTCGTCGTTTCCTCCGGTAAGAAGAAGGAAGACAAGACCGACGCCGTGGCCGATCAGGCCTCCAAAGCCGATCAACGCAAGGCAAGCGCGGAAAAGCGCGCCCAGCTTGCGCCGCTCAAGAAAAAGATCAACGAAATCGAATCCCTGACGGCGAAGCTTGAGAAACTGATTCAGTCGCTCGACGCCGAGCTGGCGGATCCCGTCCTATACGAAAAAGCGCCCGCCAAGGCCGCACAGAAAGTGAAGGAGCGCGGCGAGGCCGCCGCGAAGCTTTCGGATTCGGAGGAGCAATGGCTGCTGCTTTCGAGCGAATATGAAGAAGCAATGGCGGGATGATGCGCGACTGCGCTTTCGGTTAAACTGGATATGTCCTAGGCGCATGCCCTGCGCGGTTGCAGGCGGTCGAGCGGTACGGCGGGGGAATAAAGATAACCCTGCCCGAAGCGAATGCCCATCTGCATGAGGAGCCGGCTCTGCTCCTCGGTTTCTATGCCTTCCGTTACCAGCTTTGCGCCGTAACGCTCCGCACTCTCGAAGGCGAGCGCAATGGCCTCCCTGAACCGCGACTGGTCGAGCCTCGATGTCATCCAGTGATCGATCTTGACCTCTTCGAACGGGAACCGCGCCAGCAAAGTGAGGGCGGCATAACCGGTGCCGAAATCATCGAGCGCCAGCCGGACGCCTTCGGCAATCAGCGTATCGAAATTCTGCTGTACGACATCGGTGGTCGGTATCCTGCTCATCTCCGTCACTTCGATTGAGAGGCGATACGCCGGCACCGCCATTTCGTGCAGCAGCGCCACGACCCGGTCTGCGAAATGCGCGCTCGCAAAGGACGAAGCGGAAATATTCACCGCCAGATGAAAATCCGCCTCGAGGCCGTGCAGGTCGCGAAGATCGCGCACGACGGCCTCGATCGTGGACCATTCGAATTCCACCAGCAGCCGATGGCGTTCGGCGATTTCCAGCACATAATAAGGCGAAAGCGCCTGCCCCCGCGCATCGACGGCGCGCAGGAGCGCTTCGGCGCCGATCATGCGGCGATTGCGCATTTCGAATTTCGGTTGATAACAAATGGGCGGCGTGCCGGATTTGATCCAGTTGACCAGCATCTGCCGCACCGCCTCGTCCAGTGTCGCTTTCTCGGCAAAGGAGAAGGGGAAAATCTGCACCGGATGATCGCTGCCCTTGAGCGCCAGGCTGAGGTGCCTGAGGAAGGAGGCGACGTTCCGTTGCGAAAGCTTGTCCAGATTTGCCGCGCCGATTTTGAGATGCGGGACCGGCCCTGCCTCCGCCGAGCGACAAAACGTGCTCAAACCCTCATGCAGACGCATTATGAGTTTCGTGCTTTCGGACTTTTCAAGCGAAATCCCCTGCATGACGACTGCAAGTGTCGTATCGCCGAACATGAAGTTACAGGGCGCATTCGTTTCGCAAAGGACGCCGTAGTCCCCGTTGCAGATCTCCCGCGCCAGCCGGGGCCAGAAAAGATCGCTCCAGTCTTCTCCCTCGCAGGCGGCGACATCGGCTATATTGACGATCTCGATCAGAACAAGGGCGTGCGGAACCGCCGGTTCCTGCCGCATGACTTTTTCCATATGGTCCTTAAGCGCCCGCGTGTTGGGTAGACCAGTCAACGAATCCGTTCTTGCTGCCTCCTCTCGTTTCCTTGCCTCTTCCCGGGCCCGCGCTTCGCTGCGCAAGAGGATGAACAGGCACACGATCATCGGCAAACCAATGGAGGCGGCGCCTATTGTCCGGCGACCGAGTGCGCTTACGAACAGTGCGTGATCGATTAAACCCAGCGCGAACGAAATTGTGATGGCCAGCAGTGCGGTCATGAATCTGGCCGCACAGACGATAAGAATATCCCGATTTCCGATATCGGCGAGGCGCCGGTTGCGCATCCAGCCATACATGGCGACGCCGCAGGCCGAAATGACGACCATGTCCTGCAAGGCCGCAAGAAACAGCGCGGGACCGCCAAAGACATATCGCCCGACCGCCACGAAAACCAGGGTGATCAACCCGCCCTGCCATGAGCCCAGCACCCCGGCAAGAAACAGCAATTCCGTGCGGATATAGGGCTTGGAGGGAAGTTTGATGAATTCGGAAACCAGCATCGCGAGCAGAATCCCCGCCACGCCGAACACGATGCCATAATAGACCTTATAGCGGGGATCCTCGAGGGCGATGTTTCGCCGGAGGAGAATCAGCACGGACACCATGCCGACAACGGCTGCCGCCTGAAGCAGGAGGAAGGGAAGTTCGGCAGCGGATGCTGCCGCTTGTGCGGCGATCAATTCCATCATCTGCATTACCTGTCGTCATGTGTTGCGGCACCGGAATTCCGGTTCATGGACTTCACAACTCCCGCTCAATGCAGGACTTATCAAACATCACCCAGCCTTGAGCCGCCTATGCCGACATTGCGGCTTCGGCGTCATAAGGTCCTGTTGGCCCGGCAATCGCTTCCGTAGGGCCGGAGGCCAGCACCAGCCGGTCTCTTCCCTGGCGCTTGGCCTCGTAAAGCGCGGTATCGGCCCGGTTGACCATGTCGTAGATAACTTCCCCGCCGTCACCGGAGACTGCGATCCCGAGGCTGACGGTGACGATTTCCCGCCCGTCGGGGCGGTTAAGATGGGGTATTGCCTCGTCGATCACAGCCAATCTCAGTCTTTCCCCTATCGCCAGTGCAGCGGAAGTGACGCAATCGTCGAGCAGGACGACGAATTCCTCGCCCCCGTAACGCGCGACGAAACTTCTGTCGCCATCGTCCCTGCGCAGGGCGCTGCGAAGACGTCCGGCGATCCTGCGCAGGCAGTCATCGCCGGCAATATGGCCTTCGGAATCATTATAGTTTTTGAAATAGTCGACATCGAGAAGGATGAGAGCCCGCGGCCTGCCGCTGCCGGCAGAAGCCTCGCTCGCCGCCTCGTCGAAGCTGCGGCGATTGCGGATACCGGTGAGCTGATCGGTATTGGAGAGCTGCTGAAGTTCCTGGTTTGCACTTTGAATTTGTTGCAACAACATTTTTTCGCGCAGCGACGCCAGATAGTCCCGTCTTTCCACCTGCTCGATACGATAGGCCGCAAAAAGCGAAACGACGCTGATGCCAACGGAACACATGATCGCGGGCAGCTTGGCGACCTCGCTCGTCACCGTGACATACCGCATGCCGACAATGAATACTATCATGCACCCGACCGTACCCATGACCGCGAGCGGAAACGGTTTGCGATGGATCGTATTCATGTAAATGACGACGGTGACGATACCGATGTAATATTCGCTCGCGGATGACGTCCGAGCATTGGCATAGATGAACATGATCGATGCGACGACCAACATGCAGCCCAGCCCGTGAAGCACCTCATGGGCGACCGCATCCGACCGCAGCCCCATCGCATAATATCGCACCGGAAAATAAAGAAATAAAATCGGCGTTACAATAATCAGGCGGACGACCAGATCAAGCCAGATGATCTCGGGCACCAGACTGAGATCCACCAATATGTAGAGATTGTAGAGGACGACGCCGAAAATCAGCCCATATGTATTGAATTGGTGGTTGCTTTCGTTGACTTTCTGAACGAAGCCAGACAATCGGTCAGATTTAAACAAAACCACCACAATCCGATCTTTGAAATAACTATATTAGAATAAATAAATTATATTAATACCAAGATATACATCAAAATCCGCATTTCAACAGCCGAAAAAAGGAAAAATTCCAATAAAAATGCAATATTAATTTATATATTTCAGGTCGCGTGGAAATGCGAAGTCACTGTCGGATACTGTCGAGACGTCGCGCTTTCTGGAAAGACCATTCGCGCCGAAACGATCGCCTTGCTCCTTCGGGCGTTTCTGCTAAAAACCTGTAAAAATCACACTTTATCTCAGACAGCACTCACACACGGGTTCCACTTCATGTCAGCCACCAAGCTTGCCATCGTCGGCGTCGGCAAAATCGTTCGCGACCAGCATCTTCCCGCCATTGCAGGCAATCCGGATTTTGAATTGATCTGCACCGCAAGCCGCCACGGCACCGTGGACGGCGTCGCTTCCTATGGCACCATCGAGGCCATGCTGGAGGCCGTGCCTGCCATCGACGCGGTATCGCTGTGCATGCCGCCGCAATATCGTTACGAGGCGGCCTACGCGGCGCTGAATGCGGGCAAGCACGTTTTCCTCGAAAAGCCGCCGGGCGCCACCCTTTCGGAGGTGCAGGATCTCGTCCGGCTGGCGGATTCGAAGGGCCTTTCGCTCTTTGCAAGCTGGCATTCGCGTTATGCACCGGCGGTCGAGGCTGCGAAGGTGTTTCTGGCTTCCACCAAAATCGAGAGCGTGCATGTCATCTGGAAAGAAGATGTGCGCCACTGGCACCCGAACCAGGCCTGGATCTGGCAGGCTGGCGGTCTTGGCGTGTTCGATCCCGGCATCAATGCGCTTTCGATCATCACCCATATCCTGCCGCGCGCGCTGTTCCTGACCAAGGCGACGCTTGAGTTCCCGGAAAACCGCGACGCCCCGATCGCCGCCGACCTGCATTTTTCCGATGTGGCGAAAACGCCCGTCCATGCCGAATTCGACTGGCGCCAGACCGGCAAGCAGAGCTGGGATATCGTTGCCGAGACGGCAGCGGGACGGATGGTGCTTTCGGAAGGCGGCGCAAAGCTCTCGATCAACGGCGAAGAAAAACTCTCACAGCCGGAGCGGGAATATCCTGCCCTTTACGAGCGTTTCTCGGAAATCATCAAGGCTGGTCGTTCCGATGTCGATCTCGCGCCGCTGACCCACGTGGCCGACGCCTTCCTGCTCGGCCGCCACAAATTCGTGGATTCCTTCTACGACTGAGAAGCAGAAGCGCTTCCCGAAGGACAATGCCTCAAAGGGCGCGGCTGACGAAACGGTCGCGCCCTGATTTTTTGGCCTGATACAACGCTTCGTCGACGCTGGATAGCAGCGTTGCCCGGTCGGCACCCGCCTGCGGAGCAAGCGCGCCGCCGATGCTGAGACGGGCGTCCACCTCCTGCCCGTCCACGTCAAAGGGGTTTCGGAAAGCGGCCAGAAGCCGGTCCGCCATTCCGCTCATGACATCTGGGCTGCGGGGTCGCGGTATAAAAATCGCGAATTCATCGCCGCCCATGCGCACGACGATATCCTCCTTGCGGATTGCCTTGCGGATACGTCCGGCGGCAGCGGTCAGAACGCGGTCACCGGCAGGATGGCCGAACGTGTCGTTGATGGTCTTGAAACCGTCCAGATCAAGATAGAGCACACCGAAGGCCTCGTTTGCACGCAGGGCCGCGCCGAGCTGGCCGTCGACAATCGCCTCCAGCGCCTTGCGATTGTAAAACCCGGTCAGCGGATCGGTCATCGCCGCATCGCGCAATTCCCGTTCGGCCAGACTCATGGTGAAATTGGCTTTCTGAAGCCGCAGCAATGCAGCCGCCAGCAACGCGAAATGTCTGAGATTTTCGATTTCGATGCGGGAAAAATTTCTCGGCACCGTATCGACCAGGCAAAAGGCGCCAACAACAAGACCAGGCTCAAGTTCGATCGGCGCACCCGCATAGGAACGCAGCTCCGGCCCCTCTTTCACATAGGGCATGAAGCGGAAATGCGGATGCTCGGTGAGATCGGGTATCACCACCACATCCTGCTTGGCGATGACGCGGTTGCAGATCGACAGATCGCGCGGGCATTCCGACAGCTGCATTCCTGCCTGCTCAGCGATATGAAGCCAATCCTCATCGATAATACTGACCGCCGCACGCGCCACGCCAAAAACCCCCTGCCCCAGTTGCGACAGCACTTTCAGCTCCGGCATCTCGGCATTCTTGAAAGACATGATCGACCGCACCGCGACCAGACGCTCGGTTTCTCCCTCCGGTCGCGATATCGCCTGTCCCATACTCATGTCCTTCTGCTGTTGCGTTACAGGAAGCCGCCCGAGGCAGATCAGGTCAAACCAGCCGCCTCGCTCGAAGCGAAAGCCCATTCCCGCAGGATTCCTTGGAGCGCATAATGCAAAAACCCGCAATTGAGGCCACGTGCGAATTTTTGCCGGTCTGTTTGCGTATGGAACCAATCGTCGGGATGCACAATCGGGGGGGTGCGATCAGGCCTTCTTCTGCCAGCGGCCTTCAGGCGACTGCTGCCAGTAAGTCAGGGAATGTCCTTCTGTTTTCAGTCTTTTCCAGTGATTCCGCGCCATTTCGAGCTGGTAGGCATCGTATCCGTCGAACATGAACACGATACGTTCATAGGCCTCGACCGCCGGCGGCTCGGCGCCATCGACGAGAAAGCGGACACTTGCCGCGTTGGCGTTCTCATCGGACGCCGTCAGGAGAATCGGCTGGTTTTGCGGTGCGGGCGAAGTATCGGTGGCGTGCGGCAGGAAACTGTCGTCACGAAAGGTCCACAAATGCGTATCGAGGAAATCACGGCGCTCTTCGCCCACCGTCTGGATCGCGACCTTCCAGCCGCGTTCCAGCGATTTCTCAAGCAAGGGCGGCAACGCATCCTCCAGCTTCGATTCCGTCAGATGGTAAAACAGAATTTCAGTCATCCGCAGACGTGCCGCTCCGCTCGCTTCAATCTTCGTAATGGGCGCGAACGAGTTCGTTCAGCAGCCGGACGCCGTAGCCCGATCCCCAGGACTGGTTGATCTCGGTCAGCGGCGAACCCATGGCGGTGCCGGCAATATCGAGATGCGCCCAGGAGGTTTCGCCCACGAAACGCTTGAGGAACTGCGCAGCGGTGACGGAACCCGCCAGACGGCCCGAGCTGTTCTTCATGTCGGCGAATTTGGAATCGATGATCTTGTCGTAATCCTTGCCGAGCGGCATGCGCCACAGTTTTTCTGCCGTCACATCGCCCGCCTGCGTGAGGCGCGCTGCAAGCTCGTCGTCATTGGAGAAAAGACCGGCCTGAAGATTGCCGAGCGCCACCGTGATCGCGCCCGTCAGCGTGGCAAGGTTCACCATGAATTTCGGGTTGAAGCGATCCTTGGTGTACCAGAGCGCATCGGCCAGAACCAGCCGGCCTTCGGCATCGGTGTTGATGATCTCGATGGTCTGGCCGGACATGGAGGTGACGATATCGCCCGGACGTTGGGCATTGCCGTCAGGCATGTTTTCCACGAGGCCGATGACGCCGATCACATTTGCCTTGGCCTTGCGGGCGGCCAGCGCATGCATCAGGCCGGTCACGGCCGCCGCCCCGCCCATGTCGCCCTTCATATCCTCCATATTGAGGCCGGGCTTCAGCGAAATGCCGCCGGTATCGAAAACGACGCCCTTGCCGACGAAGGCAATCGGTTCATCCTTCTTGTTGCCGCCGTTCCACTGCATCACCGCAAGTCTGGGCGGGCGCGCCGATCCCTGCGCCACACCGAGAAGCGCATTCATGCCGAGCTTCTTCAGCTCCTTCTCGCCGAGGACTTCCACCTCGACGCCGAGCTTGCGCAGCTCCTCCGCCTTCTCGGCAAATTCGACGGGACCGAGAGCGTTCGGCGGCAGGTTGACGAGATCGCGCGCCAGGGTAACACCGCCCGCAACGGCCTCGGAGACGGCAAAAGCCTTTTCCGCTTCCTGATGGGCGGCCGTGACGATGACGATCTCCACCTTCTTCGGCATCTTCTCTTCGTCGGATTTTTTCTTGGTCTTGTAAGCATCGAAGCTATAGGCGCGCAGCAGCAGGCCAAGCGCGAAATCCGCAGCCGCCTGCGCACCGACCTCTACGCCCGGCGCATCGAGATAGATGACGACCCTGTCCGCCTTCTTGAAACTGGCGGCGGCGGTGCCACCGGCGCGCAACCAGTCATGGGCGACCAGCTTCGAGGGCTTGCCGAGGCCGATGACGAGCAGCCGGTCGGCGGCGGAACCCTGCGGCGCGATCACGTCGAGCGTCGTCATGGATTTTGCGGAAAAGCCCGAAATCTTCGCCGCCCTTTCGATAACACCGCCCGGATCGGCCTCAGAGGCGCCCGCGACGGCCTGCGCCTCGCCCGAAGCCTGCAGCACAACGGCGAGCGCGTTTTCAAGCGCGGCGGAATTGGCGAAAGAAATATCGAATTTGGCGGACATGTTTTCCTGCTCTTCTTCTACGACTTGCACGATGCGCATGATCATGGCCTTTTCGGCCCCGGGCGCAACCCCGCATTCTTTAAAGGCCTACAGTCGTTAAAGGAAAGGCATTTTTGCGGAATGCGAAATCGCGTCATGAAACCGACAGCTTGTTCCACAAAAAGACACAGGCGATGGAAAAATCATCGCGCAAAACATATTTGTGAGCACGCCGGAATAGCCAATTGCAAACGATGCGATTAGATAGGCGGAAACTCGGCGAGCGATCGCACGGAAAAACAATGTCGAACAGGGCCGTATGAAGCTTCTCGAGAACTATATCCTGCGGCGGACAACGCAGATGTTTCTGGTCGCGCTGCTGCCGGTGCTGGCCATCATCTGGACCATCCAGGTTCTCCAGAGAATCAATCTCGTCACCGATACCGGCCAGTCGATGGGTTCCTTCATGGCGCTCGCGACGATGATCCTGCCGACGCTGATCCCGGTCGTCCTGCCTTTCGCGCTGGTGATCGGCATCACCCAGATATTCACCACGATGAACAACGATTCCGAGCTTGCCATCATCGATGCGGCCGGATCGCCCCGTTCGATCATGTATCGCCCGGTTCTCATTCTGGCCGCCATTCTGAGCGCGCTTTCCTTCACCATCACCAATTTCATCGAGCCGCCCGCCCGCAGCTCCGCTCGGCAGATGGTGGCCGCCGCCTATGCCGACCTTCTGTCCTCGGTGATCGAAGAAAAGACTTTCCGTACCATTCAGGACGGTCTTTACGTGCAGATCGCCCAGCGGCAGGGCCGTATCCTCAAGGGCCTGTTCGTCGCCGACCGCCGCGATCCGAATTTCGACCTCATCTATTATGCCAAGGAAGGCATGATCGACGAAAGCGGCACGTCGCTGACCATGCGCGACGGCGAAGTGCAGCAGAAGACGCCGGACGGCAAGGTCTCGATCGTCAAGTTCCTGTCCTATGCCTTCGACCTTTCGACCATGTCGGAAAAGCAGGATTCCGAGCCGTCGCTCTCTCCGGGCGATGCCAGCCTCGGTTTCCTTCTCTCGCCCGACGAGAACAATGCGAGCTACAAGCGCTCACCGGAAGCCTTCCGCAGCGAGCTGCACAAGCGCCTGTCGGACTGGATGTTCGCCTTCTCCTTCGCGCTGATTTCGCTGGTCATCGCCGCCGATGCCCGTTCGCACCGCGAAGCGCGCCTGCATCCGATGGTCGCCGCACTGGTGACGGCCTTCATGCTGCGATGGCTTGGTTTTTACGTCACCAATCAGATCAAGCAGAGCGCGGCCTTCATTTCGCTGGTCTATGCCGTTCCGGGCCTTAGCGGCGGGGCCGCCGCCTTCATTCTGCTGACCGGTCGCAAGCCGAAAATGCCGAAAATCATCGCCGATGCGATGGGTCGTCTGCGCCGTCTCTTCTCCAGCCGGATGGCGAAAAGCTCTGGGAGCGGCAACGCATGATTTTCAACACGCTCTCCCGGTATTTCCTGAAGCGATATCTGATCACCGCCATCTGGTTCCTGCTCGGTGTATCCTCGATCATTTACCTCGCCGACTTCAGCGAAACGGCACGGCGCATGTCCGGCCTGCCCGGCTATTCCGTTCCGGCCGCCCTTGGCCTGACGGCGCTTCGCCTGCCGCTGATCCTGCAACAGACTGTGCCCTTCATCGCGCTTTTCGTCGGCATGACAACGCTGATCTCGCTCAACCGGCGTTACGAACTGGTGGTGACGCGCGCCGCCGGCATTTCCGCATGGCAGTTCATCCTTCCCTTCGTGCTCGGCGCGGTTTTCATCGGCATCCTGTCGGTCACTATCCTCAACCCCATCGCGGCATGGGGCCAGAACAAGTCGCTGGCGATGGAAGCCGGCCTGCGCAACGAAGCGGGCGGCGGCCGCCAGCAGGAGATCATTCCGTGGATGCGCCAGGCAAGCGGCGGCCAGGATACGATCATCGGCGCCAAGAGCTTCGAGGACAATGGAACGCTGCTTCTCGACGTGGTTCTGATCGACATCGACAAGGACGGAAACATCGTCTCCCGTAAGGATGCGAAGTCGGCTAAATTGGAAGATGGTTACTGGCTTCTTAACGGCGTTTCGGAAACCCGCGCCGGGCATGTGCCAGTTCGGCAAGAAAGCACGCGGATCAGTACCAATCTGAGACGGGAATTCGTCCAGGAGCGCATGACGCAGACGGAAACCGTTGCTTTCTTTGACCTTTCTCACAAGATCGAAGTTGCAAAGTCCTTTGGACTATCTTCGAAGGCGCTTGAGACGCAGTATCATTTCCTGCTATCGACGCCCCTGCTTCTGGTCGCGATGACCTTGATCGCCGCGACCGTTTCATTAAAGTTCAGCCGCTTCGCCCAATCGCGCTCCGTGATTCTGGGTGGAATCGTTTCCGGCTTCGTGCTTTATGTAGTAACCGTGCTCGTAAGGGCATTCGGGAGTGGTGGCGTTGTCCCTCCCACCGTCGCGGTCTGGGTTCCAGTCATCGTGGCGTTGGCTTTGGGGGCAACCATTCTGCTTCATCAGGAGGACGGCTAGTGGCGGTATATGACCGCGGGAATATCAGGCGGCTTTGGACGGCCCTTCTGACAGGTGCCGCTGTGTGCGCGTATTTGGCATCCAGCCCGGTCGCTATCGGCCAGGATGGTTTGCTTGCGTCTGCAAGCCAAGACGATTCGAAACTCCTGCTTACAGCAAATGAACTGACCTATAATCGCGATTCCCAGCGTGTGATCGCGAAGGGCGTGGTTCGCATGAAATATTCGGGCTACCGCATGGTGGCCCAGCAAGTGGAATATAACCAGCAGACCGGCCGCGTGATCGCCCATGGCAACATCGAGCTGATCGAGCCGGGCGGCAACAAGATCTATGCCGACGAGATGGACGTGACCGACGATTTCGGTCAGGGCTTCGTCAATGCGCTGCGCGTCGAGACCACGGACAATACCCGTATTGCCGGTGAAAGCGCCGAGCGTCTCGAAGGCGACCTGATGGTGCTCAACAACGGTGTCTACACCGCGTGTCTGCCCTGCGCCGAGCGGCCCGAAAAGGCGCCGCTGTGGCAGGTCAAGGCCGAGCGCGTCGTTCAGGACGGCAAGACCCATACGGTGCGCTTGGAAAAGGCCCGCCTGCAGCTTTTCGGCCATTCGATCGCCTATCTGCCGTTCCTCACGGTTCCGGACAATACGGTGAAGCGTAAATCCGGCTTCCTGTTCCCGCAGATGAGCATTACCGACAATCTCGGTTTCGGTATCGGCGTCCCCTATTTCCACGTTCTGTCCGACACCTCGGACGTGACCGTCACGCCGACCTATTACACGACGCAGGGTCTGCTGCTGCAGGCGGAACTGCGCCAGCGCTTCGAAACCGGCATGCACACGGTCACGATTGCGGGCATCAGCCAGCAGAAGTCCGAAACCTTCACGGCCGGCACCAGCGACGCCCTCAACGACAATCGCGGCATGATCGCAAGCAAGGGTGATTTCTCGATCAACCCGCGCTGGGCGTTCGGCTGGGATGCCATGGTGCAGACCGACAATAACTTTTCGCGCACCTACGGGCTGAAGGGTTATAAAAACGACGTTCAGACCAACCAGATTTATCTGAACGGTGCGAGCGAGCGTAACAGCTTCGAAGCCCGCGGTTATTATTTCAACGTTCAGGATACGGACAATACCGAGGCCAAGGAACGCAAACAGGCAATCGTCCACCCGGTTGTCGACTACCGTTATTTCGTGCCGGATCCGGTTTATGGCGGCGAACTTTCGCTGACCACCAACCTGACGAGCATCACGCGCCTGCGGCAGGATGCTTACGCGCTTGGCGGTTATCCGCGTTTCAGCGGGCTTGAGGGTGACTATACGCGCCTTTCCACCGAAGCCGAGTGGAAGCGCACCTTCACGATGGACAGCGGCCTGCAGATCACGCCGATCCTTGCCGCGCGCGGCGACGCGCTCTGGACGGACATGTCTCCCGCAGCCTTCACCTCGGGTGGGACCTCCTATGCCTATGAGGGCATGATGCATGACGGCGCGGCTTTCCGCGGCATGGTCACCGGCGGTCTGGAAGTGCGTTACCCCTGGCTGTTCACCGCGCTCAACAGCAGCCACGTGATTGAGCCCATTGCACAGATTTTCGTGCGTCCGAACGAACAATATGCCGGCCGCCTTCCGAACGAGGATGCACAGGCATTCGTCTTCGACGCGACCAACCTGTTCGAACGCGACAAATTCTCCGGTTTCGACCGGATCGAAGGCGGCACGCGCGCCAATATCGGCTTCCGCTATAACGGTACGTTCGACAATGGCTACGGCGTTCGCGCCATTGCCGGCCAGTCCTTCCATCTGGCGGGCGACAATTCCTTCGCCTCCTACGATCTCGTCAATGCAGGCGCCAATTCGGGCCTCGAATCCGACCGTTCGGATTACGTCGCCATGGCCGCTTTCGATGCGCCGATCGGACTTTCGCTGTCGTCGAGCCTGCGTCTCGACAAGGACGATTTCGACATCAACCGCTCGGAAACCGGCATCAGCTATTCGGACCGTCGCCTTACCGGCAAGCTCAGCTATACGCAGGTCAAGGCACAGCCGAAATACGGCTATAATGAAGACCGCGATATCATCCAGGCGTCCGGTTCGCTGCGCATGGACGACAACTGGTCGCTGTTCGGTTCGATCAATTACGATCTGAACGGGAAGTTTGCCGCCGAACGCCGCATCGGCATTGCCTATCAGGATGAGTGCACGATCCTGACGGTCAGCTATTCCGACGAAGGCAATATCAATTCCAGCCGTCAGGCCGCCAATGACTGGTCAATCAATGCCCGTCTGGCCTTCCGTACGCTCGGCGATATCAGCGTCGGTTCAGCCAATGAGGACTGGAACGACATGGATATTGGCTGGAAGCCAAACAACTACTGAGTTTAGAGGCAGGTTACGCAGCATCCTGACCTGCCTTTTTACCATTTGGCCAGTAAAGCCACGGTTTCGCCGCAACAACACGCCAATGTCGGCCGCGCATGGAACCTATCGGGTTTTCTTTCAACAAACCGACACATTGCCGTCTTGCGGATCGCGATGATATATACGTGGCAAATTCGCGGTGCGGATGCACAGTTGCAGGTCTGAAAAGCGGGACAATTCAATATTCCCCTCATCAGGCAAAACAGATTGGCGGGACAGGGCAACAGCACCCTGCCCGACGAAAGGGAGAAGGATATGATGAATTTCGGAAAGACGGCTTTGCGTGGCGCTGCTTTCGCCTTTGCGATATTCGCCGTTCCCATGGCCGTTGTGCCCTATGCCGGCCAGGCCTTCGCCGATAGCACCGTCAAGATCGTCGTCAACAAGACCCCCATCACCAATGACGATATTGCCAGGCGCGTCGCCTTCCTCAAGCTGCAGCGCCAGTCCGGCAATCTCAACGAAAAGGCGCGTGAGCAGCTTGTCGACGAAGCGCTGAAGCGCGAGGAAATCGGCCGCGTTAAGATGTCGGTCAGCACCGACGATGTCGATGCGGCCTTCGCACGCTTTGCCGGCAACAACAAGATGACCCCGCAGCAATTGACGAAGGTGCTTGCGCAGGCGGGTGTCGGAGCCGATCATTTCAAGGCCTTCATCGCCGTTCAGATGAGCTGGCCGCGCCTTGTCAACGCCCGTTATGGCGCACGCGGCAAGATGTCGACGCAGGATCTCGTTACCCGACTGAAGGAACGCGGCGACAAGCCCGTCACCACGGAATATTTCCTGCAGCAGGTCATCTTCGTCATCCCGGAATCGAAACGCAACGCCATTACCGGCAAGCGCAAGGCCGAGGCTGAGGCCTCGCGCAAGCGTTACCCCGGCTGCGACCAGGCCATGAGCTTCGCCGCGACCATGCGTGATGTGGCGATCAAGGACCTTGGCCGCATTCTGGCGCCAGAGCTGCCGGAAGACTGGAAGGCGCTGGTGGAGAAGACCAAGGAAGGCGGCACCACCGGTACCCGCGTCACCGAAAAGGGCGTCGAATATCTGGCCATCTGCAAGCAGCGCCAGGTTTCCGACGACTATGCGGCGGAAATGGTGTTCAAGTCCGAAGATCTGATGAAGGCCAAGGACGGCGAAAACCCGAACGAAAAGAAATATATGGATGAGCTGCGCAAGAAGGCGCAGATCGTCAACACCTGATATTGATACGAGAGCCGGGTCTTTCCGTGACATATGCATCCCTGCCGCTTGCCCTGACACAGGGAGATCCAGCCGGTATCGGCCCCGACATCGCCATCACCGCCTGGGCTAAGCGCCGGGAGAACGGCGTGCCGCCCTTCATCTTCATCGGCGATCCCGATGTGGTGGCGAGCCGTGCGGCGCTGATCGGCGTACCGGTCAATATCGAGACCTGCGATGCGGAAAGCGCCGTCGCCCTGTTCGAACAGGCTTTCCCCATCCTCCCCCTTCCTGTCGGCTTCGAAGTGCAGGCGGGTCAGCCGCATGTCGGCGCGGCGCACGCGACGATCAAGGCCATCGAGACCGCCGTTTCCCTCACGGTCGAGGGCAAGGCTGCGGCCGTCGTCACCAATCCGATCGCGAAATCGGTGCTATACGAGGCGGGTTTCGGCTTCCCCGGCCATACGGAATTTCTGGCCGATCTCGCCCTGCGCCAGACCGGCGAGCACGTCATCCCGGTGATGATGATTGCCGGCCCCAAGGTCCGTGTCGTCCCGGTGACGATCCATATCCCCGTGAAAGACGTGCCGGCCGCTCTCACCGAAGAGTTGATCGTCACGACCTGCCGGACCATTGATGCCGATCTCCGACAGAAATTCGGCATTGAGGCGCCGCGTCTGGCGGTTGCCGGCCTCAACCCGCATGCGGGTGAAGATGGCGCACTCGGCACTGAGGATCGTGATATCGTTCACCCGGCGACCATGCGGTTGCGGAAGGACGGGATCGATGCCTTCGGCCCCCTGCCCGCCGACACCATGTTCCACGATGCCGCCCGCAAGCGATATGACGTGGCGGTGTGCATGTATCACGATCAGGCGCTCATTCCGGCCAAGGCGCTCGGCTTCGACGATTCCGTCAATGTCACGCTCGGCCTGCCCTTCATCCGCACCTCGCCCGACCATGGCACCGCCTTCGGCATTGCCGGCCAGGGCATAGCCAATGAGGCGAGCCTCGTGGCGGCGCTGAAGATGGCGGCGGAGATTTCCCTCCGCAGCCGGGCCAACGCATAATGGCGGCCATCGACGGACTGCCGCCGCTGCGCGATGTCATCCAGCGCCACGGGCTCGACGCGAAGAAGTCGCTCGGCCAGAACTTCCTGTTCGACCTCAACCTCACCCAGAAGATCGCAAGGGCGGCAGGGCCGCTAGACGGCGTGACGGTGATAGAGGTCGGCCCCGGTCCCGGGGGCCTCACCCGCGCCATTCTGTCGCTCGGGGCAAAAAAGGTCATCGCCGTCGAACGCGACAGCCGCTGCCTGCCGGCGCTGGCGGAAATCGAAGCGCATTATCCCGGACGGCTCGAAGTCATCGAGGGCGACGCCCTCAAGACCGATTTCGAGGCTCTGGTTCCCGCCGGCGAACCGGTGCGCATCATCGCCAACCTGCCCTACAATGTCGGCACGCAATTGCTGGTCAACTGGCTGCTGCCGAAACAATGGCCGCCCTTCTGGCTCTCCATGACGCTGATGTTCCAGAAGGAAGTCGGCCAGCGCATCGTGGCCGAAGAAGGCGACAACCATTATGGCCGTCTGGGGGTTCTCGCCGGCTGGCGAACGGTTTCCGAAATGGCCTTCGACGTTCCGCCACAGGCCTTCAGCCCGCCGCCAAAAGTGACCTCCACGGTCGTGCACCTGCTGCCGAAGGACAAGCCGCTGCCCTGCGATGTCGCCAAGCTTGAAAAGGTGACGGAAGCCGCCTTCGGCCAGCGTCGCAAGATGCTGCGCCAGAGCGTGAAAAGCCTTGGCGGCGAAACGCTTCTGGAAAAAGCGGGGATCGATCCCACGCGGCGAGCGGAAACGCTGTCGGTGGAGGAATTCGTCACTTTGGCGAACTGCCTGTAAATCCGTCGTGGAATGTGCCATTCCGAGTAGCGGGACACGCGTTCGTGGAGGCTGCGAATAAAGGAAGAAGTGCGTGGAGAGTGCCGGTTTTCATTACAAGCTCGACATTCCCGCTAAAACGCCCGACTGCGCGGTTGTCTTGCTGCATGGATCGGGACGAACGGAAGACGACCTCATTTCTTTTGGACGTGCCGTCTTTCCTAACGGTGTCTTATACGCGCCGAGAGGCGCCGTTCCCTGGGAAAATGGCTTCGCATTTTTTCGCAGAAAACCAGACAGACAGCTCGATATTGACGACCTCAAACATCGAGCGACCAGCCTCTGCCAGTTCATAGACTTTGTATTTCATGAGACCGGGCAGAGACCCCTCCTCGTTGGATATTCGAACGGCGCGATCATAGCGGCTGAAACCATATGTCTGAATCGGAATTTGTCGAGGGGAGCCATTCTGCTTCGCCCGCTTTCTCCAAGACCGGATCAGGCCCTCCCAAACCTCTCAGGATACCCCATACTCCTGCTCGCCGGCGTCTACGACGAAAGGCGTCACTCCACCGATGCGCCGCATTTGGCCAACCAACTGGCATCGGCCGGTGCGGATGTTGTTCTGCAGACAGTTGAGACGGGCCACTGCTGGGCTGAAGACGCCGCAGACGAGCGGCTATCTCGCCAATGGGCGGCAAGTGAACCTATCGCCCAGAGAACAGCAGCCTCTTCCATCGGTTAGCCGAACGTTTTGGAGCAGGGCGAGGCCGAGGACTAAACCCAGTTTTCAACTCGCAAACCGGGCATCCGGACAAACTCGCGCATATTATTGGTTACGACGATTAGCCCCTCGCTACGGGCATGACCACCAATCTGCATATCATGAACGCCGCACGGGGCTCCAGCCTTGGCAAGTTCGGCCCTGATCTGGCCGTAATGTGCGGCGCCTTTGTCGGCGAAAGGCAGAACGTCCAAACGCGCGGTAAAATTTTCAATGGCGTTGATGTTTTCCTGACGCCGGACGGATTTTTCAGCACCATAATAAAGCTCGCCAAGTGTGATGCTCGAAATACACAGTTGATCTGCCAGGGCGTTGAATTTCTCCCGTAGCTCCGGAGGATAAGTCTTCATCACATAGATACATATATTGGTATCGAGCATATATGTGAGCATCAGAAGGGCTCGCGCTCATCCAATGCAGGCTCTTCGCGAACGGAAAGAAAATCATCCGTTGCACGAGGGCCGGTCAGAAAAAGGTCGTCCCAGCGCTTTCCCTGCGGCACTATAACACGCGCAAGACCGATCTTCAGAACATCGACCTTATGCACGTCATCAGGAAAAGCCACGGCCTTCGGTAGCCTTACAGCTTGACTGCGATTGCTTATAAAAACCGTTGACGTAGCCATTGTCAGAGCCTCGTATATCCTATTGGGATATACATAGCGCCTAACCGCTTCGATTTCAAGATTTTGGGGCCGGTAGCCAGACGCTGCCTTCCATCAGAGCTTCGGCTCTTCCTCGAGCAACCCCCGCACGAAATCGAACATGCCGTGGCGGCGGTCGCGGCGGACGCGTTCGGCCTTCACGATGGCTTCGACGGCCTCGAAGGCGGCCTGCAGGTCGTCATTGAGGATGACATAGTCGTAGTCGCGCCAGTGTTCGATCTCGGCACGGGAATTGAGGAGCCGGGTCTTGATGACCTCTTCGGTGTCTTCGGCGCGGCGATGCAGGCGCGATTGAAGTTCGGTCATGGTCGGCGGCAGGATGAAGATCGAAACGACGTCCGCCTTCATCTTGTCCTGAAGCTGCTCGGCGCCCTGCCAGTCGATATCGAACAGCATGTCGCGGCCGGCAGCCATGGCATCTTCCACCGGCCCACGCGGGGTGCCGTAAAAATTGCCGTGAACCTCCGCCCATTCCAGCAGCGCATCGCTATCCCGCAGGCGCTCGAATTCACGCGTGGAAATGAAATGGTAGTGAATGCCGTCAATCTCGCTCTGGCGGCGCGGGCGCGTCGTGACGCTGACGGACAGGCCGATATTCTTGTCCTTGTCGAGCAGGTTGCGCGCAATCGTCGATTTGCCCGCGCCCGATGGCGAAGAAATCACCAGCATCAACCCTCTGCGGGCAATCGTGACGGGAGAATTATTCACCGGGACCATGGGGTCTACTCCAGATTTTGGACCTGCTCGCGGAACTGGTCGATCACCACTTTCAGCTCTATGCCTGCTGCGGTTACCGCACTGGCGTTCGATTTGGAACAGATTGTATTCGACTCGCGGTTAAATTCCTGTGCAAGAAAATCGAGCTTGCGTCCTACCGGTCCGCCATTGGCCAAAAGCTCCCGCGACGCCTGAACATGGGCGTGCAGCCGGTCGATCTCTTCGCGCAGATCCGCCTTGGTGGCGAGCAGCGCCGCCTCGGCATGCAGCCGGTCACGGTCGAGACCATGCAAGCCGTCGCCGATGAGGCCGATCTGCTGGGCGAGCCGTGCCGCGATCTGTTCCGGCTGGCGGGAAGGATCGTTTTCAATGATGTCCGCGAGCTGCTCGATCCGGTTGATATGACCGGACAGGATGGAAAACAGCGACGCCCCTTCCCGCTCGCGCATATCCTTCAGCTTCTCAACGGCGGCGGCGAAGCCGGCAAGCACATCGCCGTTGCGTGCGGCCTGCGCCTCCGCGTCATCTTCCGCCTCGCGAAAATCGACGAGCCCGCGCAGCGTAAGCAGCGTGTCGAAGCTCAGCGGCTTGTCTTCCACGACATCGCCAAGCTCCTTCTTCAGCGCCAGAACCGCCGCCAGAGCATCGCGGTTGATCACCGCCTCCAGCCGGTTTTCCGCAATCGCCAGCGTCAGGCCCGCCTGGATATTGCCGCGGGAAAGATGCTCACCCGCGATTTCGCGCAGGGCTGTTTCCAGCGCTTCAAGACCGGTCGGCAGACGCAGGCGCACATCGAGCCCCTTGCCGTTCACCGAGCGCAATTCCCACGCCCAGCGGTAACGGCCGGAGGTTCCTTCGCTGCGTGCGAAGCCGGTCATCGATTGCAATGTCATATCTGGAAGCCCCCCGTCATGCTGTGCAAAACCGGGCCCGTGCGGATCGCAGGGCCCGGTCAGGATTTTCAATTGTTGGCCGGCTTTTCCGCCTCGGCCCCGCCCGGCTGGCCATCCACGACAACCTCGGGATTGGCGCCGGAGGCCGCCTTTTCGGCCTCTATCTTGCGCCAGCGGCGCACATTGGCGTTATGTTCTTCAAGCGTCTTTGCAAACACATGGCCGCCGGTGCCATCGGCAACGAAATAAAGGTCATCCGTGCGCCATGGATTGGCCACGGCCTCAAGCGCCGCCCGGCCCGGATTGGCGATGGGCGACGGCGGCAGGCCCTTGATGACATAGGTGTTGAACGGCGTCTGCTTCTGCAGGTCCGATTGATAGATCGGGCGGTCCGACGGTTTGCCGTCGCCACCGAACAGGCCATAGATGATCGTCGGGTCAGATTGCAGGCGCATGCCCTTCTTCAGACGGTTGTAGAACACCGAAGCGACATGGGCGCGCTCATCATCCTTGCCGGTTTCCTTCTCGACAATCGAGGCGAGCGTCACGAATTCCTCGATGGTCTTGATCGGAAGGTCCGGATCGCGCCGTTCCCAGATCATATTGATCAGCTTGTCCTGCGCCGCGCTCATCTGGTTGATGATTTCTTCGCGCTTGGTGCCGCGGGTGAAACGGTAGGTATCGGGGCGCAGGCTTCCTTCCGGCGGCAGGGCCGAGGGCAATTCGCCATCCAGCACTTCGTCCGCTCCAAGGCGCGCGAACATCTGCTTCACGGTCAGGCCTTCCGGCAGCGACACAGAATAAAGGATCGACTTGCCGGACTCCAGCAGCATCATGATGTCCTTCATCGATGCGCCGGCCTTGATCTCATATTCGCCGGCCTTCAGCGTCTGGTCCTTTTGCAGGTAGCTGCCGGTCATCAGGCGGAAGACACGGGCGTTGGAGATGACCTCGTTACGCTCGAGATTATTGGCGATCTCGATAATACCGGCGCCGTTGCGCACCGTGAAATGCGTGTTCGTCTGAAGCGGACCGGGCTCCTGAAACGCATCGATCATGTAATAGAAAGCGGCAATGGCCAGCACACAGACGGCAACCGCGAGCGTCATCAGAAAATTCAGAAAGATCACAAGCTGGCCATGGGCCTTGCGGGAGCGCTTGGGCGGAGCCGGCACTTTTTCCGGCCGCAGGGCTTCCGTCGGGGATTTCGGAATGATCGGGCCACGATTGCCTTCGCCCGCGCCGTTCTGTCCGTATTGTCCCTGGCTGTTCTGGTTCGTGTCGCTCACCGTCGGTCCTTTTCAGTTCGGCGTTGTCAGCGCTTTTTGCGCAGGTAATGCGGCAAAAACAGGTTCGGAATGTCTTCCTGCACCACATAGAGATATCGTGAAGCCTTGCTATTCCACTTCACGAACATCGTTTCGGACAAAGCCGATGGAGGAAGCAGCCTGCGGCCGGAAATTACCCCGAACCGGCAAACGCTTCCCATAAACGACTACAATATCGGCGCGAAAACCGGAATGGCTTTCGCAAGCCGCAATGCGTTCTTCAAAGGAAAGAACGTCCTTTGTCAGCACCCGGTGGGAGGGCGCCAGCGGCGGCAGAGCCGCCGCCGCAATTATGCTTCGTAACGACGCAGCACGAGGGAGGCGTTGGTGCCGCCGAAGCCGAAGGAGTTCGAGAGCGCCACATCGACCTGCCGCTTGCGCGCCTTGTGCGGCACGAGATCGATCTTCGTCTCCACATCGGGATTGTCGAGGTTCAGCGTCGGCGGAACGATGTTGTCGCGGATCGCAAGCGTCGCGAAGATTGCCTCGATAGCGCCTGCCGCACCGAGAAGATGGCCGGTGGCCGACTTGGTGGAAGACATGGAAATCTTCGAGGCCGATTCGCCGACAAGCCGCTCGACCGCGCCAAGCTCGATCGTATCGGCCATGGTCGAGGTGCCGTGGGCGTTGATGTAGTCGATATCGTCAGGCGTGAGACCTGCACGCTTCAGCGCCATCGACATGCAGCGATAGGCGCCTTCACCGTCCTCGGACGGTGCGGTGATGTGATAGGCATCGCCCGAAAGGCCGTAACCGACGACTTCCGCATAAATCTTCGCACCGCGCGCCTTGGCATGTTCCAGCTCTTCCAGAACGACGATGCCCGCACCTTCACCCATAACGAAACCGTCGCGGTCGCGATCATAGGGGCGCGAGGCCTTTTCCGGATTGTCATTGTGCTGGGTGGAGAGCGCCTTGCAGGCGGCGAAGCCGGCAAGCGCGATGCGGCAGACCGGCGATTCGGCGCCACCGGCGACCATGACGTCGGCATCGCCGAGCGCGATCAGACGGGCGGCGTCGCCAATGGCGTGCGCGCCGGTCGAGCAGGCCGTCACCACGGCATGGTTCGGTCCGCGCAGCTTGTGGCGGATGGAAACCTGGCCGGATACGAGGTTGATCAGGCGGCCGGGAATGAAGAATGGCGAAATGCGCCGCGGGCCCTTGTCGCGCAGCGTATAGCCCGCCTCGACAATGCCCTCAAGGCCACCGATGCCGGAGCCGATCAGAACGCCGGTGGCGATCTGGTCCTCGTCCGTTTCCGGATGCCAGTCCGCGTCGGCAAGCGCCATGTCGGCGGCAGCCATGCCGTACAGGATGAAAGGATCGATCTTGCGCTGTTCCTTGGGTTCCATCCAGTCGTCGGCATTGAAGGTGCCGTTGGAACCATCGCCCACGGGAATACGGCAGGCGATCTTTGCCGGAAGGTCTTCGACTTCGAATTCAGTCACGAGACGGGCGCCGTTCTGGCCGGCCAGCAGCCGCTCCCAGGTCACTTCCGTCCCACATCCAAGAGGAGATACCATGCCGGTACCGGTGATAACGACACGCCTCATCGCCAATGCTCCGCCCTTATCCAAATCATCGGTCTTCATGCAACGCCGGACATCAGGAGATGTTCATCGGATGTTGCAGTATTCAAATCTCGGCACGAAGGTTGTGGGCGCCGTTTCCGGCCCTTGACCCCATGCATTGCCCGGAACACGCACCGTCAGGGGCATGTTGCCGTCTGCCTATAAAACATTGGCCCGGACGAGCCGGGCCAAGGACGGGAGGATATTGCACCTCCCCCATCAAGGTCGATCAGGCCTGGGCCTTCTCGATGAACTTTACGGCGTCGCCGACGGTCAGGATCGAGTCAGCTGCGTCGTCGGGGATTTCAACGCCGAATTCTTCTTCGAAAGCCATGACCAGTTCAACGGTGTCGAGCGAATCAGCGCCCAGATCGTCAATGAAGCTGGCGCCTTCGACAACCTTGTCGGCGTCAACGCCAAGATGATCAATTACAATTTTCTTTACGCGTTCTGCGATATCGCTCATGTCGGTTTCCTCGACCTTTATTTTGAAGGGAATGCCTTGCGGCACCCTGCCCTGTTAGAAGCCCTCATGCGCCGTTCAAATCCGGCACTGCTGGCAAACCCGTTCAACCCGGTCCAAGCTAGACATCGTCACGCAAAATCGCAACGGCTTCCTGTCTCTCCGGGACGACTGTTCACAGTCTTGGCCCGCTTAACATGGTTTCAATCGGTCGAAAAGCCTGAAAACGCGCTAAGCACAGCGTATGACAGGCAATTTCGCCGAAAACCAGCCGGCGGGGCCTTGCGGCGCCAGCTACCCAAGAGGGTGCTTAAACAGCGCCGCAATCCTTTTATGACGGTCACAAGTGCCGTCAGATCATCGCCATGCCGCCGTTGACGTGCAGGGTCTGGCCGGTCATGTAGCCCGCCTCGTTGGAGGCGAGGTAAAGAACGGCCGAGGCGACCTCAGCACCGGTTCCCATGCGCTTCATGGGAATGGCGCCCATAATGGCGTCTTTCTGCTTGTCGTTCAGCTTGCCGGTCATCGCGCTTTCGATGAAGCCCGGAGCCACGCAGTTGACGGTGACGTTGCGGGTGGCGATTTCCTGGGCCAGCGACTTCGAAAAACCGATCATGCCGGCCTTGGAGGCGCAGTAGTTGGCCTGGCCGGGGTTACCGGTGACGCCGACGATGGAGGTGATGTTGATGATGCGGCCGAAACGGCGGCGCATCATCGGATGCGTCAGCTCGCGCGTCAGGCGGAACATCGCCGTCAGGTTCACTTCGATGACGTTGTCCCAGTCCTCGTCGCTCATGCGCACGAAGAGGCCGTCCTTGGTGATACCGGCATTGTTGACGAGGATATCGACGCCTTCCAGCTCGGCTTCGGCCTTTTCGCCGAGCGCCTTTACTTCGGCGCGGTCGGCAAGGTTGGCCGGGAAAATCTTGACGCGTTCGCCAAGTTCCGCCGCCAGCGCTTCGAGCTTTTCAACGCGGGTGCCGTGCAGGCCCACGGTTGCGCCCTGGCTGTGCAGAAGACGGGCGATTTCTTCGCCGATGCCGCCGGTCGCGCCGGTTACGAGAGCCTTGCGGCCTGTCAGATCAAACATGTCCTATTCCTTCTTTAGAGCTTCGGACTGAAAATGTTCAGCGCAGTTGCGCCCGATGAATGCGGCAGCCGGAGTATCCCGTCTCAGCCGATGAGGGTGGCAAGAAGCTGGTCGATATCGGCAGCGCCGTTGACGGCAATGCCGTTCACCGTCTTGTCGATGCGGCGGGCAAGGCCCGTCAGCACCTTGCCGGAGCCGATCTCGTAAAGCTGCGTGACATTGTTGGCGGCAAACCATTCCACCGTCTCGCGCCAGCGCACCTGACCCGTCACCTGCTCGACCAGCAGCGCGGCGATCTCATTGGCATCGGAAACGGGGGCGGCGCGCACATTGGCGATGACCGGCACGACCGGGTTGTGCTTTTCGACGGCCGCCAGCGCCTCGCGCATGGCTTCCGCCGCCGGCGCCATCAGCGCAGAGTGGAAGGGTGCGGAAACCGGCAGCATGATGGCGCGCTTGGCGCCCTTTTCGGAAGCGATCGCCGCAGCCTTCTCGACGGCGACCTTGCCGCCGGAGATGACGAGCTGACCGCCGCCATTGTCGTTGGCGATCTGGCAGATGCCGAGAATGGCCGCCTCTTCGCAAATTGCCGAAACAGCGTCATGCTCAAGCCCGATGATCGCCGCCATGGCGCCCTCGCCCACCGGCACGGCGGCCTGCATGGCGTTGCCGCGGATGCGCAGAAGACGGGCGGTATCGGCAACCGAAAAGGTGCCGGCGGCACAGAGCGCTGAATATTCGCCGAGCGAGTGGCCGGCGACATAAGAAACCGTATCGGACAGTTTGAAGCCGCGCGCTTCGAGAACCCGCATGACCGCCATAGACACCGCCATAAGCGCCGGCTGGGCGTTGGCGGTCAGCGTCAGCGTCTCTTCCGGGCCGTTCCACATGATATCGGAAAGCTTCTGGTCGAGCGCCTCGTCGACTTCCTGAAACACGGCGCGCGCTTCCGGATAGGTATCCGCCAGCTCCTTGCCCATGCCGACGGCCTGGCTTCCCTGTCCGGGAAATGTGAATGCAATACCCATGGGATGTCGTCCTTCTTGTCTGGCCTTGCCTTTATTCTTTCGGACTTCCATTCACATTCCCGCCAGCGAAGTCAAGGCTTGAAGCCCCATGGCAGGCCCATGTCAGGGGTTTTGCCGTCCTGTTTTCCCCTTATCTTTCATCATATTTTTTCTTGCACTGCGGCAATTCCCCATTACTTTCACACCACCTTCCAAACTATCTGGCCAAGCACCGGGACATTTCCATGAAACAGAGACTATTGGGCCGCACGGATATTTCCGTGTCTGAAATCTGCCTCGGCACGATGACGTGGGGCACGCAGAACACCGAAGCCGACGCGCATGCGCAGATGGATTACGCCGTCGAAAACGGCGTCAATTTCTTCGATACGGCAGAACTTTACCCCACCACCCCCGTTTCCGCCGAGACCCAGGGCCGAACGGAAGACTATATCGGCACATGGTTCGAAAAGACCGGCAAGCGAGATCAGGTCGTGCTCGCCACCAAGGTCGCTGGCTCAGGACGCGATTATATTCGCGGCGGCCGCGATATCGACGCCGCCGCCATCCGCGAGGCGGTGGATACCAGCCTCAAGCGCCTGAAGACGGACTATATCGACCTCTACCAGATTCACTGGCCAAATCGCGGCACCTATCATTTCCGCGGCGTCTGGAGCTTCGACGCCTCCGGCCAGGAAAAGCAGCGCACGCTCGCCGAAATCACCGAAAAGCTCGAAACGCTCGGCGAACTGGTGAAGGCCGGCAAGATCCGCGCCATCGGCCTTTCCAACGAGAGCGCCTGGGGCACGCAGAAATATATCGACATCGCCGAGGCCAACGGCCTGCCGCGCGTCGCCACGATCCAGAACGAATATAACCTGCTCTACCGCAGTTTCGATCTCGACATGGCGGAAGTCGCCCATCACGAGGATGTCGGCCTGCTCGCCTATTCGCCGCTGGCGGCCGGTCTTCTGACCGGCAAATACCAGAACGGCGCGCGCCCGGCGGGATCGCGCGGAACCATCAACAAGGATCTAGGTGGCCGCCTGCAGCCGCTCCAGGAAGCGCCAGTCAAGGCCTATCTGGAGCTTGCCGCGCAGCATGGAATCGATCCGGCAAAGCTCGCCATAGCCTTCTGCCTGACACGTCCGTTCATGGCCTCGGCCATCATCGGCGCGACGACGATGGAACAGTTGAAGGTGGATATTGCGGCTGCGGATGTGACGCTGTCGGAAGAGGTACTAAAAGGGATTGCGGCGATCCATCGCCAATATCCGATGGCGATCTGACGGCTTTACAGCGCGCTTTTTCACCGCTTGCCCTTGCATTCCGGGCAAAATTGCGTATAAGCGCGCTGTTCACAACATCCGGTCCAATTGGCTGGTGGCTGAACGGAGGGCTGGTTCCGGTAACGGAACAGCAGGAACCATAAGGTTTTTCCGGCCTCCCGTGTCTCCGCTCTCGACCGTCTCGAACAACGCTTTTCTTGCTTTAAGGCCTTACCGCCTTACCCAAGAGCAGTCGTTGAGGCTTAGCGCCGTTGCCGGGTGAAGGACGAAACGCAAGAAAGGCAAAGCTTAAATGGCTCTTTACGAACACATCTTCCTTGCCCGGCAGGATATTTCTGCCCAGCAGGTCGACGCACTTGTCGAGCAGTACAAGGGCGTTATCGAATCGTTCGGCGGCAAAGTCGGACGCATCGAGAACTGGGGTCTGAAGTCCCTCACCTACCGCATCAAGAAGAACCGCAAGGCTCACTACGCTCTCATGGACATCGACGCTCCGGCGGCCGCCATCCATGAAGTCGAGCGCCAGATGCGCATCAACGAAGACGTTCTTCGCTACATGACCATCGCCGTCGAAGCCCACGAAGAAGGCCCGTCCGCAATGATGCAGAAGCGCGACCGTGATGACCGTCCGCGCCGCGATGGCGACCGTCCGGACCGTGGCCCGCGTGAAGATCGTGGCCCGCGCGCACCGCGCGAAGGTGGCTTCGGCGACCGCGAAGACCGTCCGCGCCGTCCGCGCGAAGACCGTGCATAAGAAGGAGTTTTGACCAATGGCTGACGCATCCTCTTCCCAGGCACGCCGCCCGTTCCACCGCCGTCGCAAGACGTGCCCCTTCTCCGGCGCAAACGCTCCGAAGATCGACTACAAGGACGTACGTCTGCTGCAGCGCTACATTTCCGAGCGCGGCAAGATCGTTCCGTCCCGCATCACGGCCGTTTCCCAGAAGAAGCAGCGCGAACTCGCCCAGGCGATCAAGCGCGCCCGTTTCCTCGGCCTGCTGCCCTACGTCGTAGCGTAATGAATTGAAGCGAGGCTGCGTCTTGGCGCGGCCTCGCTTTTTCCTCCCGAAGCTACTGCCTTCTAAGCAGTAGGTTGAAGGTTTCCAAATCCTTCCGCGTTGGGCGCGGATCGATACCATAAAACCCATGTTGGGGATGAGGCTCCAGGGAGCGATCCTCTAACTGCTTTCGTTTCAGCAGGACAGCGAAGTGCAAAAGTTGAACCAGACAGTGCTGATCACCGGCGTTCTCGCCGGCATATGCGCCGCGTTTTTGACGCTTGGCGCAACGGCACAGTCGTCCTTTTCCTTCCTGCTCTATGCCGGTTCCGCCATGCCGATCCTGATCGCAGGCATGGGCTGGGGCAATCGCGCCGCCATCGTCGCTATCATCACCACGGCCATCATCGGCGCTCTCGTCATGTCGCCGCTGTTTGCGCTGACCATCGCGATCTTCACGCTGATCCCGGCGGGCTGGCTTTCGCATCTCGCCAATCTGGCACGCCCGGCCTCCGAACTCGGCGGCCCGGACGATCTTCTCGCCTGGTATCCGCTCTCCGGCATCGTCCTGCACCTGTGCATTCTGGTCTCCATCGCTGTCGTCATTCTCGGCTGGATGATCGGTTACGGCCCCGATCTGGTCGCCCGCATGGTCGATATCATGATGACCTCGGTGCAGAACCGCGAACCGCTGTTCGAACCCAATGCCGAGGCGCTCGCCCAGACGAAATCGCTGCTGGTGCTGATGCTGCCGATCGTGCAGGGCGGCCTGTGGGTCATCCTTCTGTTTGCGGCCTATTATTTCGCGACCCGGGTGGTCGGCTCCTTCGGCAAGGGCCTTCGCCCGCGTGAGGATATCGCTTCCGCGCTGCGCATGCACCGCAACGCCATCTTCATTTTTCTGGCCGGCATTGTCGCCATGTTCCTCGGCGGCGTCGCGGCCATGGTCGGCGCGGTCATCTGCGGCACCTTCGGCGCGGGCTTTCTGATGGCGGGTTACGCCTCGCTGCACAAGCGCGCCCGCGGCAAGGACTGGCGGCTGCCGGTTCTCATTCTCGCATATCTCTCGGCGGTCTTTGTCTTTCCGCTGTTCATCATTCTCGTGTTCGGCCTGAGCGACGTGCGCAGCACGATCTCTCTTACTCCGACGCGGAAAACCGACAATACGAACGAAACCAAACCATAGAAAGGATCAAGAAGATGGACGTCATTCTTCTCGAACGCATCAACAAGCTCGGCCAGATGGGCGAAACCGTAAAGGTTCGCGACGGCTACGCCCGTAACTTCCTGCTGCCGCAGGGCAAGGCGCTGCGCGCCAACGCTGCCAACAAGGCACGTTTCGAAACCGAGCGCGCAACGCTCGAAGCCCGTAACCTCGAGCGCAAGTCGGAAGCCCAGAAGGTTGCCGAGGCTCTGGAAGGCAAATCCTTCATCGTCGTCCGTTCGGCTGGCGAAACCGGCCAGCTCTACGGCTCTGTCGCCGCTCGCGACGTCGTTGAAATCCTCGGCGCAGAAGGCTTCAACATCGGCCGTAACCAGGTTGAACTGAACACGCCGATCAAGACCATCGGCCTGCACAACGTTACCCTTCACCTGCATGCCGAAGTCGAGCTGCAGGTTGAGCTGAACGTTGCCCGTTCGGCTGAAGAAGCTGAGCGTCAGGCCAAGGGCGAAAGCCTCACCTCCGCTGACGCCATCTACGGCGTTGACGAAGACGCGCTGCGTCCGGAAGACTTCTTCGATCCGGAAGCCGATCGCGACGGCGACGACGAGTAAGATTTGGCTTAACGGTCAAAGGAAAACCCCGGATGGAAACATCCGGGGTTTTTTGTTGGGTTGAATACGCGGAAGAATACCCCCCTCTGCCCTGCCGGGCATCTCCCCCTCAAGGGGGGAGATCGGCAGGAAGCGCTACCACCACTTCATTTGCAAACGTTGAGATGGGCGAGACCTAACCGCGAGTCGATCTCCCCCCTTGAGGGTGAGATGTCCGGCAGGACAGAGGGGGGTGCCTCTCGGAAAACTCCACGCCCGACTACTTCTCCGCCGTCTCCGCTCCCTCAGGCGCCTTGCTCTTATCCACATGCACCACCACCGACATGCCCGGCGAAAGCTCCGCCGCCAGCGGCTGATCCGCATCGATCACGATGCGCACGCCGAGGCGCTGGGCGATCTTTACGAAATTGCCCGTCGCGTTATCCGGCTTGATGACGGCGAATTCTGAGCCGGTGGCGGGCGAGAACCGTTCCACATGGCCGGTAAGCTTGCGGCGATGCAGCGCATCCACGGCGATCGTCACCGGCTGGCCGACCTGCATGCCCGCAAGCTGGGTTTCCTTGAAATTGGCGATGACCCAGACATCATGCGGCACGACGGCCATCAGTTGCGTTCCGGCGGTGACATATTGTCCGGTGCGGACGCCGACTTCGCCGAGCCTGCCATCCACGGGCGCGTGGATTTCGGTATTGGCAAGGTCGATCCGGGCAAGCTCGACGGCCGCTTCAGCATTGGCGACGGCCGCCTGCAGCGAGCTGCGGTTGACGATGATGGTTTGCAGATCCTGCCGCGAAACCTCAAGCGCCGCCTTGGCCTGCGAAAGCGACGCCCGCGCCTTTTCGAGGGCGGCATGGGCCTCTTCCTGAAGGCTGGAGGTTCCCGCACCGCTCTTGATCAGGTTATCCTGACGGTCGGATGCGAGCTGCGCCTGTTTCAGCGAGGCCTGCGCGCTGTCGACGGCCGCCTGGCTGGAAAGAATATTGGCATTGGCCGCATTTTCCTGCTGGCGGGAATTATCGAGCGCCGCTTTCTGCGTATCGAGCGTTGCTTCCGCCTGCGCCTGCTTCTGGCGGTAGATGCGGTCGTCGATCTTCGCCAGCAGCGCGCCTTGGCTGACCTCCTGATAATCCTTCACCGGCACGTCCACCACATAGCCGCTCACCTGCGGGCTCATCGTCGTGACATAACCGCGCACGAAGGCGTTGTCGGTCATTTCGACGGTGGAAAGGAACGGCGGCAGCCGCCAGGCGTAAAGCACCAGCGCCACGCCGGCGAGACCGCCGAGCAGCACGAGAATGGAAACGGGGGTAAAAAACTTCTTCAGCATTTTGTCACTCTTGGAATGTTCAAGACTGTGGTGCCGGTGCGGCATCGATTTCTTCCCGGAAAAGGAAAGGACGGATGCGCAGCCATGCAAGGTGGATCAAAAGCGCGGCCAGCGCCAGCGCAGAGACGACGGAGATCAGCAGGAACGTATCATTATAGGCAAGCACATAGGCCTCCTTGCTGACCTGCTGGCCAAGCAGCGACAGTCCTTCGGCCTTCAGCAATGCCGGATCGGTGATGACATGGCTGTAAGCGCCGGAAAGCTGCGAGACGCGCTGGGCGACCATCGGATTGGTGAGCAGGATATTTTCCACCAGAATATTGGAGTGGAATTTCTCCCGCAGCGTCACGAAACTGCCGAGCAGGCCGGTCATCAGCATCGATCCGGTGATCTGGGTAAACAGGAAGATGGTGATGAAATTCACCAGATAGGGCGCACCCCGGGCCAGTGCGGCGGCAAAACCCTTTGCCATGACGGGCGGCAGGAACATGGCCGCGCCAAAGGCAATCATCATCTGGCTGAGATACATCTCACCCGGCCTCGTCAGATTGTTGGACTGGCTATCCATGAACGAACCGGCAGCGATCAGCGCCAGCGCAATCACGTGGGCGGTATCGACGTATTTCGTGAGCATCAGCCACGCACAGGCCGCACCGCCGAGAACGGTCGCCAAAAGCACAAGCGCATAAAGTGTCGTCGTCTGTTCGTTCAACAGGCCGAGCTGCTGGTAAAAGCTGACCGCCGTTGAGGATTGCTCGGAGGAAACCGCGCGGTAGACGAGCAGGACCGCAATAATGTGCAGGTTGGTTTTCGAGAAAATCCAGCGCAGGTCGAGCAGCGGGTTCTTGCGCGGCAATTCGATGAAAGCCATGAGGGTCAGAAGTGTGATCGACGTTGCCAGAAGGACGCCCAGCCACCAGGTTTCGAACCACCAGTAGAACCGGCCGAGCGTGAGCATGACCGCCAGACAGCCGAGACCACCTGCAAACAGAAGATAGCTCAGAATATCCATGCGCTCGATAACTTTCGCGCGCGGCGACGGCGTGACTTTCAGCACATAGATCATGGCGAAAGCGATCAGCGCGAATCCCACTTCCATGGAATAGAGCGCATTCCAGCCGTCGATTTCCAAGAGGGATGGCGAGACGATGCGCGCGAGCGGCGCCGACAGCAACGTGCCGGTCAGCGCTATGCTGAAACCGAGCGAGAATTTCCGCGCAGGCGGAAAGGCCTCCAGAATATAGAGAAAGCCGAGCGACGAGATCGGTGCGGCGGCCATGCCACTGACAAAACGGATAACGATTGCCGAATGCAGGTCTGTCACGAACAGGTTGAGACAGGAAGCGACGACAAACACGATAATCGAAACTTCGGCGAAAGGCCGCAGGCCATATTGCGCCCGGACCTTAAACAGCGCGATGGAAAAGGTGGCATAGGGCGCCATATAGGCGGCGGAGAGCCAGGCGACCTCGGCCACGGTGGCGGAAAACTCGCCCTGCAACTGGTAGATATTGGCCATGACGAGGTTCATGCCCAGACCCTGGGTAATGAAGAACGACAGGCCCGCGAAGATGAAACACAGCCGCAGCCATAGCGGCCGCTCGGCCGGCTGAGGTGCGGCGGCGGCAGGCTCTGTCACTGTTTCAGCCGCGCCCGAAGCACTCATCGGCGTCACAGCCTCTTCCGGAAGGTCGGCGGGTTTGGAGACCGCCTCAGCATTTCGGGCAGCGGCCTCATCTGCGGTTTGTGGCACCGGGGTACTCACGACTGCGCCCTCCCCGCCGCCAGATGTTGCAGATTGGCCGAAAGCCGGCGCATGACATCGAGCGCCATGGCCAGTTCCTGCGAAGAAATATCGGCGGCAATCTCGGAGCGCAGCGACTTCGCCATCGCCTGCACCGTCTCGGAGGTTTTCTCCCCTTCCGCCGTCATGTGGATGCGTTTAGCGCGGCGGTCGTTCTCATCGGAACGGCGTTCGATGAGGTTCTGTTTCTCCATGCCATCGAGCACCCGCACCAGCGTCGGCGTTTCGATTTCCATTTCCTCGGCAAGCTCCGTCTGCGTCAGCGGTCCACGACGCGAGAGTGCAAAAAGCGCTCGCGCCCGTGCAAGCGTCAGCCCGCTCTCCCCCACCCGCGCATCGAAAAACGCGCGCAGTTTGCGGGTAAAAGCGGAGACTTCATCCAGAAGCTGTTCCTTGTCGGTCTCGCGGGACATGTCATCAAGCCTTATAATTAGCACACTACTTATTTTCTGCCTATTTATTCGTAAGACTGACGATTTTCAAGTTTCTTTCACGCCGGGTCTGCCATGCGATAAACTCATGGCAGCGAATCACCTTGCCGGAAGGATCCGGCGCCTTGTCCCCAACCCGCCTGTGGATTGCTGGGGACAACTGAAGAAGTGATCGAGCTTCGCAGAGCGGACGTCAGCCTGCCATAGAGTGTTGCAACATTATCATTGACTGCCATGCCCCAGGAAGCCAAACCCGAGGTTCAAGGACAAAGGCAAAGGGAGATCGCGCAAACCATGAACGACGCTGTGAGAAAGATCACCCCCGCGCAACCGGCGGAACCGCATTACCGCGAAGCGCCGAACAACATCGAGGCCGAACAGGCGCTGCTCGGCGCCATCCTCGTCAATAACGACGCCTATTACCGCGTGTCGGACTTTCTGAAGCCCGTGCATCTTTACGAACCGCTGCACCGCAAGATTTTCGAGGTGGCGGGCGATATCATCCGCATGGGCAAAACCGCCAATCCGGTGACGATCAAGACCTTCCTGCCCGCCGACGACAAGATCGGAGATCTGACGGTGGCGCAGTACCTCGCGCGCCTTGCGGCGGAAGCCGTCTCCATCATCAATGCGGAAGATTACGGTCGCGCGATCTACGATCTGGCGCTGCGCCGCGCGCTGATCCAGATCGGCGAGGATGTCGTCAACATCGCCTATGACGCGCCGCTCGACATGCCGCCGCAGGCGCAGATCGAAGACACCGAACGCCGCCTGTTCGAGCTGGCGGAAACCGGCCGTTACGATGGCGGTTTCCAGTCCTTCAACGATGCGGTGGCGCTGGCGATCGACATGGCGGGCGCGGCCTTCGAACGCGACGGCAATCTCTCCGGCATTTCCACCGGCATTCATTCGCTCGACGCCCGCATGGGCGGGTTGCAGCGTTCCGACCTTATCGTGCTTGCCGGTCGTCCGGGTATGGGCAAGACCTCGCTTGCGACCAACATCGCCTACAATATCGCCGCATCCTATGAGCAGGAAGTGCAGCCGGACGGGTCGTACAAGGCTAAGAACGGCGGCGTCGTCGGCTTCTACTCGCTCGAAATGTCGTCCGAACAGCTCGCCACCCGTATCATTTCCGAGCAGACCGAAGTGTCCTCCTCGAAAATCCGCCGCGGTGACATTACCGAGGCTGACTTCGAGAAGCTTGTCGCCTGCTCCCAGATGATGCAGAAGGTCCCGCTTTATATCGACCAGACCGGTGGTATCTCGATTGCCCAGCTTTCCGCCCGCGCCCGCCGCCTGAAGCGCCAGCGCGGCCTTGACGTTCTCGTGGTCGACTACGTTCAGCTTATGACCGGCTCCGGCAAAAGCGGCGAAAACCGCGTGCAGGAAATCACCCAGATCACCACGGGTCTGAAAGCGCTCGGAAAGGAACTCAACGTTCCGATCATCGCGCTGTCACAGCTCTCCCGTGCGGTGGAAAGCCGCGAAGACAAACGCCCGCAGCTTTCCGACCTGCGTGAATCCGGCTCCATCGAGCAGGACGCCGACGTGGTGCTTTTCGTGTTCCGCGAGGAATATTACGTCAAGAACATGGAGCCGCGCGATATTTCCGATCCCAAATATGCCGAATGGGAAGCGCTGTTCGACAAGGTGAAAGGCACGGCCGACGTCATCATCGCCAAGCAGCGTCACGGACCGACCGGCACGGTGAAGCTTGCCTTCCAGTCCGAATTCACCCGCTTTACGGATCTGGCCGATCCGAGCTTCAGCCAGTACGAAGAACATTGATCTGGAGCACAGCGAGGGTGATGTATTTTTGCCCTCGCTGCGCCCGTTGCATTTCGAACGCAGAGTCCGGAATCTTTTCAGGACTTTGGCAGGATTTTTTTACAATCCGATTCCGCGTAGCAGCGCCACGGCGGCAACACCGAGCGTTGCGGCCGGCAGAAGGCTGAGGCGCAGCGCCGCGATGGCGGTGATTGCGCAGGCGATGGTTTCCGCCGGCCCACTGGCGAGCGCCGTCGGTGTCACCACGGCCATCAGGACGGCGGGCGGCACCACGCCGAGCGCCTTTTTCAGGCGTGGCGTCAGTGTAAAATGAGTGACCAGCAACAGGCCGCCAAGGCGCGTCGCGACGGTTGCCGCCATCATGGCAAGGATTGTCAGCAGCGTATTCGGATCGAGTGTCATGCCGGCTGCTCCGCCTGTTCCTCGTGGCCAAAGGCGGCGACGGCCAGACCCGCCAGCGCGCCGGCGGCGATATACCAGGCGCCGGGAACCAGCGCGTGGGTGAGACAGGCGGCAGCGGCGCTTGCCAGAAGCACGAAGCCGGTTTCCCTGCCCTTCCAGAACCCCATGAGCAGCACGATGAAGACCGCGGGAAAGGCGAAATCCAGACCGATGACCGACATGTCCCCCACCACCGAGCCAAGCAGCGCGCCGGCAAGGGTTGCAAGGTTCCAGACGAGATAGATCGAGAGCGCTGCACCGGTGAAGAAACCCACCGTCAACCGTCCGGCAATGACACGAAATTCCGACAATGCCCAGGATTCATCCGTCAGCACCAGCATGGCGGCATATTTGCGCCAGCCCCTGAAATCATCCAGCTTGCCGGCTATGGAGGCGCTCATCAGCACATGGCGCAGATTGACCAGCAGCGCCGCAAAGCCGAGTGCGCTCCAGCTTGCCGGATGCGTCCATAGATCCATCGCCACGAATTGCGAACCGCCGGCAAAGACCAGCAGCGACATTAGCGAGGCTTCGAGCGGTGACAGACCCTTGCCGATGGCGACCGCACCGAACACCACGCCGATGGGCACCATGGCGACCAGCAACGGCGCGGCTGCCCGCAATCCCGCGCTGAATTCCGTGCCTTTTCCCGATATGGACATCGCATTCTCCCTTTCGAAAGAGAGGGATTACGCTTGCGACATTGTTCGGTCTTGAACGAAAGTGATGTCAGGCGGTTTTCTGCTGAAGCGTCGCTTTTTCTTTTGCCGCATTTCCGAACGGAAATGCGGGGTTTGAACTCAGGCTACCCGAAACTGCCCCGGTGTGACACCGGTGCGGGCCTTGAAATGCCGGGTGAAATGCGCCTGGTCGGCAAAACCGCACATCGCTGCCACCTCGGCCGGCATCTCGCCGGCGCGCAGAAGCCGGCGCGCCCTGCGGATGCGCACATCCGTCAGATAGGCATGCGGGGTGATGTGAAACTCTTTCCTGAAAGCGCGAATGAGGTGCGCACGGCTGAGACCAGCGATGGAGGCCAGTTCCTCTAGGCCGATATCGCTCTCGTAATTGTCGGAAAGATAATCGCGGGCGGTATAAACCGCCGTTTTCTCGCGTGTTTCGACGGGCAGGATAATGGCGCTGCCGTGCCTGCCGAACAGGGCGGCGAGAACCGAGAACATGCCCTCATCCGCCTCCAGAGCGCCGGATTTCTCCTCCAGCCGCCGATGCGCCATCTGGAAAGCCGCCGCCATCTGCGGATCGCGGGGCAAAAATCTCGGAAAGGAGGGCGTGCCGTGAAAGGCCCTGCCCGTCACATCCTCGATAATATCGCGCAGCAAGACGATATCGGGATAGATCATCCGATAACGATAACCGCCGCCGCCCGGTGCGCCATCGTGAACCTCGTCCGGATTGATGAGATAAAGATGCCCCGGCCCCGTCTGTTCGGTGGTGCCCTGAATGGTGGAAATCTGCGAACCGCTTTCGATTGCGCCGATCGAGAAGGTATCATGCGCATGCGGCGAATATTCATGCGTCAGAAAAGTCGCGCTCAGGCACTCCATGCCGCCAAAACGCCTGTCGCGCCAGAAACGGGTGGTTTCCGTCGTCGCAATCGGCATGACATCTATGGCCTGTTCCTGCGAAACATTGTGCATAGCGTGAGTTTAAAACATTCCATCCTTACCGTCTTGAACAAAAGTGCTAGGGTCCAAACCGGTTCAAGATCAACCGGACGCATGGCATGACAGACGACTTCGAAGACAGCTTTCCCGAAAACGAAACCGACATTTTCGAGCACGCACCGCTGAGGCTGACCGTCGATCTCGGCGCGCTCGCCGATAATTGGCGGGACATGAAGAAGCGTTCCGGGGGGGCGCGGACGGCGGCGGTGGTCAAGGCCGATGCCTACGGTCTCGGTATCGAGGATTGCGGAGCGACGCTTTACCACGCCGGCGCGCGCGATTTCTTCGTGGCGACGGTGGCAGAGGGCGCGACCCTGCGTTCCTATGCCCCGGAAGCGCGCATCTTCGTGCTTTCCGGCATCTGGCAGGGGCAGGAACGTCAGGTCTTCGACAACGATCTGGTGCCGGTTCTCGCCTCCGAAGAACAGCTCTCCTTCTGGATGGCGACGGTTGCCGAGCGGGGCGATCACCCCTGCGCGCTGCATGTGGATACCGGTTTCAACAGGCTCGGATTGCCGCTCGACGACGCGCTGTTTCTGGCTGACGACGTGACGCGGCCGGCGAGTTTCGACCCGGTTCTGGTGCTGTCGCATCTCGCCTGCGCAGACACCCCGTCTTCGCCAATGAACAGGGTCCAGCTCGAATCATTCCGAAAGGTTAGCGCCGCTTTCGAAGGCATCGAATCAAGTCTCTCGGCTTCCGCCGGGATTTTTCTCGGCTCGGACTATCATTTCGACCTCACCCGCCCCGGCATCGCCCTTTATGGCGGCGAAGCGGTCAACGGCATGGCGAACCCCATGCGTCCCGTCGCCACAGCCGAAGCGAGGATCATCCAGATTCGCGAAGCGGGCGAAGGCCAGACCGTGAGTTATGGCGGCACCTTTCTGCTGAAGCGCGCAAGCCGCCTTGCCATCGCTTCCGTGGGTTATGCGGATGGATATCAGCGTTCGCTTTCCGGTTCCGGCATTCCGCTGCGCGAAATGGGCCACGGCGGCGCCTATGGCGTCGTCAACGGCCACAGGGTGCCGGTGGCCGGCCGCGTGACCATGGACCTCACCATTTTCGACGTGACGGATGTTCCGCCCAATGCCATCCGTGCCGGCGACTATATCGAGCTTTTCGGTCCCAACGTGCCCGTCGACGAGACCGCGCGGGCGGCCGGCACCATCGGTTACGAGATGCTGACGGGGCTTGGCCTGCGTTACGAACGGCAATATCTGATGGCCGACGACTGAGCAGCGCCTTTAGCCCTTGGAAAGCTGCCGTCACCTGTGCTAGAAGAGAACAAAAGGAGATCGAAATGCCCGAAATCCATTTGAGCGAGCAGGACGAGAAGTTCATCGAGGAGCAGGTGGCGGCGGGCGTCTTTAAGGACGCGGATTCGGTCGTCTCAGCGGGTCTGCGTTTGCTGGGCAGCAAGGAAGGCAAGCTTGTAGAGCTTCAACGACTGATTCAGGAAGGGCTTGATGATGTGGAGGCTGGACGGGTTATGGAGTTCTCCAGTGCAGATGATTTTACTGCACACATTATGAAGCTGGCGGAGGAGCAGAATGAAGCGAAGGCGTCTAGTGGTCACCGCACAGGCGCTGAACGATCTTCTGGCCGATCATAATTACATTGCCCAATTCAATCCCGTTGCTGCCAGACGCTTTCTAGACGACATCAACGGCAAAATGATCTCGCTGGCGCGATATGGGATAACGGGCGTACCTCGAAGTTTCGCGCCGAATTTGCGGGCCTTCCCTTATCGTGAGCGATGCATCTATTTCATTGTCGATGATAATAAAATGTATGTGCTGCGCGTGCTTCACGGCCACCAAGACATCTCCGCCGACCATTTCAAACAAGAAGAAAACTGACATAACATGGCCAAAGCCAAGACCCAATTTGTGTGCCAGAACTGCGGCACGGTTCACACCCGCTGGGCGGGAAAATGCGAAGGCTGCGGCGAGTGGAACACCATCGTCGAAGAGGATCCGATGGGTGGCATCGGCTCCGGGCCGGGCAAGACACCCAAGAAGGGTCGGCCTGTCACCCTCACCTCGCTTTCCGGCGAGATCGAGGAAGCGCCGCGCATTCCGACCGGCATCAGCGAACTCGACCGGGCGACCGGCGGCGGTTTCGTGCGCGGTTCGGCGGTTCTGATCGGCGGTGATCCGGGCATCGGCAAATCGACGTTGCTGATGCAGGCCGCAGCGGCTCTTTCGCGGCGCGGGCATCGCATCATCTATGTCTCGGGCGAAGAGGCGGTGGCGCAGGTGCGCCTGCGCGCGCAGCGTCTCGGGGCTGCGGAAACCGATGTGCTGCTGGCGGCGGAAACCAATGTCGAGGATATTCTGGCGACGATATCCGAAGGCAAGCGGCCCGATCTTGTCATCATCGATTCCATTCAGACGCTGTGGAGCGATACGGCCGATTCCGCCCCCGGCACGGTGACGCAGGTGCGCACCGGCGTGCAGGCGATGATCCGTTTCGCCAAGCAGACCGGCGCGACCATGGTGCTCGTCGGCCATGTCACCAAGGAAGGCCAGATTGCCGGTCCGCGCGTGGTCGAGCACATGGTCGATGCCGTGCTTTATTTCGAAGGTGATCGCGGACATCATCATCGCATCCTGCGCACCGTCAAGAATCGCTTCGGGCCGACCGATGAAATCGGTGTTTTCGAAATGTCGGATCGCGGCCTCCGGGAAGTCTCCAACCCCTCCGAACTGTTTCTCGGCGAACGCAACGAAAAGTCGCCGGGTGCTGCGGTTTTTGCCGGCATCGAGGGCACGCGACCCGTGCTTGTCGAGGTGCAGGCGCTGGTCGCTGCCACTTCGCTGGGTACGCCGCGTCGCGCCGTGGTCGGCTGGGACAGTTCACGGCTTGCCATGATTCTGGCCGTGCTGGAGGCCCATTGCGGGGTGAAGCTCGGCCAGCATGATGTCTATCTGAATGTCGCCGGCGGCTACCGCATTTCCGAACCGGCCGCCGATATGGCGATTGCCTCGGCGCTGGTTTCATCGCTTGCCGGTCTTGCCCTGCCCGCCGATTGTGTTTATTTCGGCGAAATCAGCCTGTCGGGCGCGGTTCGGCCGGTTTCGCATACGGGCCAGCGATTGAAAGAAGCTGAAAAACTCGGCTTTTCCGCCGCACTTCTGCCTTCTGCTTCGGCTGAATTGCCGAAAGGCGGCAAAGGGCGCTGGACGGAAATCGAAAGCCTTCCGGACCTCGTGGCCCGCATCGCCGGCTCCGGCAACCGGTTCAAACAGGTTGAGGACGACGAATATTGATCCTTTCGCCAAGGGAAACAGTGGTGTAAGAGGATCGCAAAATTGGCAAGGCAGCGTCTGACAAGGCGTCGCACCTCCGGAGTTGGTATATGCCCATTACAATTTTCGACGGCATCGTCATCGCCGTTGTTCTTTTCTCCGCCCTTCTTGCAATGGTGCGCGGTTTTTCACGCGAGATTCTGTCGATTGCGAGCTGGGGCGGTTCGGTCGCCGCTGCCTATTATCTCTATCCGGTCCTGCTGCCCTATGCGCGCAACTATACCGATGACGACAAGATCGCCATTGCCGGTTCTGCGGGCGTGGTCTTCCTCGTCTCGCTGATCGTGATTTCCTTCATCACCTCGCGCATTGCCGATTTCATCATCGACAGCCGCATCGGCGCTTTGGATCGCACGCTCGGTTTCCTGTTCGGCGCGGCGCGCGGCATTCTGCTGCTTGTCGTCGCAGTCGCCTTCTGGAACTGGCTGGTGGATGTGAAGACGCAGCCGGAATGGGTGACGCAGGCGAAGTCCAAGCCCTTCCTCGACGGGCTGGTGGGCAAGCTGGAGGCGGTTCTGCCTGACGATATCGAACCGCAGATCCGCGCCCGCATCCTCGGAAAACCACAGGAGCCGGCAGCCACTCAGGCGCCTGCGGAAGATGTGCCGGCAACAAATCCGCCGGCAACGAATAATTGACACAGTGTCGCGCCTTGCAATGCATGCAAGGCGCGCTATTTGTGCTAAATATCAAGCACGACACAGACGGACCGACCGGGGGAAATACTCACCGGAGAGGTCTTTCTTTTTTTCTCGGTAGAGAGCAAGGGCAAGCCGGATGATTGAGCCGCTTTCGCATTCCCCGTTCCCTGGGGCCACTTTCAAGGAAGAGATCGATGGCGACACGCTGCATGAAGAATGCGGCGTGTTCGGCATTCTCGGCCATGCCGACGCCTCGGCGCTGACCGCTCTCGGCCTGCATGCGCTTCAGCATCGTGGCCAGGAAGCAGCCGGCATCGTCTCCTTCGATGGCAAGCGCTTCCATCAGGAACGCCATATGGGCCTCGTCGGCGATCATTATACCGATCCGGCAACCCTTGCCCGCCTGCCCGGCTCCATCGCCATTGGCCACACCCGTTATTCGACGACGGGCGAAGTTGCGATGCGCAACGTGCAGCCGCTGTTTGCCGAACTGGAAGAAGGCGGCATTTCCATTGCCCATAACGGCAATTTCACCAACGGCCTGACGCTTCGCCGCCAGATCATCGCCACCGGCGCCATCTGTCAGTCGACGTCGGATACCGAAGTCGTCCTTCACCTCATCGCCCGCTCGCGCCACTCCTCCACCGCCGATCGTTTCATCGACGCCATCCGCCAGATGGAAGGCGGTTATTCGATGCTGGCGATGACGCGCACCAAGCTTATTGCCGCGCGTGACCCGATCGGCATCCGCCCGCTGGTCATGGGCGAGCTGGATGGCAAGCCGATCTTCTGCTCGGAAACCTGCGCTCTCGATATCATCGGTGCGAAGTTCGTTCGTGACGTGGAGAACGGCGAAGTCATCATCTGCGAAATCCAGCCTGACGGTTCGATCACCATCGATGCGCGCAAGCCTTCGAAGCCGCAGCCGGAGCGTCTCTGCCTGTTCGAATATGTCTATTTCGCCCGCCCCGATTCCGTCGTCGGCGGCCGCAACGTCTATACGACGCGCAAGAATATGGGCATGAACCTGGCCAAGGAAGCGCCGCTGGAAGCCGATGTGGTGGTTCCGGTTCCCGATGGCGGCACGCCGGCAGCACTCGGTTTTGCGCAGGAAAGCGGTATTCCTTTCGAATACGGCATCATCCGCAACCATTATGTCGGCCGTACCTTCATCGAGCCGACGCAGCAGATCCGCGCTTTCGGCGTCAAGCTCAAGCATTCCGCCAACCGGGCGATGATCGAGGGCAAGCGCGTGGTGCTGGTGGATGATTCCATCGTGCGCGGCACGACCTCGGTGAAGATCGTGCAGATGATCCGCGAGGCGGGCGCCAAGGAAGTGCATATCCGCGTTGCGAGCCCGATGATCTTCCATCCGGACTTCTACGGCATCGACACGCCGGACGCAGACAAGCTGCTCGCCAACCAATATGCCGATGTCGAGGCGATGGCGAAATATATCGGCGCCGATTCGCTGGCCTTCCTGTCCATCGACGGACTTTACCGCGCCGTTGGCGGCGAAAACCGCAACCCGGCCCGTCCGCAGTTCACGGACCATTATTTCACCGGCGATTACCCGACCCGCCTTCTCGACCAGAATGGCGAGGCGATGGGCAGCAAGATTTCCATGCTGGCCAGCAACGGCTGATACGCCTCACACAAGCGGCCATCCGGCTTCCGGTGGCCGCTTTTTTCTTGCCTTTTGTTCAGGTCATCGCATGCGACGATATGATCGCTTGCGAAAAGCCAGCGGCGCTTCGTAGAAGGAAGCGCAATCATTTCGGGGGAGACAATGACGACTATCGATCTCAAGGGCCGCATCGCTCTCGTTACCGGCGCATCGCGCGGCATCGGCTATTTCACGGCGCTGGAGCTCGCCAAGGCCGGGGCGCATGTCATCGCCTGCGCCCGCACGGTGGGCGGCCTTGAGGAGCTGGACGACGCCATAAAGGCCGTCGGCGGCACGGCGACGCTGGTTCCCTTCGATCTCTCCGACATGAAGGCCATCGATGCGCTGGGCGCGAATATCTTCGAGCGCTGGGGCAAGCTCGATATTCTCGTCGCCAATGCCGGCGTTCTCGGCGTCATCTCGCCGGTTGGCCATATCGAGGCGAAAGTCTTCGAAAGGGTCATGAACATCAACGTCACCGCCACCTGGCGACTGATCCGCTCGGTCGAACCGCTGCTTCTGAAGTCGGATGCCGGCCGCGCGCTGATCCTGTCCTCGGGCGCCGCCCATAGCTGTCGCCCCTTCTGGGGTGTCTATTCCACCTCCAAGGCGGCAGTCGAAGCGCTGGCCCGCACCTGGGCGGCGGAAACGCAGAAGAGCGCGCTTCGCGTCAACAGCATCAATCCAGGCGCCACGCGCACGGCGATGCGCGCGCAGGCCATGCCCGGCGAAGACCCGGCCACCGTGCCGCATCCATCTGAGGTGGCCGCAGCCATTCTTCCGCTCGCCTCGCCCGATCTCAAAGAGACCGGTAAACTCTTCGTCGTGCGCGAAGGAAAATTCGTGGATTACCGTCAGCCAGAGTGAATATTTTCCGCTCGGGGCGGCGGTTTGGCCACCACGGTTGCTCTTGACCGGGCCGCACCGCCGCGCCATAAAGCAAGATATGAGAACGATGATCTGCACCTGCTGCTGAGATTTTTTTTGCTGGTTCGCCACCGGCCAGATCGTTTTCGTCTCCCGCAAGGTCAAGAAAGATAAACGTTCCGGCCAGGATAATATTCTGCCTTTAGGGAACTGCCGCATGTCCTTGCGCCTGAAATTTCACAATACACTCACACGCGAAAAAGCGGAATTTGCACCGATCGACGCTGACAATGTGCGCATGTATGTCTGCGGTCCGACGGTTTATGATTTTGCTCATATAGGCAATGCGCGCCCGGTCATCGTTTTCGATGTTCTCTACCGGCTGCTGCGCCACGTCTTTGGCGAAGACCATGTGACCTATGCCCGCAACATCACCGATCTCGATGACAAGATTAATGCGCGGGCGCTGAGGGATTATCCGCATCTGCCGCTGAACGACGCCATCCATGCGGTGACGAAAAAGACCGCCGACCAGTTCCATGAGGATGTGGCCACGCTCGGCTGCCTTCCGCCGACCGTCGAACCGCGCGCCACCGACTACATCGCGGAAATGATCGACCTCATCGAGAAGCTGATCGCCCGCGGCCATGCCTATACGGCTGGCGGAGAGGTGCTGTTCGATACCCGCTCGATGGCGGATTATGGCCAGCTTTCCAAGCGGCCGCTGGACGAGCAGCAAGCCGGCGCGCGCGTGGCGGTGGAAGCCCACAAGAAAACCCCCGGCGATTTCGTGCTGTGGAAGCTGTCCTCGGATAATGAGCCCGGCTGGGAAAGCCCCTGGGGCCGTGGCCGTCCGGGCTGGCATATCGAATGCTCGGCCATGGCCGGTCGCTACCTCGGCGAGGTCTTCGATATTCATGGCGGCGGGCTCGACCTCATCTTCCCGCACCATGAGAACGAAATCGCCCAATCGCGCTGCGCCAACGGCACGCATGTCATGGCCAATGTGTGGATGCATAACGGCTTCGTGCAGGTGGAAGGCCGCAAGATGTCGAAGTCCGAAGGCAACTTCGTGACGATCTACGAATTGCTGCACACGGAGAAATTCGGCGGCCGGAAATGGCCCGGCGAGGTTCTGCGCCTTGCCATGCTGATGACGCATTATCGCGAGCCGATCGATTTTTCGGTGAAGCGTCTGGAAGAGGCCGAACGCCTGCTCGCCAAATGGCCAGCAGCGGAAGCCTCCAATGCTGCACCGGATGAAACCGTGCTCGAAGCGCTTGCCGACGATCTCAACACGGTTGCCGCCGTGCAGGCGCTGCATGCGCTGGCGCATGCTGCCAACACCGATCCATCCAGGCTGCCTGCCTTTGCGGCCAGTGCTGCCCTGCTCGGTGTGCTGCCGAAGAAGGCGGAAATGGACGAGGCCATCGTTTCGGCCGTCGATGCGCTGGTGGAATTGCGTCTGGAAATGTTGAAGGCGAAGAACTTTGCGGAAGCGGATCGTTTGCGTGACGAGCTTTCCGAGAAGGGTATTCAGCTGAAGGATGGGAAGGACAAGGAGACCGGGGAACGGACGACGACGTGGGAGTTGAAGCGGTAGGCTCCGCATTCGAGGCTCACCCCCCCTCTGCCCTGCCGGGCATCTCCCCCTCAAGGGGGGAGATCGATCTGTGGCGCGGTCTTGCCCATCTCAACGCTTAAGAGTGAAGTTGAGGTAGCGCCTCCTGCTGATCTCCCCCTTGAGGGGGAGATGCCCGGCAGGGCAGAGGGGGGTAAGCCCCACGACACGCCCTTGCTTTCACCCACGCCATGCTCCAATCTCGCCGCACCCCCATCAAGCCGCGAGCATCCCGTGCCCCATGCCAAGGTCGAGCTAAAACACCGCGCGTATGCCCGGCAGATGCGGAAGACCATGACCGTCGCAGAACTGAAGTTCTGGAACGCCGTCCGCGCTCACCGCCTTGACGGCCTGTCTTTCAGACGCCAGCTGCCGGTTGCCGGATATATCGTTGATTTCGCTTGCCCCTCGCATAAGATCATTGTCGAACTGGACGGGTTTCAGCACGCGGATGACGCTGAGGCAGCCTATGACCGAGAGAGAACACGCACGTTTGAGGAACTTGGCTGGACAGTCCTCCGTTTCTGGAACGAGGATATCCTCGGAGACATCGACAATGTCTGTCTCCACATTATCCGAATGGTGAAGGAGGACCGACCATGACGACATATACCGGCGGATGCCAGTGCGGCGCGATCCGTTTTCGCGCCTCCGGTGAACTGAAAGACAGTTCCATATGCCATTGCCGCATGTGCCAGAAGGCTTTCGGGGCCTATTACGCGCCGCTGGTTTCGGTGCGCGGCGTGGAATTCGAATGGACGCGGGGAGAGCCGAAACGCTTCCAGTCCTCCAGCGTCGTCAAGCGCGGTTTCTGCCCTGAATGCGGAACTCCGCTGACTTATGAAGCGCCTGACGGTGTGGCGGTGGCGGCCGGGGCCTTTGACGATCCCGCCGCGTTGCCGCCGACCATTCAGTGGGGCGTGGAACGCAAGATCGATTTCGTCGACACGCTTCACACGCTGCCTGCGGTTGCCACAGAGGACGACCTGACGCAGGTGGATTACCTCGCCGATCTCGTTTCCTACCAGCACCCCGACCACGACACCGAAAATTGGCCACCGGAGAACAGATGATGAGCGAAGCGGGATTTTCCGGCGGTTGCCAGTGCGGCGCCGTGCGTTTCCATGCGGGCAAGCTCGGCCGGGCCTCCATCTGCCATTGCCGCATGTGCCAGAAACATTTCGGCAATTTTTTCGGCGCGCTGGTCAGCGCCGATCAGGCTCATTTGACCTGGACACGCGGCCAGCCGTCCCTCTTCCGATCTTCGGGAAAAATCCATCGCGGTTTTTGCAACAAATGCGGCACGCCGTTGACCTATCATTATCCCGGCGGCGTGGAGATCGCCATCGGCGCTTTCGATGAGCCCGAGCGGATCGAGCCGCAGGTGCAGGTCAATTTCCACAAGCGCATGCCCTGGATCGAGCAGCTGTTCGGCAAACCGGCCGTGGAACAGGGCGTGGACGAGGCGGAGATCACCTCCTATCAGCACCCGGATCACGACACGCAGGTCTGGCCGCCGGAAGACGAGCGCGCATGAGCGGGGCCGAGGGTTTCAGCGGCGGATGCCAGTGCGGCGCAGTGCGTTATCGGATAGAAGGCGGTCTTCGTTATCCGCATCTGTGCCATTGCCGCATGTGCCAGAAGGCATCGGGCAATTATTTCATGCCGCTTGCCGCAGCTGCGCTTACGCAATTTGAAATGACCCGTGGCGAAGCAGCGTGGTTCCAGTCTTCCGATCACGTGCGTCGCGGTTTCTGCGGCAGATGCGGCACGCCGCTATTCTATGACATGCCGGGCGCCGATTTCATCAATATCACCCTCGGTTCGCTGGACGAACCCCAGCGGGTGAGGCCCGAGGCGCAATCCAATCTCGCCGGTAAAATGCACTGGTTCAGCTCACTCGATGGCTTGCCGGTCGAGCCGGAACCTGCAACGGATAGCCCTCCCCCTCGGGTGAAAAATTACCAGCACCCGGACCATGATACGGCCGAATGGCCAGCGAAGGACGATGACCCATGACCGAAGAATTGCGCGGCCTTTACCCCGAGATCGAACCCTTCGAGACCGGCATGTTCGATGTCGGGGACGGCCACACGATTTATTGGGAACGGGTGGGCACGCGCGGTGGAAAACCGGCGGTTTTCCTGCATGGCGGCCCCGGCGGCGGGGTGAACCCCACGCATCGCCGCGTTTTCGATCCCGCCCTTTACGACGTCATCCTGTTCGATCAGCGCGGCTGCGGCCGCTCCACGCCGCATGCCGAACTTGAAGCCAACACCACATGGCATCTCGTTGCCGATATCGAAAGGCTGCGCGAACTCTGCGGCTTCGAAAAATGGCTGGTTTTCGGCGGTTCCTGGGGCTCGACGCTGGCGCTCGCCTATGCCGAGACCCATCCGAACCGCGTCAGCGAACTGGTTTTGCGCGGCATCTACACCGTTACCAGACCGGAACTGGACTGGTACTACCAGTTCGGCGTTTCCGAAATGTATCCGGATCGGTGGGAAAAATTCATCGCGCCCATCCCGCAAGCCGAACGCGGCGAGATGATGCAGGCCTATAACCGCTATCTCACCGGCACCGACGAGGCAAAGAAACTCGAATGCGCCAAGGCATGGAGCCAGTGGGAAGGGGCGACCATCTCGCTCGTCAGCGATCCCGACCGGGTCGAGGATTTTGGCGAGGATAAATACGCCATCGCTTTCGCCCGCATCGAAAACCACTTCTTCGTCAATGGCGGCTGGCTGGAGGAAGGCCAATTGCTGCGCGACGCCGGCAAACTGAAAGATATTCCCGGCGTCATCGTGCATGGGCGTTATGACATGCCCTGCCCGCTGAAATATGCCTGGCAGCTGGCCAAGGCCTGGCCGAAGGCGGATTTCCACATCATCGAGGCGGCCGGACACGCGATGAGCGAGCCGGGCATTCTTGACCAACTGATCCGCGCCAACGACCGTTTTGCCGGGAAATAACCCGTCCTTTCAGCGCCTTGCGACGGCCGGATAAGACAATGATTCAGGCGGGGCTTCCTGCGTGAATCGTCTCCTCCCGTCGCGGGGCAGCCCATTTCAAGGGCAGCGCGCCTTTTATTCATGCAGTTTTTCTCATGGACCCTTCACGGAAATGAATTGGCCGCCACTGTGGCGATCCGTTATAAAACGCTATCCGAACAATTGGCGGTACTCCCCATGGCACTCGACAAATCGCTCCCGGCCCAGGAGGGCGGCGACAGCGCGCGCGGTTTTGCTTTCGCGCTTTCCGCTTATCTGCTCTGGGGGTTTCTTCCCTTTTACATGAAGGCGGTTGCGCATATTTCGCCGATCGAGGTCATCGTCCATCGCGTCGTCTGGTCGGTGCCGATTGCGGCGGTTGTGCTGATTGCGCTCGGGCGCACGGCGGAAATCAGAACCGCGCTCAGAACCCCCAAGATGCTGGCAATGGCCAGCCTGACGGCCATCCTCATCAGCATCAACTGGGGCGTCTATATCTGGGCGATCGGGGCAGGCCGCGCGCTCGATGCCGCGCTTGGCTACTTCATCAATCCGCTGTTCAGTATTTTCCTCGGCGCGGTTCTTCTCAAGGAAAAGCTCTATCCGGCGCAGATCGCCGCCATCGGTCTTGTGGCGCTGGCGGTGGCCATCCTCACCTGGCATGCGGGCAGCCTGCCCTGGGTGTCCATCGCGCTCACCGTGTCCTGGGGTTTTTATGCCTTTTTCCGCAAGACTTTGCCGATTGGCGCGACGCAGGGCTTCCTGCTGGAAGTCATGCTTTTATCCATCCCCGCCGTGCTGGTGATGATCTGGCTTGCCTTCAACGGACAGGCGCATTTCATGGGCGGCAATTCCGCCGATACCTGGCTTCTGGCGACAAGCGGGCTCATCACGGCCGTGCCGCTCATCCTCTATGGCAATGGCGCGAAACTGCTGCGGCTGTCGACCATCGGCATCATGCAATATATCGCGCCGACGATGATCTTCCTCATCGCCATCTTCGTCTTCAAGGAGCCGTTCGACATGGTGCGCATGGCCGCCTTTGCGATGATCTGGGTGGCGCTGGCGATCTATACCGGCTCCAGCCTGCTGCGGCTCAAGCGCTAATCCGGGCTGCTTCCCTCATTCCTTTGCTCATCACGGGAATGAGGAGAGGTGGCGTCAATAATCCACCAGCAATTGCGGGTTGGCATCGTAACCGAAACGCGGTTTGACGCCGAGAAGGCCCGCCGTCTGGGCGATGATTTCGCGTGTCATCGGGGCTGCGGTGGAGGCCGCCGTGCGCCCGCCGTTCACGCCGGTTCTCGGGGCGTCGATCATCGTCAGCACGACATATTTCGGCTTGTGCATGGGAAAACCGGCCACGAAGGCGTTGAAATTGATATCCTTGGCGTAACGGCCATTGATCACCTTGTCGGCGGTTCCGGTCTTGCCGCCCACATGAAATCCTTCCACCTGCGCGCCACGGCCGGAACCCTTGATGCCGTTCCAGTTGAACAGGTAGCGCATATCGGCGCTCGTCCTGTCGTTGATGACGGTGCGCGCGAGCGATGCGGCGGCCTCTTTCGAACGTGGCAGGAAGGTCGGCGAAATCAGGTTGCCGCCATTGATCAGCGCGGCAGCGGCCACCGCCGTCTGCAACGGGGTGGTGGCGACGCCGTGGCCGAAGGAGATGGTGACGGAATTGATCTTCTTCCAGTTTCTCGGCTGGGTGGGCGTGGCGACGCCCGGCATTTCCGTGTCCATTCTGGTAAGCAGCCCGAGCTTCGTCAGGAATTGCTGATGGCCTTCTACCCCGACCTTGTCAGCCACCGCCGCCGTGCCGATATTCGATGAATATTGAAACACTTCCGGAATGGAGAGCGGCCGGTTCCGGCCCTTGAAATCCTTGATGGTGAAGCCGCCCATGCGGATCGGCCGCGACGCATCCACCACCGAACCCAGTGTGATCGCCCCGGCATCCAGCCCCATGGCGAGCGTAAAACTCTTGAAGGTGGAGCCCATTTCGAAGGTGGCGTTGCTCATCCGGTTGAACCAGCCCTTTTCGTACTCCCTGTCTATGCTGCCATCGGCAAGGGTGCGGGAAGGTTCGTTCGGATCGTAATCCGGCACGGAGGCCATGGCCAGCACCTCGCCCGTCTCCACATCGAGGATCACTGAACCTGCCGCTTCGGCCTGATAGGCGCTTTTCGCCTTCACGACCACTTCGCGGACGATGTTCTGTACCCTGAGATCGATGGAGAGACGCACCGGCTCCAGCGGCGCGCCGCTGGCAAGACCCACGGCGCGCAGATCGGCCAGGCCCTGCTGGTCGAGATAACGCTCCATGCCGGCAAGCCCCTGATTGTCGACATTGACGTGGCCGATAATATGCGAAGCGGTGGGGCCACCCGGATAAAACCTTCGCTTTTCCGGCCGGAAGCCGATGCCCGGTATGCCGAGATTGAGAATATCCGCCTGCTGCCGGGGTGTCAGCTGCCGTCGCAGCCACTGAAAACCGGTGTCCGAGCGCAACCGGCGGTGCGTTTCACGCCAGTCGAGATTGGGAATGACGGTCGCGAGTTTCTCCACCACCTCATCCGGATCGACGATCCGGCGCGGATCCGCATAAAGCGAGACCATGTTGAGATCGGTCGCCAGAAGCGTGCCGTTGCGATCGACAATATCCGGCCGGGAGGCGACGGCGTTGACGCCAGTATTGATCCATGCGGTCGCCACGGGTTCGGCAAGACCGTATTGCACGAGACGCGCGGCGACGACGCCATAGATGACAGCGAAGACGGCGATCACGATGCCGAGCCTCATGCGCGCATCGACCCTGCGGCGGGCGGCGGAACCGAGGAGCGCCTCCCTGCCCTTCGCGGAATTTCTCTGAATAATAAAATGCGCCCGGCTTTTGAGCCGCACCACAAAAGCAATCATTTCCCGATGACACCCACTCTCATGGCGGCGAAACGAATTCCGCGACACCAACGCCTTATTGAGGCTGGCACAGGATCAGTCGCGGGGCCATGAAAAGAGAGGGCGGAGCAATGCCGCCGTTAAATCTGTATTAATATACATTTAAAATTGTAACGAGCCGTGAGGCGGCCGTTAACAATCGTCGCACCGATCAGGATGAACAGACCGGGATTCAAGGCGAAAACCGCTTACGCTTTTCGCCATCCCGGCCTAGAGGCGGGAAATCACCGAAGGATCGCCTTCCGGCTTCTGCTGCGCCAGCGCCCGGTCGATGATGGCCGGCACGATATCCTTCACCTCGTCGATGACGAGCGGGTTGAGAAGATGCGCCCGGTGGATGAAACCCTGATCGCGCATGTGCTGCACCAGTTCCAGCATCGGGTTCCAGAAACCGTTGATATTGGCAAAGACCATCGGCTTGGCATGGCGGCCGAGCTGCGCCCAGGTCATGATCTCGACGATCTCCTCCAGCGTGCCGACACCGCCAGGCAATGTCACGAAGGCATCGGAGCGCTCGAACATCATATGTTTGCGCTCATGCATGTCCTTGGTAATGACAAGCTCGTTCAATTGTCCGAGAGAATGGCGCGTCGCCTCCATATCGACCAGAAATTCCGGTATGATGCCGGTCACTTCGCCGCCATTGGAAAGAACGCCGCTGGCAACCGCGCCCATGATGCCCTTGGTGCCGCCGCCATAGACGAGGCGAATGCCGTTTTCGGCAATGGATTTCCCAAGCGCGCGGCCCGCTTCCATATGGGCCGGATCACGTCCGGGCTGGGAGCCGCAATAAACGCAGATGGATCGAATCGCTGTATTTTTGTCCGTCATGAAGGGAAGGAACTATGTGCGATGCGGCACGTCAAGAAAATTTGGGAAATCCCTTGCAAATATGGCCTTTTGGCCACTCGCCGCTTGTCTGGCGCAAGGTAAGACGCTAGCAATCTCAACTCGTGTGAAAAGCTTGAAATACCCGGAGATTCCAGGATGAAAAACAATAAGGCCGGTTTGCTGGCGCTGATCGTGCTGGGCGTTGCGTCCCTGCTCATGATCTTTTTCGTCCTGCCGCGGATTTCAAACGACGGCAAACCGATCGGCGACGCCATCAACGAGGCCGGCAACGCCGTGAAGAACAGCGTTGAAATGGGCGCAGACAAGGCGGGCGACATTCTCTCCGACGCCGCCGAGGAAACCGCCAATATCGCCGACAAGGTCGGGCGGCGGGCGGCTTCCGCTACCCAGTCGATCAAGGATCTGACGACGCTTTTCGCCGATAGCAAGGTTCCCTCCGACGCCGATTTCGCGGCGGCGCGCAAGAAGGTCGAGACCTCGCTCAAGGAACTGACGAATATCGAAATTCCAGAGTCGCTGGACGAAACGACGTCGCGCCTCATCACCACCGCCCGCACGGCCGCCGAACGCACCACGGCGTTCCTGCGCGGCCTGCCCGACAATGCGGCGGCGGCGGCAGCACAGGTGCGCCGTCTGGCAGGCGTTTTCGCCGGCACCGACGATGGCGCGCCCGAACCGGCAAAGCCGGCCGCAGCACCCGCCGATGCGGCACAATCGTCTGCCGCCACGCCGACTTTCGACGTGCTGCGTGTCGAGCCGGACGGTTCGGCCGTGATTGCCGGCAAGGCACAGCCCGGCGCAAAGCTCGAAATCTTGAGCAACGGCAAGGTGGTCGCCCAGACGACCATCGACGGCACCGGCGATTTCGCCGCCGTTTTCGACAATCCGCTTCCCCCGGGCGATCACGAGCTGGTGCTGCGTTCGACCGATGCCAGCGGCAAGGCGACGCAATCCGAAGAAGTAGCCACGGTTTCCGTGCCTGACGGCAAGGCGGGAGAGCTTCTGGCCATGGTTTCCAAGCCCGGCAAGGCAAGCCGCGTGCTGGCCATGCCGGAGGCGGCTCCGCCGGCGCTTCAGCCGCAAGCCGCGCCGTCGCAGCAGCCTGCGGCAACATCTGAGCCCAGCGCCAACATCGCTTCCGCACCGCTCGCCGGTACTGCGGCTCCGTCCGCTGCGGCCCCGCTGACATCGAGCGTCCAGGTCACTGCCGTCGAGTTCGAGGGATCGAAGATTTTCGTCGCGGGCTCCGCACCTGCCGGTTCAACGGTGCGTGCGCTGGTCGATGACAGGGAAATCGGCAAGAGCATCACGGAAGCCTCCGGCCATTTCGTCGTCGAAGGTGATGTCGATCTTAGCGTCGGCAGCCATATCATCACCGTCGAGGAACTGAATGCCGACGGCACCGCGAAGGTGCGTGTGCGCGTTCCCTTCGAGCGGCCGCAGACCGATCAGGCAACCGTCGCCATGCAGACGCCGTCCGCTTCGTCGTCAGCAACCACGACTACGGCGCCTGCCGAAAACCAGAGCACGGCAAGCGACCGCGCCGCTTTCGAAAAGCTGCGCGCCGATGTCGCCAAGGCCTTCGGCATTCTTTCCAATCTTTACAAGGATCAGGCCACGCCGGCGCTCGATCAGGCCATTGCCGGCCGCTCCGCCGTCGTCATCGGTCTCAAGTCGCTTTCGGAATTCCGCACCGCAGCCGCGACCGAACCCGCCTTCACCGCTTTTGCGGGCGATATTACCGCCAAAGCGCGTCAGTTGCTGACATCGGTTGAAGCATGGCCGAACGATGTGGCGGCAATCGGCAAGGGCATCGCCTCGCTGGCAAGCCGCCTTGCCGAACTCCACATCACGGCACCCGCCGCTCCCGCGCCACAGGCGCCCGCCGGCCCGCAGACCTTCGAGCAGGCGCCGCTAGCCGAGAGCCAGAACAGCGTCATCATCCGCCGTGGCGATACGCTGTGGCAGATTTCCCGTCGCGTTTATGGTCAGGGCGTGCGTTACACCACGATCTACCTCGCCAACGAAGATCAGATCAAAAACCCCGATCTGATCGAGCCCGGCCAGATTTTCGGCGTGCCGAAAGAGGCGCTGCCGAATGCGGAAGAACTTCACCGCAAGCGGCTGAAGAGCGGCTCCTGAGCATTTGAAGCGTTGCGGTGAACCCGCAACGACCCTATCTGTGACACGCGCGGCGGCTTGACCAAAGCCGCCGCCCTGCTGTCGGCTTCCGGCAGTGACCGGAGCGAATGATGGCCACGAAGAAAAAAACCATTTCGGCGGATTCCAGCAATCCCACCCAGACGCTGATCAATCTCTGGCCGTATATGTGGCCGGAAGGGCGGTGGGACCTGAAGATGCGGGTGATCTGGGCCACCGTGTACCTGATCGTCGCCAAGCTGGTGCTGATCTCCGTTCCCTATTTCTTCAAATGGGCGACCGATGCGCTGAACGGCCGGCTGGATATGGCCGGGCTTGTTCCCGCCTTCCTGCTCGGCGCCGTCGCGCTGGTGATCGCCTATAATCTGACGCGGCTGATCCAGGTCGGGCTCAACCAGCTGCGCGATTCGCTTTTCGCCAGCGTCGGCCAGCATGCGGTGCGTCAGCTCGCTTACAGGACCTTCGTGCACATGCACCGGCTTTCTTTGCGGTTCCATCTGGAGCGCAAGACCGGCGGACTGTCGCGGGTCATCGAGCGTGGCACCAAGGGCATCGAAACCATTGTCCGCTTTACCATTCTCAACACCGCGCCGACCTTTATCGAATTCCTGCTGACGGCGATCATTTTCTGGGCCTCCTACGGTTTTTCCTATGTGCTCGTCACGGTCATCACGGTCTGGGCCTATATCTGGTTCACCGTGCGGGCCAGCAACTGGCGTATCGGCATTCGCCGCGCCATGAACGACAGCGACACAGACGCCAATACCAAGGCGATCGACTCGCTTCTGAATTTCGAAACCGTCAAATATTTCGGCAATGAGGAGATGGAGGCGCGGCGTTTCGACGTCGCCATGGAGCGTTACGAAAAATCGGCGATCTCGATCTGGACCTCGCTCGGCTGGCTGAACTTCGGCCAGGGCGTGATCTTCGGCATCGGCTCCACCGTCATGATGGTAATGTCGGCGCTTGCCGTGCAGCGCGGCGAACAGACCATCGGCGATTTCGTCTTCGTCAATGCGCTGTTGTTGCAGCTTTCTGTGCCGCTCAATTTCATCGGTTTCGTCTATCGCGAAATCCGCCAGGGCCTGACCGACATCGAACAGATGTTCGATCTTCTGGAGGTGGAGGCGGAAGTCACCGACAGGCCGGATGCGAAACCGCTCGCAGCCGGACCCGGCGCGATTTCCTTCCGCGACGTGCATTTCGCCTATGACCCCGAAAGACCGATCCTAAAGGGCGTTTCCTTCGACGTGCCGGCCGGCAAGACGGTGGCCATCGTCGGCCCTTCGGGTGCGGGAAAATCGACGATCTCGCGGCTGCTTTATCGTTTCTACGATATTCAGGAAGGCTCCGTCACCGTCGACGGGCAGGATATTCGCGATGTGACGCAGAAGAGCCTGCGCTCGGTGATCGGCATGGTGCCGCAGGACACGGTGCTTTTTAACGACACGCTCGCCTACAACATCCGTTATGGCCGTCCCTCAGCCACCGACGAGGAACTGAGGGCGGCCGCGGATGCGGCGCAGATCAGCGCCTTCATCGGCAAGCTGCCGGAGGGTTATGCCACCATGGTCGGCGAACGCGGCCTGAAGCTTTCCGGCGGGGAAAAACAGCGCGTGGCGATTGCCCGCACGATCCTCAAGGCGCCGCCGATCCTCATTCTCGACGAGGCGACTTCGGCGCTTGATACGCATACGGAACAGGAAATCCAGAGCGCGCTCGACATCGTCTCGAAAAACCGCACGACGCTGGTTATCGCCCACCGCCTTTCCACCGTCATCGGCGCGGATGAGATCATCGTATTGAAGGACGGGCAGATCGCCGAACGCGGCACGCACAGCTCGCTGATGGGGCAGAACGGCCTCTACGCCTCGATGTGGAGCCGCCAGCGCGAGGCGATCCGCGCCGAGGAAATGCTGCGCCATGTGCGTGAAACCGACGATCTGGGTGTCATCGACCGCGGGGAACCCGCCCATTGATGGCTGTACCCCGGGGTAACAGGGCCAACGGGCGCACCCCACCATTGCCGGGCGGCCTTTTTGGCTGTAACCAGCTAGGCAAAATTTGTCGCATTGCCGTTTGGATCGTGTCGTATCGCGACCATATAGACGCGACAGACGGAAACCGGAGCAAGGAATCTCATGAATCTGTTCGACACCATTCGCAACACCATCGTACCGATCCACAAGGAAGGTTATGTCTTTGTGGCGGCCTTCTTCGTCGCATCGCTGGTGCTCGGCTGGATCGCCGAACCGCTGTTCTGGGTCGGTCTGGTGCTGACGGCCTGGTGCGCCTATTTCTTCCGCGATCCCGAGCGCGTCACGCCGCAGGATGACGACCTCATCATCAGCCCGGCCGATGGGAAGGTTTCCGCCGTGCAGAGCGTCGTTCCGCCGCTGGAGCTGGAACTCGGCAAGGAGCCGCTGGTGCGCATCTCGGTGTTCATGAACGTGTTCAACTGCCATGTGAACCGTTCGCCGGTACGCGGCCGTATCGTCAATGTCGCCTACCGTCCCGGCCTCTTCCTCAATGCCGAAGTGGACAAGGCTTCCGAAGACAATGAGCGCAACGGCCTCGTCATCGAGACATCGCACGGCAAGGTCGGCGTGGTGCAGATCGCCGGCATGGTTGCACGCCGCATCGTCTGCTGGGTAAAGCCGAATGAACCAGTCGATGCCGGTGAGCGTTTCGGTCTTATCCGTTTCGGTTCGCGCCTCGATATCTTCCTTCCCGCAGGTTTCGAGCCGCGTGTATCGGTCGGCCAGACGGCGATTGCCGGTGAAACCGTGCTCGCCGAATTCGGCTCCGCCAAGGGTCCGGTCGTCAGCCGCCGCGGCTGACGGAAACAGGAAGGGCATGCGCATGGAAACGCCGATCGCCGAGTCGCAACAGAACGGCAAACCCGAGGGCCGCAGCGACAGCGGCCGTGGACCGCGGCTGAGGGAAATTCCCTTTCGCCTCGTCGTTCCCAATCTCATCACCGTTCTGGCCATCTGTGCGGGCCTGAGCGGCGTGCGTCTCGCCATCGAGGGTCGCTTCGAGCTGGCCGTCGGCATGGTGCTGCTCGCCGCCTTCCTCGACGGCATAGACGGGCGCATCGCCCGCATGATGAAAGCGACGTCCAAATTCGGCGAGCAGATGGACTCGCTGGCCGATATCGTCAATTTCGGCGTCGCGCCTGCGCTGGTGGTCTATGCCTACCTTCTCGATCAGGCACGCTCCATCGGCTGGATCGCCGCCCTCATTTACGTCATCGCCGCCGGCCTGCGTCTGGCGCGCTTCAACGTCATGATCGAGCGGCCCGTGAAGGCGCCCTGGCAGAATGAGTTCTTCGTGGGCGTTCCCGCCCCGATGGGCGCCATGCTGGTGCTGCTGCCGGTTTATCTCGGCTTCCTCGGCGTCGAGCCGGACAAGCCCTTCGCCTATGTCGCCGCCGCCTATACCGTGCTGATCGGTTACCTCCTCATCAGCCGCCTGCCGGTCTGGTCGGGCAAATCCGGCACCAGCCGCATTCGCCGCGATCTGGTGCTGCCGATGATCCTCGTAGTCGTGCTTTATGTAGCGATGCTCATGAGCTTCACCTGGGAAGTACTGGTTCTGACGGTTGCCGCCTATCTCGTCTTCATTCCCATCAGCGCCCGCCTCTGGCATCGCCGCTACGGCACGCTGACCATCGAGGAAGACGGGCATGACGATGCCAATGGCGGCAACGGCCTCGATCGCGGTATTTAAAACCGCAGGTTTATTTTTTCTCGCACAAGCCGGCGCAGGATGTGACGCAAAATGTCGCAGCCTGAAAAGCCGGCTTCGTTTTTCTTCGCCTCGAATCCGTCAAGATTAGCCGCGAAAGAAGTGGCTCACACGCATCGCAACGGCGATTGGCGTGAATTGTGGAGAGAGAGAAATGACGAACGAGACGAAGGCGCAGCCGCAGGCGAAGCCCGACCTCAACAGCCACTACCGCCCGCTCGGACTGAAGGCCGTTGCGGCCGCAGCCCTGATGCTGAAGCGTAAACCTGCCGCCAAAACCGCCTGAAAATATTCGGTTTTTTGATTTTTCGAATTTTGCGGACTGTCCGGAAAACGGAACGTTCCCAACGGAAAATCGACAATCACGCGGCGCCTTTTCCGGGCGCCGTTTTTGTTTCAAGCACTGCCGCTAAACTGCAGAGCGTCAGTCTTTCATAAAATCCGCGACCTTCTGTAACGAAGCTGCAACGAAAGTGTAGTAAAAATCTCGCCTTCCACAAGAAGGCTATACGAACACCGACGTATAGATTAGTGAATACAAAAGAACTTTTCTATTCCGCATTTTTTTCCACAACAATGCATAAGCTGGATTTCGAATCCGCAGACACGCGGATGACGAGTATTCGGCGTTGAGGAAAGATTGTGAAGACAGGCCAGGGGGGCTTGGGACGGCCATGCAGGATAAAATCCTTCTGATTGAAGATTCCGTTGCTCTTTCCATGCTGCTGAAGACGCGGCTTTCGGAAGAAACGGAGGCCGAGGTCGTCCATTGCGACAGCATGGCCGCGGCCGATACCCTCATGCAGGCCCATAGTTTCACGCTGGCGCTGACGGGTCTCAACCTGCCCGATGCGCCGAAGGGCGAGATTCTCGCCCTTCTATCCGAGCGCAAGGTGCCGGCCATCGTTTTCACCGCCACGGTGGATGAGGAGGCGCGCAAGCGCTACGCCGAAAAGAAGATCATCGATTACATCGTCAAGGACGGTCATCGCACCGTCGATGCGGTCGTCAGAACCGTCCAGCGGATTTTGAACAACAAGCTATTCTCCGTTCTTGTGGTCGATGATGTGCGCGCGGCACGGTCCGGCCTCGTGGAAATTCTGGAGCGGCAAAATTTTAGGGTCAGCGAGGCCCACTCCGGCAAGCAGGCGCTGGAAATCCTGTCGCAGAACCCGACGATCCAGCTCGTCATCACCGATTATCATATGCCTGACATGGACGGTTATGAGTTGACGCGCCGCATCTGCGACAGCCGCTCATCCGAAGATTTGCGGGTGATCGGCATATCGTCCTCCACAGACCGGTTGCTTTCGGCAAGCTTCCTGAAGGCTGGCGCCTCGGATTTCGTCTACCGCCCCTTCGTGCCGGAAGAATTGCAGTGCCGTATCGATAACAATATCGAGACGTTGAAGCAGCTCAAACGCCTGCGCGAACTGGCCGAACGCGACCACCTTACCGGCCTGCCGAACCGCCGCTCCTTCTTCGAGCGCACGCGGGCGCTGATGGATGTCATCAACGGCAATGACGAGAGCGGCGCCATTGCCATTCTCGACATCGACCATTTCAAGAAGATCAACGACACGCTGGGCCACGATGCCGGCGACAGGGCGCTGAAAAAGCTGGCCGAACTGCTGCATGACATGTGTGACGAGCAACGCCACATTCCCGCCCGCCTGGGCGGCGAGGAGTTTGCCGTGTTCCTGCGCGGGCTGGATGCGCACGCCGCCTATCAGTTCTGCGAGGATCTGCGCGGGCAAGTGGAAAAGAACGGCCGGCAGCTGAGCGGTAGCAGCCTCGCCCTGACGATTTCGCTCGGCGTCGTGGAGATCGAAAAGGGCGAGCCCTTCGACAACCAGCTGAATGCAGCGGACCAGCTGCTCTATCTCGCCAAGGCGAATGGCCGCAACCGCGTTTATTCCGACATCATGATCCAGGAAGGCCTGCAGAAGATCGGGCGGAACGGCTGAGTTTTCTGAACAAGATAGTCTTGCGTGGGATCGAGCGCGTGCCGCTTGTTTCTTCTCCCCGCCGGGGAGAAGGTCGCGGCAGCGGGATGAGCGACTGTCTTTGATGTCAAGCGTTTTGCCATGGTTTGTTGTCTCTGATGATGGCGTTGAGCATTGTCAGAAGCTTTCGCATGGTTGCGACG